>JALHTJ010000219.1 GCA_022865785.1 Candidatus Aminicenantota bacterium
CTACGGGGTCCGGGTGATGACCAAGTGCCGCTACCACATCCATCACAATGTCATCGCCGGCAGCGTCTTGGCCGGGATCGACCACAGCCGCTTCAACAAGGATGAGTGGCTGCGCATCACCGACAACATTTTTTTTGCCAATAAAAAGGCCGACCTGCAATACAGTCCCGCCAGCAACACCAAGCTCAACCTGTTCGTCGAACAGTTCGGCGACCTTTCGTTTGACCAAGTAAAAGGCAACAAGGGGGAAATACCGGCCAAGCTGCCGGTCAATAAGAATTACCTGGATGCTTTTTTAAGCGCGAGTTATTCCGAGCAGGTTGATTTCAAGCCCGATTCCGCGGCCAACAGATGGCGTGAAGCCTTGGGTTTGAACAAGCAGGGCAAGATCACATCCCGGGTCTCCATGTTCATGAATCGCTATCCCTGGCGTGAAACCCTGCCGCTTTTCGGCGCCCTCAAAGGTTACGGCGCCCAAACATTCAAGTAAGCGGGGAAGACCGGCCGTGACTTGTTTTAATGTTTTATTGATTTAAAAATGAAGCAAAAAACAGGAGAGAAAAAATGAAAAAATCGATTGCGGGAATGATGGTCTTTTTTGTATTGCTGGCGATTGGGGGCGGGCAGCTGCTCAAGGCCCATTGCCAGGTGCCCTGCGGCATCTACGACGATGAGGCGCGCTTCAAGCTGCTGGCCGAGCATGTCACGACCATGGAGAAGGCGATGAAGGAGATCGCAGCGCTCTCGGTGCAGGCGCCGGTGAACTACAACCAGATCATGCGCTGGGTCCTGAACAAGGAAAAACACGCCGAGGAGTTCAGCGAGATCCTGTCCTACTATTTCCTGGCTCAGCGCATAAAACCTGTGGCTCCAGAAGACAAAGAGAGCTATGCGAAGTACCAGATGCAGCTGGAATGGGTTCATCAGCTGTTGGTGTATGCCATGAAAGCCAAGCAGGGCATCGACCTTGTCCATATCAGTAAACTGAACGAACTGCTCGTCAGGTTCCAGCAGCTCTATTTTGGCAAAAAGTAAGGAGACCCAACAAGGGGTTCTCCTTCCTATGCGGTTTGTCATGCAAAGGAGCCGCGTCTTGTCAAGCAAAGATGCTGGAATAAAGAAGCTGTGATGAAACTGCTGATTTTGGCCGATATTGATGACCTGAACTGGAGGGGAGGTCGCGGCCGCGCCGACGCGTTGCTGGCCCTGGGCGATCTCGCCGACGCGGTGATCCTGCAGGCGGCCGAGGCCTGGCAGTGCCCGGCTGTTTTTGCGGTCAGGGGCAACCACGACAGCGAGGCGCCCTTTCCGGAGCCCGTTGTGGACCTGCACCTGCGCACTGCGGAATTCGCCGGCCTGCGCTTCGGCGGACTGAACGGCTGCTGGCAGTACAAGCCGCGGGGAGCTTTCCTGTATTATCAAGAAGAGGCCGAGGCGTTCCTGGAAAACTTTCCCCCCGTGGACATCTTCATTTCCCACAATTCGCCGCGCCGGGTGCACGACCGCGAGGACGAAATTCATACGGGCTTCACAGCTCTGAACACTTATATCGAAC
>JALHTJ010000036.1 GCA_022865785.1 Candidatus Aminicenantota bacterium
GGTTTGGCCGACGAATACTATACGTCCGCCGTGGCCTACAATGAGTTCTACCCGGCCGGAGTGGAGCCGCTCGAACCCAACATCACCGCCCTGCTCGATCCGAAAAATCTCAAATGGAAAGAACTGGTGACGAAAAAGACCTCCGTGCCCACCCCCTGGGAAAAAGCGGCCTATGAAGCCATGGAAAAGGTCTACCAGAAAAAGCGCCAGGAGACCAACGAAAAGATCGCCGCCCTGAAACGCGCCAACGCCCCCAAGGAGGAGATCGAAGCCCTGCAGGCCAAGAGCGAAGAAATGTCGAGGTTGAACGGCCTGGAAGTGAACGCTTTTTTCAAAAAGAGCCGCTTCCAGGGCAAGGTGGGCGCCTTCGAGGGTGCCGGCTACGCGGCCAAGGGGCTGTTCCGTCCCATGCTCGACGGCCTGATGTTCAGCCGCGGCCTGCGCCCGCTGTGCACGGTCTGCGAGCAGGCGGTCATCCGCACCATCCGCTATTACAGCGAGTGATTTTTTAGGGACGGCGTGCACGTACCGCCATTCCTCCACCGGGCACCGAGCAGTTTGAACTTAGGCTGGCCGACCATCATGTTTATATAAGGATAGTAAGCCAAGAAAGCATGACACATAAAAATCATATGAAATTTATTTCTGCAACTCATGATGAGAATTTCCGTATATCGATATGAAGGAGAAGACATGAAAAAAAAATTCGTCTTGTCCGTGGTCTTGTTACATGTTCTATTTCTTTGTTGTCTGGCCGAGCAGAAGGATTTTCCGCTTTTGCAAGGTCCCTACTTCGGCCAGAAACCTCCCGGCGCAGCAGCGGAGATTTTCCTGCCTGAAGTGTTTAATATGTACAAATACCTGCATGGAAAACTCGTCTTTTCCCCTGACGGAAAAGAGGTTTTCTGGGTCGTCACAACGACGGCCGGTGATGGTTCAGCGATTAACATGAGAATGTTCATCAAGCAAAAAATCGACGGCACATGGGCCGCGCCGGTTGACTCTTTTTTTTCTATAGCCCATAAGGAAAACGGCCCTTGCTATTCCTCCGATGAGAAGCGGCTGTACTACCAGTCGCGGGCTCCGTTGAACGGAAACGGCGGAAACAAGGATCTCGATATCTGGTACAGGGAAAGAAAGGGAGAAGGCTGGAGCGAGCCGCAAAATATCGGCTGCCCGGTCAATACCGCTGCCGACGAATCCCAACCCTGGGTGACCGGCAATGGGTCGATTTTTTTCTGCCGGGACAATAAGACCATCGTCAATGGCCAAGCGGGAGGGTCGGACATCTATTTTTCACAATACGCCAACGGCAGTTATTCGGACCCGGTCTTGCTGGGAGCCGAAATCAATTCGGAGTACGCGGAGACGGAACCGACTATGGCGCCCGACAACAGTTATCTTCTGTTTATTTCCAACCGGCCCGGCGGGTTTTCGCGGATGATGAACCTCTATGTGAGTTTCAGGACCGCGGACGGCGGCTGGACCAGGGCTCTTTGCCTCAGCCAAGAACTGAAAATTGAGAACATCTGGTTCCCGACTTTGACTTATGACGGCAAGTACCTCTTTTTCTGCGGCGGCTATCCAAGTCCCCATAATGGTTATGACCGAAGCAATTATTATTGGCTGGATGCACGTCAGATCACGGATCTGAAAACCAACTGAGTAAGGCGATACCTTGAATATGAATCCTTCTTGCCAGGCAATGAACTACTATTGCTTCAGGGGCAGTATTTTTTTAAACAGATCTTTCTGATCCTCGATCTTCTTTTCATTGCCGACAACGCAGAGAACATTCTGGGCCATCACTTTTTCCACCATCTTGGCAAACCCTTTCAGGTCCTCCACGGTGGTTCCCAGGATCTCATCGCGTTCTTTTTGCAGCATGGCCAGCGTATCGCCACTGAGGTATTGTTGCACGGCCGCAAAACCTTTCTGACTGGGATTGAGGGGACGGTCCCAATCGGAAATGGTGCCGATGATCAGCCGGCGCAGATCCCGTTCCTCCAGGACCAAATCGGACAGGAAGCGGCTGGCCCCCATATAGTTCTCGACCGTCTTTTTCAGGTTGGGGTCACGGTATGAGCCGAACGCCAGCAGGCCTGAATTATTCATGATGGCAAACCCGCCGTAGGCGCCGCCCTGCACGCGGATGGTATTCTGGAGATAGACGGTGGAGAGCAATTGGCGCAACACCTCCATTTTGCCGCTGTAGTGAAAACCAAGCTTCTGGTAATCGTTGCCTTTTAAAACATATTGCACCTTCGATGCATCCTGGAACCCTTCGTTCAAAGGCTCCTTGGCGAAGCGATAGGCAACCGCCTTGAACTCGGCCTGCGGCAGACCCGCCACCATGGCAGGCAATGCCTTCTTGACCGCCTGCAACTGCTCATCCTGGCAGGTTACACCGACCTTCAAGCAGTTTTGATTGATGACTGCAGCTTGCACGGCCTTGAGTTTGGCGGCGATCGCTTTCAAATCAGGTTCACGGCAGATAGCACACAAAAACTGATAATACCCGAAACCGGAGGTTAAATCCTGATAGGCGCCGCGATTGGACAGGTAGGAGCCGAGGCGCCTCATGGCAATGCCAATGCCGTTGCGGGTAAGATTCTGTTCAAACTGCGCTTTGGTGCGCAGCAGCACTTCCTTGAGCCGGGCCTCATCATCCCATTTGGAATTGAGCAGTTGCTCCTTCATTAATTCAATTA
>JALHTJ010000220.1 GCA_022865785.1 Candidatus Aminicenantota bacterium
CGCCGTCGACGGAAGTGACGGCCTTGACGGAGCCGGGATCCTTCAGGTCAAGGGAGAATATCTGCGGGTCACCGTCCCGGCTGGAAACGAATGTCAGGAGGCCCGATCTCATGAAGCGGGGATTGGAGTTGTTGCCCTTGCTCTCGGTAAGTTTTTTCAAGCCAAGCCCTTGCAGGTCAGCCGCAAAGAGGTGGGTCTGGTAGGTGTTGGCGGCGATGTCCGGGGTCTTCACCGCGAAAACGACCCACTTGCCGTCGGGCGAGACGGCCGGGGATGAAAGGCGGCCGGCCGCGAACATGTCTTCAAAAGTCAGGGCTCTTTTTTGGCTCCAGAGCGAGGCGCTCAGGAACAGGCATAAAACAACGATTGAAATTTTCTTCATTTTGGATCTCCATGCTGGATTTTTATTTGAGTAGATCGAAAAATTGAACCGGAAATTACGTTCATGATTGAAAGGAAGGACGAGCCGCGGGAGCCGTTTGCCGGCTCCCGCGGCCAATTTTTATGGGGGGATTAATAAATAAGCTTAATTCCCTTGTTCAAAATCTTCTTTGGGCAGGATTTTTAAAATGATGTAGCGATTGGAAAAAACCTTCTTGGTAACGGGATTGATCAACTCGTATTTTCTAAGCAGGAAAATATATTCCTTTTCGCCGTCGGCTGTGGTGATCTTGACGTTGGCTTTGGCGCTGATGGCTTTGCCGGCAAAAAGCTCCTGGTTCTGTTCGATGTTGGTGGACAGGGTGACCATTTTCTTTTCGTTTTCGACTTGGGTCTTCATCTGGGTATAATCCATCTGGTCCCGCTTGTAGTTGGCGGTTTCAGTTTCCACTTCTATTTCCACATCGGCGATTTGTTTCTCCAATTCGGCTTTCTGTCTTCTGCCGCGGGTTTCGCCCAGTTTGGTCTTTAGCTGGTCCAGGGCGTCTTTTTTGTCTTTAACCAAAAGAATCTGGGTATCTTTCTTTTTCTTGACATCAGCCATTTCTTTGATCAATTGCGGCAGGATGAGGTCTTTGCTCTCCGGTGCTTCACTTGAAACCAGTTCCCAGGATTTGAATTCCAGCGAAACAGGCTCAGCGGCCATGGCCGCCATGGTGTCCCTGTCCTTGGCCTTCATGGACTGGAAATATTTGGAGATCGTGATCTCCTCGGGTTTTTGACAGGATGTGGTAATCATGATCAAAAAAATTAAAGCGATCAAAACCAGTACTTTTTTCATGCATTCCTCCTACTAAATTTTATGAATTGTTCTGGGGACATGGAAATATTTTTTCTATGCTCTTTTTGCCTTGCGCAGTACGTTTTACTCATATTAATGAATTATAAGTAATTAAAAAATTAAAATCAAGACACTTTAGAAATTTAATCAAAAAAAAGGGTGGAGGTGGGAATCGCCGGATCGGTTACTGGCTATCAAGGATAAAATCGGCGGGATTCAGCGGTTTGTCGAAATAGCGGACTTCGTAGTGCAGGTGGGGGCCGTTGCTTCTCCCAGTGGTTCCGACGGTGCCGATGACGTCATAGCGATGGACGCGTTGGCCTTCACGGACGTTGAATCCCGAAAGATGGCCGTAGCGGGTGACATAGCCGAAACCATGGTCAATGATGATCATCTTGCCATAATATTCTTTTGGTTCGGCCACCAGGACCACACCATCGGCCGGGGCGATGATCTTGTTACCCAGCTGGGTGGCGATATCGATGGCGTAGTGGAATTCATAACGTCCGGTGAAAGGATGGACCCGGTTACCGAAGACGCCGGAAATATAACCGCGCGTTGGCCAGATGACCGGAGTGGCGGCAAGCTGAAGCTTTTGCTGGTTGACGAACTTCTCCACGGATTTGAGCGAATCTTCTATTTTTTGAGCTTTGTCCCTTATGTCCGCGGCTTTGGGGGCCGTGTCTTTTTGCAGCAGGGACTGGGGAGCGGGGAGCACTTCCTGCGTGCTCAAAAAATTACTGCCGGCATTGCCGAATTCGGGACCGCCGCTGCCAACTTCTTTGAGCGCCAATGGCGAGGTCAAGCCTGTGGCCACCATGATCCTTTCCTTGTAAATTTCCATGTTTTTGAGACGCTTGTTGAGAATCTCGATGGTGGAAGACAATTCGCTTATTTTTTGCCGTTTGTCCTTGGCGTCAAACTCGAGGCGCTTCATTTTTTGCTTGTCCAGGGTCATGGTCAGGTAGCTGAAAATGATGAAGCCGAAAAAAATGACCAGGAAGGAGAAAGCCAGAACGGCATTTTTGATCAATTTTGAAGAAACAGTGAATTCCTTGTTGGATGCTGTGGCGTCGGAAACGATAATCACCGAATAGTTACGGGTTTGTTTGGCAGTTTTCATTGCTATTTGTTTACCGGGTGTTTTGATTGTAGAACATGCGGTTGGTTTTGTCAACCATGGTTGCCGTCATTGCCCGACAATTTCCCTGACCTTGCCGGCGATGTGTTCCAGGGGCGTTCCGGGAGGGAAAACTTCCTGGATGCCGATTTTTGCCAATTCCGGCATGTCGGCACCGGGGATGATGCCGCCCAAAAACATCGGGGGTGGAGGGATTTTCTTTTCCATGTAAACCGCCATGATCTTTTTGCACAGCTGCAGGTGGGCGCCGGAAAGGATGCTCAGGCCGATGATGGAGACGTCTTCCTGGATCGCCGTGTTGACGATGGTTTCGGGGGATTGGCGCAGCCCGGTGTATATGACTTCCATACCCGCATCACGAAGATACCTGGCCACGATTTTGGCGCCGCGGTCATGCCCGTCCAAACCGGGTTTGGCAATCAGGACTTTTATTCTGTGCATGCTGGGATTATTTTTATACAAAAAAAATTAAAAGTCAATATTTTAACTTGACATTGCCGTTGAAAAAGTGATAGAAATTACCGTAGACGAAAGACGGATAAGGTTCAGGAGGACCAGAATGAATAAAAAAGCGATTGTTCTGGCTGATAATAGTTACACGATCCGCCGGATTGTCGAATTATCATTTTCAGAAATTGAAAATATAGAAGTGCGCAGTTTTGAGAACGGGTCCGGAATTAAGGAAAAATTGCTGCAATTGAAACCCGCCGTGGTGATCGTGGATATTAAATTGCCTGAGACCAACGGCTATGATATTTGCCGTTTCATCAACGATACCCCCATTTTGAATCAATGCCGGGTTTTTTTAATGAAGGGCAGTTTTGAACCAGTCGATAACGAAATGATCAAAAACCTCAAATATGAGGATATTGTCACCAAGCCTTTTGATTCCAATGCCCTGGTCAGTGCGGTCATGAAGATCGTCAATGGGGAAGAAATAAAAGTACCCAGCAAAGTTGCCGGGGCCGGGCCCAGTTCCTTTCCGGAAGATTTCCCCGAAATCGAACCCGACGCCCCTGACAGTGAAGATATCAGCTTTTCAGACA
The DNA here is from genome assembly GCA_022865785.1 of Candidatus Aminicenantota bacterium. Taxonomy (GTDB): domain Bacteria; phylum Acidobacteriota; class Aminicenantia; order UBA2199; family UBA2199; genus UBA2199. Next base: position 3,410 of record JALHTJ010000220.1, read on the forward strand.
TTCGCGGCGAAATGGAAGCGCCGCTTCCTGCGGATCGCCCTACAGCCAGGAACCAGGTCTTGGAGCGGGATGAAGTGCTGCCTTCCGAAGAGATCACCCAGGGGACACAGCCCCTCAAAGATAACCTGATGCCGATTGAAAGTGAAGAAAACATCAAGAATCCCTTCGAAGAGGAACCCGCTTTTGAAGAAATAAACGCCGCGCATTCGGGGACTGCCGCTTCGATAGCTCCTGAATTTGATACGAAATCCGTGCTCAAAACTCCGCAGATCGACAATCAAACCAAAGACGCATCCGATGAATTTCATGAACGGTTTCTTGAAATTGCCAATGAAGACACTTCCGAGGATCTGCTTAAATCATCATTGGAATCGTCGCAAATGCCCGATAGTGATGATCTGCAGTTCCCCAGCGATCAGAAAGATGATAAATTGATGGAAAGCGGGGAAAAATTCGCGCTGGAATTTGACAAGAATGAACTGAATTCTCCAGCAAAAATCATCTATGCCACCCCGGACAGCATCATCGATCTCAAGGCCCCAGGCCAAAAGCCGGAAAAAGATCCGAAGCTTTTTGAGGACAAGGTTTTTGAAAAGGAAACGGTTGTCAAAAAGGCGCAGCCTGAGGCAAGCTCGCCCGAGGCTGAATTGGAAAAATTGGTTAAAATGCCCAAAAAAGAGACCAGGCTCGAGGCTGAAGCACCGTTGCCGGAAAAATTGGCAATGACCGGAAAACTCGAAGAAAAGTTAAGCCTGACAATCAAAGAGCTGCTTTGGGAGATCGTTCCTCCCTTGGCCGAAAAGATCATTAAAGAAGAAATAGATAAAATCAAATCCGATCTGAGTAAAAGCGGCTTGTAATTTTTTCTTTGGAGATTTAACCAAGTGGAAATGAATATGGAAAAAGCATATGACCATTTACAGACCGAATGCGACTGGTACCGCCGCTGGGAAGAGAACAGCCTGTTCACTCCCTCCGACCATGACCCTGGTATTCCTTTTTCGATCATCCTGCCTCCCCCCAATGTGACCGGTTCGCTGCACATCGGCCATGCCCTTACCCTTTCCCTACCCGACATCATCGTACGCCGGAAAAAAATGCAGGGCTTCAACGTGCTGTGGCTGCCCGGGGTCGACCATGCCGGCATCGCCACCCAGATGATGGTGGAAAAAAACCTGAAAAAAGAAAAGGGACTTAGTAAAGAGGATCTGGGCCGGGAACAATTCTTGCAGTTGGTCTGGGATTGGAAAAACGCTTCGCAACAGAAGATCGTGAGCCAGATCAAGAAACTGGGGTTGGCGCTGGATTGGAGCCGGATGAAATTCACCTTGAGCGACGAGATGCAGCAGGTGGTCAGGAAAGTTTTCGTCAAGCTTTACCGGGAAGGAAAAATTTATCAGGGAACCTATATGGTGAATCGCTGTCCCAGCTGCAAAACGGTTCTTTCCGACCTGGAGGTGGAACACAAGGAGGTCCATGGCCGCCTGACCTATATCCGCTACCCGTTGCGCCAGGAACCGGGGCGCTGGGTGGTGGTGGCCACCACCCGGCCGGAAACCATGCTCGGCGATGTGGCGGTGGCCGTCCACCCCAAAGATGCCCGTTACAAGAAATTGATCGGCCAGGAAATCCTCCTGCCGCTGACCGGCCGGGCCATTCCCCTGGTCGGCGATGATGACGTGGACAGGGACTTCGGCACCGGGGCGGTAAAGGTCACTCCGGCTCACGACCCGGCCGATTTCAAGATCGCCCTGAAACACCACCTGGAAAAGATCGTGGTCATCGACGAACTGGCGCGCATGACCGGTCCCATTCCGGAAAAATACATTGGCTTGGACCGCTTCGCCTGCAGGAATCAAGTGCTGAACGATCTGCGCGCATTGGCAATGATTGAAAAAGAGGAAGATTATACCCACAATGTCGGCCATTGCCAGCGCTGTGAGACCGTGGTCGAACCGAATATTTCCCGGCAATGGTTCTTGAAAACCGCGGAATTGGCCCCGCCGGCCATTCGTGCGGTCGTGGAAAACCAGATCGTTTTCATCCCCGACAAGTGGAAGAAAGTATATTACAACTGGATGGAAAATATCCAGGATTGGTGCATTTCCCGGCAATTGTGGTGGGGGCATCGCATCCCGGCCTACTATTGCCGGGATTGCCAGGAAGTGGTGGTGGCCGAAGAAGATCCCGGCCGCTGCCCACATTGCGCCGGCGCGCGGCTGGTCCAGGATGAAGATGTATTGGATACCTGGTTCTCTTCGGCCCTGTGGCCGTTCACCACTCTGGGCTGGCAGGACGACAGCCCGGATTTTAAAACCTTCTATCCAACTTCCATTATGGCCACGGCCTTCGACATCATTTTTTTCTGGGTGGCGCGCATGATCATGATGGGCATCCATTTCGGCGGCGCGGTTCCTTTCCGCGAAGTGCTGATCAATGGTTTGATCCGCGATGAAAAAGGCCAGAAGATGAGCAAGACCAAGAACAACGCCGTGGATCCGTTGGAAATCATCCGAGAATACGGCGCCGATGCCCTGCGTTTCACCCTGGCCATCCAGGCGGTACCGGGCATGGACATCTCCCTTTCCATCAGCCGCATAAAAGGTTATAAGGCCTTTGCCAACAAGATCTGGAACGCTTCCCGCTATGTTATCATGAACCTGAAAGGAGACGAGGAACTGGTGATCGATGCCAGCCGCATCAGCGATACCGACAAATGGGTTCTGCACTTGCTGAACATCACGGTGGAAAAGGTGAACCGTTGTTTTGACGATTACCGCATGTACGAAGCCGCGGACCTGATATACCATTTCCTCTGGGATGAATACTGCGACTGGTACCTGGAGTTTTCGAAAAGTGATTTGGCCAGCCCTCAGACCCGTTCGGTTCTTAAGCTGACCCTTTTCAAGATCCTGCAGCTGCTGCACCCCTTCATGCCGTTCATCAGCGAGGAGATCTACCAAAAGATCAGAACTGACAAGGAATTTCTACTGCAGACGGAATTTCCGGCCTTTAGCAAAGACTTTGTTTTTTCCCAAGCCCATGCCGCGATCGAGACATTGAAAAAAGTGGTGGCCGAAACCAGAAAAACCAGGACGGAAAACCGCATCGAACCCAATAAAAAAATCCCGATCTTTCTTAAATGCGAGGCGGCTGCGGAAAAAAAACACCTGGAAAAGCACTTGAAATATTTCGATTTTCTCAGCCGTAGCCTGAAGACGGAGATCGTCTCCGATTTGTCGGTGCTGCCGAAAGGTTTCCGGGGCGTGAGCCAGCATTGGGAGATTCTGCTCCCCTTTGTCAGCGACCAGGATCGCCAGCAGGAATTGCAGAGACTGAGCGCTGAACATGACAAATTGAGCAAGCTGATCGGCCAGATGGAAGGCAAATTGAGCGGTGGCGGATTTGCTGAAAAAGCCCCGGCCGAGATCATCCAGAATTTTAAAAAGAACCTGCAGGAATACATTGAAAAAAAGGCAAAAATAAGCAAGACCATTGATGATCTTTCCTGACGGTTTCAATAAAATCCATCTTGCCGCTTGCGAATCGACCAGCGATTATGTTAGACAGAACCTGTCCCGGCTGGAAGCCGATTTCCCGCTCATGGTCAGCGCCGGCACCCAGCTTTCCGGACACGGCCGCGATGGCCGCGGCTGGTTCTCTGCGCCGGATCTCGGCATTTACGCCACTTTCGCCTTTCACCTTGGCGCCGGCTCCGGACTACCACTTCTGGCCATCACTTCGGGAGTGGCCGTAGCCGGGATGCTTGCTAGTTGGACCAAGCGGGAGTTTGCCTTGAAATGGCCCAATGACGTTCTGGCCGATGGAAAAAAAATTGCCGGCATCATCTGTGAAAACATAGTCAGGGCGGAAAAAATCACCTGCCTGGTCGGCATCGGCATCAATGTCAACCAGCAAGCCGGGGATTTCCCGCCTGATTTGCAGGAGCGGGCCGGTTCGCTGAAAACATTGACCGGCGTGACCTGGCCACTCGCCGAGGGCCGGCTGAGGTTGGCCGCGGCCTTGGCCGCCAGGCTGAAAAATTTAGAAAACGGCAAGTCAGCCGTGATTCTCCGCCAGGCCAGGCGTTTGAGCCGATCCTATTTGCGGCGGCAGATATCTTTTAATTACCAGGGACAAATTTTGCGGGGGGAATTTTGCGGTCTGGCCGCGGACGGCGCTTTGCTGCTGAAAGTGGCCGGTCAAGAGACAAAATTTTTTTACAGCGGCGAATGGCTTGAGCGATAAGAACCGCCGGCTGCGGATTAGAAGATCAGACTTTAAAGATGATATTCAAATGGCAGAGGGTGACCTCGTCCTCGGCGTGCAGTTCATGCTTGACCCCGGTCTGCAGTTTGTTGCCGTTCAGGAAAGTGCCGTTGATGGCGCCGGGTTCCTCGGAAAGATAGAATTTTCCGTCCTTGAACTGGATCTTGGAATGTTTGCGTGAAATGTATTTCTCTTCGTCCTCGTCCGTCAGGTCGATGTCGGGAACGAATCCGGTGGTGTAATCCCGCCGGCCCAAAAAGGTTTGGGCCTTGGTCAGCTGCACCAGGCGGTTCGAGCGCTGGATGATCAAATAGGCTTTGATGTCGGTACTGATCTTTTCAGAAGTCTGGTCTTCCTTCTTCACTTCCTTGGCATCCGCTTTCTCTTTTGCAACCGGGGCGGGAATCGGCAGGTCCATCAGGACTGTCTGAATTTTTATATGTTTTTCGCTAAGTTTCTTCAATACTTTCAAGGCAATGTCAGGCGTTTGTTTGAGCATTTCAGTCAAAGAAATGTAAGGGATCTTGATCATGTCCGCGTCTTCGATGACTTCCACTGTATAGATCGCCTTCTGATCGTTGTTCAATGATTCCTCGCCGAAAAAATCCCCCTTGGTCAGCGTAAGCAGGATCTGACCGCTGTTGTCATTCCTCAGTTGGACCTTGCCTTTGTTGAGGATATAAAAATCGGTCTGGATATCACCAATTTTATAGATGATGTCGCCGGCCTTGTAGTGGGTGATGAATTTTTTCAATGCTTCCATGTTTTTGGTTTGTGTTAAAAAATATTTTATTAAAGATATTGTACTTTGTCAATTTTTCCTGCTTTTATAATTTTCTTTTTTTCAAAACAACCGTCAGGCGGCACTTGCCAAGTCATGGTTTTTGTCTTAAAATCACGATGCCAACCTCAGCCGGCCGGCTTTTTGCGGGAAAAGACATGAAAAATGAATTCGCTTTCCTGTTTCCTAACCCCAAGAAGGTCCAGGTCCGCAATGATTTTTTCGATATCCGGGATTTATGTTTTCCCCTGGAAATATATAAGAAATACGACTTTCTGTTCGATTTTTTTAAGGTCAGGAACAAAAACCGCGGCCTGGAAATCATCTTTCAAGAGCACCAGGGCCTGGGCGATGAGGAATACATGCTGGAAAGCGGCCAGAAGCAAATCCTGGCCTTGGCCAATTCAATCCGCGGACAATTTTACTCCCTGGCCACTCTGCTGCAGATCCTTTCCTTTTATGGCGACTCCGGACGCATGCCGGTTTTTTCGATTCGCGATGCGCCGGAAATAGCCATACGGGGATTTGCTCTTGCTGCGGCAGGCGGAGCCATTCCCGTCGCGGCCGAGCTGCAGCGCTTGCTGCTAAAACTGGCCCTGTTGCGATTCAACCATTTCGCCATGCCTGCAGCCTACGTGGCCGGACTCGAAAAATCCACTGCGGTTCATTCTCAAACAGGAACCTTAAGTAGGGTGGAAATGGGTCTCGTTGCCTCCCGGGCCCGGAAAATGGGCGTGGAATTTTTCCTGTTGCCCGAAGGCGATGCGCCAGCTCCCGGAAAGGGTAGCGACCGGGCCGGAGCTGAATTTTCTCAGGCCAACCTGAAATTTATCAGTTCGGAAGCAAGTAAAAAAAAAATGCAGCCCGACGCTTGGTTCGAAGATTTTTTGCAGCGCTGCAAACTTGGCAAAGCCCGTGGGGGAAAAACGCTGGTTTGGGCTGACCGCTTTGCCGATCATCCCGAATGGATTCGAAAAATTCCCCGGGATGTCCTGGTTTTCCAAAGGAGCCCGAATACAGGGAACTACGAAAATTTTAAAAGCAAGGCAATGCCCTTCAAAAAACACCATATCCCGCAGGTACTCAGCCAAACCATCTGGAGCCGGGACCGGTTCATTCCAGCCATACGCAGCAGCATGGCCGGCATCAGCGCCGCTTTCCGTGCCGCCAAAGCGGATAAATTAGCCGGGGTCGTGCTGATCGGTTGTGAGAACGGGGGGAACGGCTGCCTTCCTGAAGGGAGCGCCTTGCTCCAGTTTGAATCCGGCTGCCTGTTATGGAGTGGGCGGCCGCCCGTTCCCGGGGCCTTCAGCCGTTGGGCCTTGGGCCGGGATGAGTCAGATTTGTTCCGCGTCTACTCTTTCCTGGCCCAGCTGGATCAACAGCTGCCTCATACCCACGGGCAATACTTATTTGAAGACCCAGTGTTTGCTCCATTTTCCCGCCCGGGCGACCCCAGGGAAATCGAGGCCCACTACCGCAAAGCCGCTTTATATCTGAAAAAAAGAAAGATCGCCCGCAACGAACTGACCGACTTTTTGAACTTCACCCGGCAGTTGTGCGAATTCATCGCCGCCAAGGTGGAATTTTCCAGCTGTCTCGGTTCCCTTCTGGAAGAACAATGCGGGCCCGAGCAAATTCAGCGGCAGGCGGCATGGCTTGGACAGGGGGCCGAGAAACTGAAAAACCTATACCTGGATTTGTGGCGGAAACGGTTCCAGCCCGAAGGCCTTCCTGATTTCATCGGCGGCTTCACTTTTTTGCAGGAGCGTTTCCAGTATCTCCGCCAGCTCAGCTCCCGGCCCGCAGCCAGGGAAAAACTCCTGGCGGAATTAAAGAATCATTCTCCATTCAATTTTCCGGATGGCCGTTCCGGCATCAGGTCATTCTGATCCTGATGTTCAACTTGTAACAATCGATCGTTGGTCGCTTAAACGCCGTTGCATTTTGACCAGCCGCAATTGGCGCAGGTGGGGCACTTTTCATCGCTGATACTGCTGCCGCAAATTGGGCAATTGAGAGCGTTGTGGTCCTGATGGTGCATGTGAACCGTGCCGATGTGGGTTTCCAGGACCTTGGCAATGGCGTCGGGGATGGATTGGATGAGCAGGCCGTTGGTAAATATCGGTTCGGCGCCGCCGATGCCCTTGAGCTGGTTGACCACTTCTTCGGTCGAAATGCCGCTGCGCAGGGCCAGCGATATAAGCCGGCCGATGGCTTCGGCGTCGGCCATGGTCGAGTAGCCGCTTTTGCCGATGGAGGCGAAAACTTCGAAGGGTTTCTTGTTAAAATAGCTGACCGTGATGTAGAGGTTGCCGAGGCCGGTTGAGATCTTGTGGGTGGTGGAGGGAATGGCATCGGGACGGCCCATGGGCTTGGGCTTTTCCTCACCGGCCTTATTCAATACCTGTACGGCCCGGCAGCCGTCGCGGTAAACGGTGATGCCCTTGATGTTCATGTCGAAGGCCTGCAAATAGGCGGCTTCGATATCTTCGCGCGTCGCCGCATTGGAAAAATTGATGGTCTTGGAAACGGCGCTGTCCACGTATTCCTGGAAAACCGCCTGCATTTTCAAGTGATCAAGAGGGGATATTTCCTGGGCGGTGACGAAATAAGCTGGCCGAGCGGCGCCGGGGTGCTTTTCTTGCCATTGCTGATAGAGCGGGTGAATGTCGCTGATCTCGCTGTCCAGGATCTTCGAGATCACCTGGAAGGCGAATATCGGTTCGATGCTGGAGGAACAGCCGGCAATGCGGGAGATGGTTCCGGTGGGAGCGATGGTCAGCACCGAGGCATTGCGCATTTTTTGCCCCTGGTAGACCGACTGGTCGATATTGGGGAAATTGCCGCGCAATTCGGCCAGTGCCCGCGAAGCCTTGACCGCTTCTTCTTTCATGAAGGCGATTATTTTCGTGCCCAGGGAACGGGCTTCTTCGCTGTTGTAGGCGATGCCCATGCGGATCAGCAGGTCGGCAAAACCCATGATCCCCAGGCCGATGCGGCGGTTGGCCTTGGCCATTTTGTCGATTTTTTCGAGCGGGTACAGGTTGACTTCGATGACGTCATCGAGGAAACGGATGCCCAGTTTGATAACTTCGCGGAATTTTTCCCAATTCAACCCCTGCTGTGATTTTTCATCGTACAGGTTCAACAGGTTGATCGAACCGAGGTTGCAGGCCTCGTAATCGTGGAGCGGCTGTTCGCCGCAGGGATTGGTGGCGCGGATGGGTCCCTGTTTGGCGGTTGGATTCAGCTGGTTGACCTTGTCTATAAAGATCAATCCGGGGTCGCCGTTGCTCCAGGCCGAGTCGACAATCAGGTCGAACATCTCCTGGGCGTTGGCCTTGCCGATCACGGCACCGTCCATGGGGTTGATCAGGTCGTAGCTGGTGTTGTTTTTGACAGCCTGGATAAAGGCCTCGGTGACGGCTACCGAGATATTGAAATTCTGGGCCGTGATACCGTCCCGTTTCATGGAGATGAAGTTCTTGATGTCGGGATGGTCGACCCGCAAGACTCCCATGTTGGCGCCGCGGCGCGTACCGCCCTGCTTGACCGCTTCGGTGCCGGCGTCAATGACTTTTAAAAATGAGACAGGTCCCGAAGCGATGCCCTGGGTTTTGCGCACGAAGCTCCCGGCCGGCCGGATCCTGGAAAAATCGAAACCCGTACCGCCGCCCTCTTTGTGGACCAGGGCCGCGTTCTTTACTGTTTCAAAAATTCCATCCAACGAGTCATCGATGGGCAAGACAAAACAGGCGGAAAGACACATCTGCCTTTCCGCGCCGGTCAGAGTCGGAGAATTGGGCATGAAATCCTTTTGCATCATGGCTTGGAAAAATTTTTCTTCCCAGAATTTTCTGTCGGCCTCATTTTTTTCGGCTTTGGCGATAAAGCGGGAAACGCGGTGGAACAATTCCGAGGGCTTGGTTTCAAGCAGTGTGCCTTTTTCGTCTTTTTTGAAGTAACGGGCCTTTAATATTTTAAGTGCGTTTTCCGTGAAATTTTCCATAAAACTCTCCTTGGCCTATAAATGTAGTTGATACCGGATTATAAAGCGCTAAATGTAGCGTGTCAAGATGGTTTTAAAAAAATTTTTATAAAATAAATTCTTGACAATTAGTTATTATATATATTACTATATGGGAGAAAATGGGACAAAATGGGATGAATGAACGATTCAGGGGCAGTTACATCGCGAAAATCGATGACCGCGGCCGGGTTAAAATACCCGCGAAGTACCTCTCCGTCCTGGAAAAAGACTTTGGTAGAGAGGTCTACCTGACTTCGGTCAACGGCGACCATATTCTGTTTTATCCCATGATGGTCTGGCAGGAGATCGAAAAGAAGATCGCCGCCATCCCCATGCGCGATCCTGATCTCGAGGAATTCGTCAGTCGCAGCAGTTTCTGGGGCACGGAAACCGAGATCGATTCCAAGGGCCGCATCCTGATCCCGCCCGATCTCCGGGCCGGCAGCAAACTGGAAAACAGCCTGCTGATCCTGGGTAAGATCGATTATATGGTGATCTGGAACAAGGAGGTTTTCGAGGCGCGGTACATGGGCGGTCAGTTCGGCGATGAAAAAATGCACAAGGTATCGAGGATGCTCAATGAATTTTCTTCATTACCCCGTCATGAATAAAGAGGTCCTGGAAATATTCCAAGCCACCGGGGAAAAAACTTTTGTGGATTGCACGGTGGGCGGCGGCGGCCACAGTCATCATATTCTCAGCGTTTTCCCTGAAGCCAGCGTGATCGCCATCGACCAGGATAGTGAAAGTCTTGCCCTGGCCAGGAAAAATTTGCAAAGCTTCGGAAAGCGGGTGAGCTTTCATTTGGGCACCTTCATCAGCCTTTTTGAAGATTTTGATTGCCGGCGCCTGGCCGTCTCGGGAATCCTGGTGGATCCGGGCATTTCTACAGTTCAATTGAAAAATGACCAGCGCGGTTTTTCTCATACCCTGGATGGGCCCCTGGATATGCGCAAAGATCTCAATTCCAGCCTGACCGCCGCCGAAATACTCAACTCCTTTTCCGAGGACAAGCTGGCTGATATTTTCAGCAGTTATGGCGAAGTGTCCAACGCCAAACGTCTGTCCAAAGCCATCATTGAAAAAAGGCTTTTCACTCCCTGGCGATCAACGGTGCAGCTGCGGCGGTTGGTTGAGGATCTCAACCACTGGCGGCCGCGTCCGGGACTGGGACATCCGGCGGCCAAAGTTTTCCAGGCCCTGCGCATCTTTGTCAACAATGAGCTCGATGGCATCGACTCCTGGCTCGCAAAAATTCCCCTGCACCTGCGCAGCGGAAGCCGTGTTGTATTCATCACTTACCATTCGTTGGAAGACCGCCTGGTCAAACGGGCTTTTCAGCAATTGCAGCGCTTGCAGAAGGTCGAGTTGCTCAGGCCTTTTCCCGCCTTTCCCAGCCGCGCCGAAGTGGCGGAAAATCTGGCCTCACGTTCGGCGAAGTTGCGGGCTTTGGAAGTGGCATGAACAGCAAAGGCAGATCGTTGGCTGATTTTCGCCTGGCCATCCTGGCGTTTTTCATTTTTCTTGTGTTGTTCATTTATTCCAGCCTGAATCTTAAAAACGTGGACCTGGGTTACCGGCAGCACGAGCTGCTTCTGGCGGAAAAAACGCTACGTCTGGAGATCGATTCCCTGCAGGCACGGAGAGCAGAGTTGCTCAATCTGGAACGCATGGAGAAGATCGTGGTGGAAAAACTGGGCTACCAGTATCCTGAAGCCGGCCAGATCATCAAGGTTATTGAAGATGACAATGAATAGCAATCGCCAGGGCAAAAAGCGCTTTTTCGTCCTTTCCATATTTTTTTTCATCTGGATTTTTATGATCGCCTTCAAACTCTTCAACATGCAGATACTCGACTACACCACCTACATGGCCAAGGTCAAGGCCCAGATCAACCGGGTCGAGGAACTTCATTCCAAGCGCGGCACCATCTCTGACCGCAACGGCGAGATCCTGGCCATTTCGCTGCTGTCCAAGTCGGCCTTCATCAGTAATAAGGACAAGGCGCTTTCATTGGTTGTCTTTAAAAAAATCTGCGCTTTGCTCGCCTTGGGCAATTCCCAGAAAATAAATGTTGTCAAACGTATCCGCCGCGGCGAAAAATTCATCTGGATCAAGCGCAAATTGACCGATGAAGAATACTTGCAGGTCAAGGCGCTTACTTTGAGCAAGGATGCTGCCGGGACCATAGATTTTATCGACGAATACCGGCGGGTGTATCCGCAAAAGAAGATCGCCTCGCACATTCTTGGAGGCGTGGGCATCGACGAACAGGCCCTGGGCGGTATTGAAACCAGCCTGGATACCGAGATCAAGGGCCGCGGCGGTAAACTGAAAGTCCTGATCGACGCCCGCAAAAGAATTTTCCAGTTCAAGTATATAGAGCAGCCGGTCACGGGCAGGGACATCCACCTGAGCATTGATGCAGCCCTGCAGTTTTTCGTGGAAAGGGAATTGGCTGCCGCGGTCGATAAATATCGGGCGGCAGGCGGGGCGGTCGTTGTGCTGAGCAGCCGTGACGGCCAAGTCCTGGCCATGGCCAGCAACCCGGATTATTGTCCGGAAAACATTTGGCGCACGCCGCTACCGGTCCTGAAAAACAAGGCGATCTCTTTTCTTTACGATCCCGGTTCGACTTTTAAAATCGTGTTGGCCGCGGCCGCTCTTGAAAACCGGGTCTGTTCTCTTGGGGAAATGTTTAATTGCCATAACGGTGTTTATACGGTCAAGGATAGGCAAATCACCGATGTCCATCCCTTTGACCGTCTGTCTTTTGAGGACATTTTTATTCAATCCAGCAATATCGGCGCTGCCTGTATCGGTCAACGGTTGGGAGAAGAAAAATATTTTCAGGCTATTCAAAAATTTGGATTTGGTCGGCGCAACGGCATCATGCTTCCGGGTGAAGAAAACGGAATTTTAAATCCTTTGGCAAAATGGAGCGGTGTTTCTCTGGCTTTCCTTTCTCACGGCTATGAAATTTCTGTAACGCCGCTGCAAATGGCGGTCGCTTTCAATGTGCTGGCCTCGGGCGGTTTTTTCATCCGACCGAACATCATCATGAATGATACTCCCGGCGGCAGCCAGGCGCGAGTGCTGTCGGCCGCCAACCAGCTGCGGCTGACAGAAATCCTGACAGCCGCGGTCAGCCGCGGCACCGGCAAAAAAGCCGGGATCGCAGGCCTGGAGATTGCCGGTAAGACCGGGACAGCCCATAAGGTCAAAAGGGGACAATACACGCGCAGTTATGTTGCTTCCTTCGGCGGGTTTTTCCCGGCCCACGATCCCCAGGTGACCGTGTTTGTAATGATCGATGAGCCCCAAGGCCTGCATTTCGGCGGCGATGTGGCGGCACCGGTTTTCAAGGCCATCACTGAAAAGATCATGCTTTACTTAAAGCTTTTTCCCGATATGCCTGGCGAAAACGAGATCCGCATATGAAGTACCTGGATGACTTGCTTGGCAAACAGGAATCCCTGGCCTGGTGCGGCGATCTCCATGTACCCGTTAGCGGCATTGAATTTGATTCACGGAAAATCAGGAAAAATAATTGCTATGTCTCCATCAGGGGCTTCCTTAAAGATGGGTTCGCTTATGTTTCCGAAGCCATCGGCAACGGAGCCGGCGCCGTCGTCTCGGTTCACCCGCCTCCTCAGAATCACCACCAGGTTACATGGGTGCAGGTTAAAAATGACCGCCGGGCTCTGAGCGCGATAGCCAATCGTTTTTTTGACGATCCCTCCCGGCAATTGCAGGCGATCGGGGTCACCGGCACCAACGGCAAAACCACAACCACGGGATTGATTCAAGCCCTGCTCAACAGCGAAGCCAAAACCGCGGCCATAGGTACTCTGGGCATGAATTTTCCGGGTTTCGACCAGGGGACGAAATTGACTACTCCCGAAGCTCCGGAGCTTTTCGCTTTCATGGCCAAGGCGGTCAAGGCCGACTGCGTAAATCTGGTCATGGAGGTTTCCTCGGTCGCTCTCAGCCTGGGACGAGTGGATGATGTTTCTTTCGCTCAGGCGGTTTTCACTTCATTTTCCGGCGATCACCTCGATTTTCACCAGACCTTGGAAAACTATTTTGACGCCAAGCTTTCTCTCTTTAAAAGACTCGGCAGTGAACACTGGGCGATCATCAACTGTGATGATGCCAGTGGTGCGCCCATCATCCGCGAGTTAAACTGCCGCTATCTCACTTTCGGTTTTTCCGAGCAGGCTGATATCCGGCCGCTGAAATACGCGTTTTCCCTGGATGGTGTCAAGGCTGTGCTGCAGACACCGCGCGGCAAAATCGATATCCAAAGTCGGCTGTTGGGACGCTTCAACCTGCTCAATATTCTGGCGGCAGTGGGTTCGGCCCTGGTCAAGGGCGTGGCTGTGGAAAAGATCAGTACCGCCCTGGCAGCTTTCGCTCCGGTCAAGGGCAGGGTCAACATCGCCCATGCCGGTGATTTTGTGGTGGTGGTGGATTATGCCCATACCGATGACGCCCTGGAAAACCTGCTGAAGTCGTTCCGCGAGATCACCCGGGGGCGACTGATCCTGGTTTTCGGGGCGGGCGGCTCCCGGGACAAGACAAAAAGACCGCGCATGGCGCAGGTAGCTGGCCGCTACGCCGATTGGGTTGTGGTGACCAGCGACAATCCGCGCCAGGAGGATCCTCAGGCCATTATCGCGGATATCGTGTCCGGTTTCGCCGCCGGCTTCACCAGTTTCAACACTGAGAGCGATCGCCGGACAGCCATTGAAAAAGCCTTGGACATGGCCGCAAAAGGAGACGTGGTCCTGATCGCCGGCAAAGGGCATGAGGATTACCAGATATTCAGGGAGCGCACCGTTCATTTTGATGATTTTGAAGTGGTGCGTGAAAAAATGGGAGCAAGTCATGCCTGAACTGGAAATAGCTGAGATTGCCGCCGCGGTTTCCGGCATCGTGAGCCGGACCTCGCGGGGGCGCTCATTCAAGGCTTTTCAGTTCGACACTCGGGCCATGAAGGCCAATGCGCTGTTTTTTGCCATGCGCACTCCCAAAGCCGACGGACACGATCACGTTAAGGATCTGGCTGCCATTCCCGGCGCCGGAGCCGTGGTCAGAAAAGATTTCAGCGCCGGGAAATTGAACCTGCCGCTGATCCGCGTGGATGATCCGCTGCAGGCGGCTCAGAAACTGGCCGCCCACGTCAGGCAAAAATATCGTTCTCTTAAGTACATCGGCATCACCGGCAGCGCAGGCAAGACCACGACCAAGGAATTTATTTTTCAAATCCTGTCCCAAAAATATCGCTGCTTCCGTTCGCCGCAAAACTGGAACAATTGGATCGGCCTGCCTTTTTCGCTTTTGCAGATGAGCGGCCGCGAGCAAGCGGCCGTCTTCGAATTGGCCATGAGCGATCCGGGGATCGGTGAGATCGACAGGCTGGCCGGCATATTGAAGCCCGATGTCGCCGTGCTGCTTAATGTCTTTCCCGCGCACCTGGAGTTTCTTAAATCTCTGGCCAATGCCGCCCGCGCCAAATGCGAGATTCTCAACCACCTGGCTGCTGACAGCTGCGCCTTTGTTAACGGTGATGTGCCGCTGCTGCGCCGGACCGCTTCCGGCGGCAAAGGCCTGCGGATTTTTTTCGGCAGCCGGGCCGGGAGCAATCAGATTGTGCTGAAAAAAGTGATCCGGGAGAACGGCTGCAGCCGTCTGCATATAGATTTTTTCGGCATTACAGAGGAATTTGTGGCGCCGCTGGTGAACCGTCTTCATGCTGAGAATCTCTTTGCCGCCATCCTGGTGGCCCAGCGTTTGGGGATGAAGAATTTCGAGATCCAGGAAGCCGTGTCCCGGTTGCAGCCCCTGCCCGGCAGGGGCCAGATCCGTCGCTTTGGCAGGTTCACGATCATCGACGAAACCTACAATTCCAACCCGGAAGCCCTCAAAAGGACACTGCATTGGGTGGACCGGGAATACAAGCAGAAAAAAGCGGCTGTCCTGGGGGATATGCTTGAGCTTGGCGAAAAGGAGCTTGATTTTCACCATGAACTCGGCCGCTATTTTTCCGGGCTGCATTTTGGCCTGCTGCTGACCGTGGGCCGGCGGGCCGAAAAAATCGCCGCCGGGGCTAAAAAGGCCGGCTATCCGGCCGAGCGGATTAAATGCTTCGCCGCCGCAGCAGAGGCCGGCAGCTATTTGCGCGGCGCCTTAACCAGCCAAGCGCAAGTTGTGGTTTTGTTTAAGGGTTCCCGGGGCATAGCCCTGGAAAAGGCCATCGCGGAGTTCGCCCATGAATAGGAAACCGGTAGCCGTGCTTGGTTTCGGAAAAACGGGGCAGGCCGTGCTGGAATTTCTGCTGGCCAAAGAACCGCGCCCGTCCCTGATCCTGTTCAATGACGGCGAAATCAGCGATAAGGACCGCCAGGAACATTTTAAACGGCGCGGAGTGCGCTTCCTGACCGGGGCCGGTCAATTCTCTGAACTCGCTCAATGCCTGCTGATTATTATGAGCCCGGGTTTTAACGGCCGCAATCCCCGTTTCGATGTTTTGCGCCGTGGCGGCGCAGAAGTGATCTCGGAGATCGAATACGCCTTCCGCCAGGTTAAGGCCCGCATCATCGCCGTCAGCGGCAGCAATGGCAAGTCCACAACGGTCAGCCTGATCCAGCACCTGCTGGTAGCCAGCGGTCGCAAAAGCCATCTGGCCGGCAATATCGGTGTGCCTTTTATTGCCGAGATTGCCGCTATCGCCGACGATTCCCTGGTGGTGCTGGAACTGTCAAGCTTTCAACTCGAAGAAACTGTCCGCTTCAGGCCCAGGGTGGCCGTGCTGCTCAACATCACCCCCGATCATATGGACCGTTATGTCTCGATGCCTGACTACATGGCGGCCAAATTCAAATTGTTTGAAAATCAAAAGCGCAGCGATTGCATGGTACTAAATGCCGATGACCCCTTGCTGCGTGACTGCGGTAAAATGGGCCGGGGAAAAGCGTATTGGTTTTCCTCCAGCCGCGCCCAGGCCCGGGGGGCGTATATCAAAAGCCATGACCTGATCCTGAACCTGGGAAAAGCCGAGGAGACGATATCCCTGCGCGACAATCCCCTGCGTGGCATACACAATTTGGAAAACAGCATGGCCGCGGCTCTGGCCTGCCGGGAAGTCGGCTTGACTGCTGCCGAGATCGAAGCCGGTTGGACCGGCTTCCGGGGTTTGCCGCACCGCATGGAAGAGGTCGGAAAAGTCGGACTGGTAGAGTTCATCAACGATTCAAAAGCCACCAACGTGGATGCGGCGTTGAAGTCCATCAACAGCATCTCTGGCAACCTGGTCGTTATTTTGGGCGGAAAAGACAAGGGGTCCGATTTCTCCGTGCTCGAGCGGCCGCTGCGCGAAAGGGCACGACAGGTCCTGCTTATTGGCCAGGCGGCTCCCTTGCTTCGCGCGCAGTTGTCCGGACTGGGGGGACTGCTGGCCGATGTCGGCGACCTGGAAGAGGCGGTGGCAAAAGGGTACGGGCTGCTGAAGCATGGCGGCGGCGTTGTGCTGCTGGCCCCGGCCTGCGCCAGTTTCGACATGTTCAACAATTTTGAGCATCGTGGTGATGTTTTCAAGCAGGAAGTGCTGCGGCTGCAGCTGCAGGCAGGGGAAAATGGTTAAAGTCAGCGGCATCGACAGAACCTTGCTGACCGTTTCTCTGCTGCTGATCGCCATCGGCTTTCTGATGATATTCAGCACCACTCCGGTCATCGCCCGGGAAAAATTCGGCGACAGTTTTCATTTTTTCAACAAGCAGCTGGTTTTTCTCCTTTTAGGACTGCTGGTTTTTGTATTCCTGATCCTGTTCAAAACACCGTTTTATTTGAACCAGCGACTGATCATGGCCATTATGGCCCTGGCCTTTACCGGCCTGTCATTGGTTTTCTTTTTTCAAAAGATCAACAATACCAGCCGCTGGATCCGTTTCGGCAGCATGTCGATCCAACCATCTGAATTTGCCAAGATAGCTCTGGTGCTCTATCTGGCCATGATGCTGAGCCGCAAGGAAACCGATATCAACAATATCAGGCAGTTGGGTCTGATCCTGTTGCCGGTGATCTTTATGGAAGGGTTGATCCTCAAAGAGCCGGATTTCGGTAATTTTGTGCTCATTGGCGCCATCACTTTGGTGATGCTGTTCGTGGCCGGCTTGCGTTTGAAATATTTCGCGGTTTTCTTCATGCTGCTGATCCTGCTGCTGGCGCTGCTGGTCCAGAGCAGTTCCATGCGCCAGGAGCGCTTCAATAGTTTTTTAAATCCGGAAAGTTATCCGGCCACGCATGGATTTCAAGCCATGCAGTCGACATACGCTATCGGTTCGGGAGGACTTTTCGGCCAGGGGATAGGCAATTCCACTCAGAAACTTTTCTACCTGCCTTACGCATATTCGGATTTCATCTTTGCCATCATCGCGGAGGAAATGGGTTTTATAGGGGCGCTGGCGGTTATTGCTTTGTTTGTGCTTTATTACCTGCGCGGCATGGTCATCGCCAGGCAATCGGACACTCCCCATACCTACCTGCTGGTGACCGGCCTGGTATTTCTCATTGTTTTTCAGTCCATGATCAACATTTCGGTTGCTGTCGGCCTTTTTCCCACCAAGGGCATTCCCCTGCCGTTCATTTCCTCGGGGGGTACGTCCCTGCTGAGCAGCCTGATGATCACCGGCATCATTCTCAATGTATCGCGGCAGCGTAAAGTGGTGTTCGTCAATGATTGAAACAAGCCGGATCAAGAAAATTCACTTTACCGGAATCGGCGGCTCGGGCATGTCAGGGATTGCTCAAGTGCTGCATAACATGGGATTTCAGATCAGCGGCTCCGATATTTCCGAAAATGACACGGTGCGCCGCCTGCAGGCGCAAGGCATTCGCGTCGCTATCGGCCACGCCCCCGAAAACGTCGGCGGCGCGGAAGCCCTGGTCTATTCCAGCGCCATTACTGAGAATAATGTTGAAGTTCTTGAGGCCCTGAAAAATAAACTGCCGGTAATTCCGCGGGCGGAAATGCTGGCCGAGCTGATGCGCATGAAATTTTCCCTGGCCGTGGCCGGCACACATGGCAAAACCACGACTACGTCCATGATCGCCGCCATCCTGACCCAGGCCCATCTCGATCCGACTTATGTGGTCGGCGGCCGGTTGAAAGTGGAAGGCAGCAGCGCCAAACTGGGATCTTCACGCTACCTGGTTGCCGAAGCCGATGAATCGGACGGCAGTTTTCTGAAACTTTTTCCCACCATTGCCGTGGTGACCAATATTGAAAACGACCATCTGGAATTCTATGGGAGGATGAAAAACCTTGTCCAGGCCTTCCGTCAATTCGCCGACAAGGTCCCCTTTTACGGAGCCCTGATACTGAACAGTGACTGCCTCAATATCAAAAAGATCATGCCCCTGATCCGCAAAAAGATCGTCACCTACGGCTTTAAAGCGCCGGCCGACCTGCGGGCGGTAAAAGTCAAAACAGCTGGTTTCGCCTGCAGCTACGAACTGCTC
Organism: Candidatus Aminicenantota bacterium; assembly: GCA_022865785.1. Taxonomy (GTDB): domain Bacteria; phylum Acidobacteriota; class Aminicenantia; order UBA2199; family UBA2199; genus UBA2199. Next base: position 22,015 of record JALHTJ010000220.1, read on the forward strand.
ATGCAGGGGCTCAGCCGGGGACTCGTGCAGTTGAATGTCGGCGGCCGGCACAACGTGGCCAATTCACTGGCGTCAATCGGCGCCGCCCTGGAAGTGGGCATTGACATGGAAACCATCAAGGCCAGCCTCGAGAAATTCACCCTGCCCGAACGCCGTTTCCAGTTGTTGTATTCAAGCCCGGCGCTCCTGGTCATTGACGATTACGCCCATCATCCCAGTGAGATCAGGGCCACCCTGCAAACCATGCGTGTCAGCCGCTGTCGCCGGGTAATTGCCGTATTCCAGCCGCATCGCTTCACCCGCCTGCACATTCTGATGAAGCAATTCACCAAGGCTTTCAGAAAAGCGGACCTGCTGGTCATTGCCAAGCTTTACGCTGCCAATCAAAATGAGATCGCCGGTGTGAGCGGCCAGACCCTGGCCGAAAATATCAGGAAAAGCGGCCAGGAAAATGTTTACTATTTGGAAACATTTGCCCAGATCGGCGAATTTCTGAAAGACCGGCTGCAGGACGGCGATGGCGTGGTTTTTCTTTCAGCCGGAAACCTCACCCGGATGGCTCACGACTTTGCCGCGGAAATGGAGGCTTTGCAGAAATGAAAAACAGTATGGGCGGCTCCCTGAAATTCGAAGCCGAATTTTTCCGCAAAAACAACAACCTGACTGTGGCGCGTGAAAAGAAAATACATTTCATCCAGGTGCGGACGGTTCATGTCCTTTTGCTGCTCTCCATAGCGCTGCTGGCTGTTTTGACGGTTTATAAGGCGGCGAACTTCCTGCTCACCTGCGATGCCCTGCAGGTGCATTCCTTTCGCCTGCGCAACCAGCCGGTTTTTGCCAAGGAACGGATCGCGGGGATATTGCGGCGTTTCGGCGGCAACATCCTGACCCTGGATCTCGAGGACCTGCATGCCCAACTGCTGCAAGTCCCGGAAATCGAGAATGCCTCCATCCGCCGCATTCTGCCCGACACGGTGGAGATCCTTTTTCGCCTGCGCCGGCCTTTTTATCAGCATTATGCCGACGGCATGTACCGGCTGCTGGATGCCGATGGCGTGGATTTGAGCGCACAGCGGCAAATGCCCGTCGGTCTTATCCCTGTGCGCGGCGGCAGTATGGCAGTAAGCGCGGTAGCAGTTTTTTCGCGCGAATTGCAGCCGCTGCGGGACAAGATCGAATATGTGGCCTACAACGAACCCTATGGCCTGGAAGTGAAATTGCGTGATGTGCCTGAAATATTCTATCCCGGAGAAAATAATTTCGTGCGCAAGATCAACCGCTATTTCAAGATTAAAAGACGCTTAACGTTGAACATTGCTGCCATCCGCTGCGTGGACCTGCGCATCGCCGGGCGCATTTATTTCGAATATCTGGATGAACAACGGGGGAATTCATGAAGAGTAATTATCTGGTCGGCATCGATATCGGCACCAAGAAGATCTGCACGCTGATTGCGCAGATCAAATCAGATGGGGAAAAGGAGGATGTGGAGATCATCGGCTACGGGGTGGTCGAGTCCCGCGGCCTGCGCAAAGGAGCCATCGTCAACATGGAGAGTACGGTAGAGGATATTAAAAAATCGATCAAGGATGCCGAACTGACGGCCGGGGTGATGATCGAATCGGCCTACGTCAATATTTCCGGCAAACACATTCAGAGCATCAATGCCAAGGGCAGCATTAATATAACCGGGCGCAGCAAGGAGATCAGCCGCGAAGATCTGGAGCGGGCCATAACCCACGCCAGCGCCATCATGCTGCCGGCCGACCGCTCGGTGCTGCATGTACTGCCCCAGGAATACATCGTGGATTCCCAGGACGGGATCAAAAACCCCGTGGGCATGGTCGGCACCAATCTTGATGTCTATATTCACATCATCACCGGTTCGCTTACGGCCACCAAGAACCTGCTTTTGTGCCTGAAAAAGGCCAAGGTCAACGTGCTGGGCACGGTGCTTTCGCATATCGCCTCGGCCGAAGCGGTTCTGACCCCCGATGAAAAGGAACTCGGAGTGCTTTCCATCGATATCGGCGGCGGCACCACCGATATCGCCGTTTTTGAAAAGGGGGCCATCAATTATTCGGGGACCATCCCTTATGGCGGTGACAACTTCACCAATGACCTGTCGATTGGCATCCGTACCGCCATTGACCGCGCTGAAAAGATCAAGCGCCGCTACGGCTGCGCCATGGACCCCAACCTGAAGGATGAAACCATAGAAGTTCCCTCGGTTAGCGGCAAGAAGCCGCGGCAGATCTCCACCTCCATCCTGATGAACATCCTGAAGCCGCGGGCCTATGAGATATTCGAGATGGTCAAGATGGAGATCGAAAAAGAAGGCCTGCAGAATTCGATCAACGCCGGCGTGGTGATCAGCGGCGGCACCGCCCTTCTGGACGGTATTCTGGATGTGGCCGACGGAATTTTCTCGATTCCGGTGCGCATCGGCTCCCCATACGGAGTCGGCGGGTTGATCGACAAGGTCAACACTCCCGATTTCGCCACGGCCGTGGGCTTGATCAAGTATGGTTTCGCTGATATGAAGGACAAGGGTTTCATTCGCAACAAGCCGAAAAATATCATGCAAAAATTCAAAGATTATTTTGGAGTATAGGAGGCTAAAATGGACGATGATATCAAAATCCTGTATGGTCGCGATAAAAAGCGGGGAGCGGTGTTGAAGGTTATCGGCGTAGGCGGAGCCGGAGGCAACGCGGTCAACCGCATGATCGAAGAAGATCTGAAAGGGGTTGAGTTCGTGGCCGTGAACACCGATATGCAGGTTTTGTCGACCATCAAGCCCCCGGCTTTGAAGCTGCAGATCGGTGATAAGATCACCAAAGGGCTGGGAGCGGGATCCAACCCCGATATCGGGGAACAGGCGGCCCTGGACGATACCGGCCAGATCATTGAGGTCCTGGAGGGCGCCCACATGGTGTTCATCACCGCCGGTATGGGAGGCGGCACCGGCACCGGCGCTTCGCATGTCATTGCCAATCATGCGTCCACCATGGGTATTTTGACCGTGGCCGTGGTCAGCAAGCCCTTTCATTTTGAAAAGGAAAAGAGGATGCGCGTGGCCGAAGAAGGGATTCGCAAGCTGAAAGAGAATGTGGATGCCATCATCGTTATCCCCAACCAGAAATTGCTGGATCTGGGCGATCCAAACCTCACCTACAAGAACGCCTACAAGAAAGCGGACGAAGTCTTGTTGCAGGCCGTGCGTGGCATTTCCGATATCATTTCCTCAACCGGCGTCCAGAACGTCGATTTCGCCGATGTTAAGGCCACCATGGTCGGCAAGGGCGTCACCCTGATGGGCAGCGGCGAGGCCAAGGGCGATAACCGGGCCGAAGAGGCCGCCAACCGGGCCTTGAATTCACCGTTGCTGGACGACCTGACCATAACTGGTGCCACCGGCGTCCTCTACAATATCACCGCTTCTTCCACGCTCACCATGGGCGAGATCGAAAAAATATCCGAACTGATCACCAAGAACGCCGACGCCGACGCCACCATTAAATTCGGCGTGATCGAAGACGATAACGCCGGCGACACCCTGCGTGTGACCGTGATCGCCACCGGCTTCAAGGAAAGCCGCTCCGATGCGCAGGGGCGGGTCAAGACCCCGCAGCCCAATTTTGTTCCCATTGAACCGGCGTATCGCCAGCCCACTCCGGGGCAGCTGTTTCTCGGTTCGAACCGGGCGGGCAGCGGCGGGGC
>JALHTJ010000221.1 GCA_022865785.1 Candidatus Aminicenantota bacterium
ATCCTTTCTTTTTTCTTCAGCCTGACGCCCCTGCTCGGCGCCCTTTGCGCCTACCTTTACCTGAACGAACGCCTGTCGGGGCAGGAGTGGCTGGGCGGAGCACTCTCCATGGCCGGGGTCATCCTTATCACCTGGGCTTCGCCCGCAGTGGGGATACTCCTGGCCGCGCTGGCCGTGCTGATGACCCTGCTCTACTCCTTCAGTAACGTGCTGGTCAAGCGCTGGATCCGGGATGTGCCCCCCAAGGCCGTGATTTCGACGCGCATTGTTTTCCAGGCCGTCTTTTTCACGGTACTGCTCTTGATTTTCGGCGGCTTCCGCTGGCCCACGGCCGGGGAGATGGTTTTTCTCGGCCTCGGCGCCTGCTCCGGGCCGGCGTTCGGCATGTACGTGGTTTTTGTCGCCATGCAATACCTGAAAGCCACCCAGCTTTTTTTGATCCGCAACCTCCAGCCTTTTTTCGTCACTGTGGCCGCCGCCCTGTTCCTGCACCAGGCCCTGACCCTGCGCCAGCTCACGGGCGGAGCGGTGATCATCGCAGGCGTGTTCCTGCTGCTCGCCGCCAAGTGGCTGCAGGACATCAAGGCCGGAAAGATCAGGGTGACTGGTGACACATCCGGGAACGTGTAGGATGAAAACAATCAGGGCATTTGGGGATAATAATTTTAATCATGCATTTGTCATGGGCTGGAAAACTCAAAGAGCTAGGTTGATTTTTTCTTAGACGCTTCACACGAAATATCAGGGACGGTCGTGCAAACGTGCAAATAAAAATTAAAATGCAACCAGGCACGAACAATAAATAAACTGAATTTACCTGCCCTGCCGCCGGCCTGAGGCATCCTCGATCTGCCGGTTTCCAAATCCTTTTTCCTGAAGCAATTGGGCCCAGCAGCGACGCAAATGCCCGAAGTTGTTTAAATGACAAAATAAATGAGATTTTTATGCAAATCTTTTATTTAGGGAATATGTAAAACAAAGGAGATGGAAAGCATGAAAAACGTATTACTGCTGATTGCATTGGCCGTTTTCGCAACGGGCATGATCCATGGCGGTACGATCACGGTGACGCAGCCCGGCGGCGGCAACGTGACCATGGGCAGCGTCTGCCAGATCCGCTGGACGGCCAGCAACGTCAGCTCGAAAGTCAAGATCCAGCTGATCAAGCCCGGCGGCGCCCTGGTCGGGACCATCCTCGCCAATCTTCCCGCAGACAGTTCGCCTTACTATTGGACCGTGGCCGCCCCCGCGGCTGTAGGTGAACAGTACAGGATCCGCGTCCGCTCCATCGAAGGTCCGGCCGAGGGCGCGAGCGATATTTTTCATGTTCAGGACAGAGAGATTTTCCGGATCAACATCACTTCGCCTTCAGGAGGTGAAAGATTTAAAGTCCCAGGAAATTTTTCAGTCAGGTGGAACGTGGAAGGCGGAAATCTTGTGGAGAATATCAATCTGATAGTGAAAAAGGGAGGTCAGGTTCTTTCCACAAAACTTATTGACAATACAGGAGTTTTCGACACTACCCTTCCTGGCGCGATTAGTGAGGGAAATGATTATACGATCAGATTGGAGGATGCCGATGATGCATCGCACTTCGCTGAGTCGAAGAATTTTGAGATCTATCACTCCGGATCTCCCGGGATCAATGTTTCAAAACCGTGTCAGTATAGCGTATTTTCCGGAGAAACGATGAAAATCCAATGGGAGTGTTGGGGATTTGACAAGGAGGTCAATGTCGAACTCCTGATGGGCGGAAATCCGGCCGGTTTTTTATGCAGAAACCTGAAAGATGGGTATTTCAACTGGAAAGTAAATCGGCCCGTTGGCGCTCTTTCCCACCATCACTACCAGATCAGGATATCCTCAACCGGCAACAGCGGTATCTCAGGGAGAAGCAATGGTTTTTATATCCTAAGCCCCTCCGATCTTCTCGTATATTCAAAGGGCATTTTTGAGAAAGAGAACTTTATGAAGGGAGAAATGACGAATTTAAGATTCATTGTGAAGGACCCTTCAGAGGGACGCGCCTCGATCCAGGTCGAAATTGCCATTGATTTCATCAGGGGCCATATAAAAAATCCCAGGGAAATCTCAATGAATAAAGTGTATGCCCTGGCAAATACCAAATATACCGGAAACAAAATCGCCTTCGTAAATCCCGGGACAACAACAGCTTTTGAGCTTCCGGTGACCATAAGCGATCAACCGGGAGAATACACCGTGAAAATAACCGTACTCCCCACCATTCCCAATGATCCACGCCCGGGTAACAATACGATCTACGGGTATTACAAAGTAGTTTTGGTGCCTCTGAAAATACTAAAGTAAAATTAGAAATTAGGGGACCATGCTTGGAACCAGGGACTTACTTGCCCTGCCACCGGCTTGAAGCAGCCTCGATCTGCTTGGCAAAAATCCTTCTTCTGGAAGCACGGCCGCGAACATAATGATATTAAAGAAACAAGTCAGGAAAATCGGAAGTCGAACCATACCTGAACTGGTTCTATTAAACAAATAAACTTTTACCACAGATATTTGTGTAAAACTCCGGAAATCGGGTCATAGAACCTTGTATCACTTGCCTTTGCTTGAATTGCACCATACTGATACATTAAACAGACCGATATATCAAGATTATTTCGAAATCATTGATTGAAAGCACATTCCACAGAAAGTCTTTCAACAGACGCTGTAAAATAAACATCGCTACAGCCCGCGAAATCGTGATTTGCTCCGCCTCGACGCCGGGAAACTGAAGCGACCCGATCACTTTTTCGGACTTTTTGCCGCTCAGACAGCCCAAATCAATCCAGGCGATCACCCTTGGCGTCATATGAAAATATATTGCGTCGCTCCCCCGTCCTTAAAGAGGACATTTCTACTTAACATTGACAGATCCAAAACCTAATGACGGACTGATAAATAGTGGATTGTTTTGCCCTGCCGCCTTTTTAAGGAAATCTTTATTTGTCCTTCACCTGGAAGCAAAAAAGCAAGCATTGACCTGAATTACCTGTAAAGAAACGTTCTTCAGTTTGACTTGAGCCTGGGGATTCCGCTACAATGCCTTGACCATTGGAAACCAACCTTACATGGAAGGCAAGCATGGAAACTTTTTTCACTTTCCTGGAAAAACGCGTGGCCGACTCTTCGTCGCTGCTGTGCGTCGGTCTCGACCCGCATATCAGTGACCTCAAGGAAGCAACCGCCGAGGCGGCGTTCGACTTCTGTGCCGCCCTGATCCAGCGCACTGCCCCTTACGCCGCCGCGTTCAAGCCCAACGCCGCGTTCTTCGAGCAGTTCGGCGCCGACGGCTGGGCGGCGCTCAAGCGGGTCATCGACGCCGTCCGCGAACACTCGCAGCGCCTGGGCTCCATCATCCCCGTCATCTTTGACGCCAAGCGCGGCGACATCGCCTCTACGGCCGAAGCCTACGCCAGGTCGGCGTTCCAGACACTGGGCGCGCATGCCATCACCCTCTCACCCTACCTGGGCAGGGATTCCATCGATCCTTTCCTGGCCGATCCGGAAAAGGGGGCGTTCCTGCTGTGCAAGACCTCCAATCCCGGGGCCGGCGACCTGCAGGACCTCGAGGTCTGTGGAACGGATCGTGACGGCCGCCCCAACGAGCCTCTGTATGTCGCCGTGGCCCGCCTGGCCCAATCCTGGAATCTAAAAAACAACATCGGGCTGGTGGTCGGCGCCACCCAGCCCGCGGCCATGGCACTCGTCCGCGCCGCCGCGCCCGGCCTGTGGTTCCTGGCCCCCGGCGTCGGCGCCCAGGGCGGCGAACTGGAGGCGGCTCTCCAAGCCGGCCTGCGCCAGGACGGCAATGGGCTGCTGCTTCCCGTTTCGCGAGCCATCTCCCGCGCCGCCGACCCCGGCAAGGCAGCAGCGGCACTGCGCGACGAAATCATCAATATCCAATATCGGCTCACAAAAAATAGTAAGTAAGAAAAGTGCACAAGTCCTTTACATATTGGACTTAAAATTCGGGAGCGCATGGAAAAAATGTCAATCTATTTGAAATGCTCGGCCTGAGGCTGCCTCGATTTACTTAACGCCTTTTTGAGTTAAAGAGGAAATTTCAAGATTCTTTTAAAACTCTCAATCGATGCGGATGTTGGTCAGTTCGCTGGTGATCCTGAAAGCGTATTGAGGATACTCGTACAGGGGCAGCCGGGGTTCGGTTTCACCGATCGAATATCCCCAGATGCTTTCGTATTCAACCATCTCCTCGCCGATGTCCTCTAGCTGGCGCAGGTATTCGCTTATGGACTTCGACTCGATGACGATCACCTTGCCCATTTTGTGGATGATGGGGCTGTGGGCGCGGGTCTGGTCATGATCGAACTGAATGATCCTCCTGCCGTAACGGGTGATGCCGATCACCCGGAAGGTCAAGCTCTTGCCCACTCCCGGAAGGTTGAGCACATTGCGGTCCGTGGCCAGAAAGGGCAGGCCGTTCTCCTGCATGCTGCGGACCAGGATTTCATCCATGCTTTCGGGATCGTAAACATTTTCCCTGATCTTCTCGGCAATTTTCTCATCCAGGCGGCCAAAAACTTTTTCCTCGATCTGTTCCTGAACGGCCCTGGCATTGGTGGCAAAGTTGAAGTAATTCTCCATATAGCCCTTCACCGAAAAGGTGTAGTACGGCAAAACACCGATCTCAGCGAGCACCTGGCGAAGCTTGGAGGTATGCCCGCGGCGGGAGGACGCGGTGGTAAAAACATGCTGGTTGATGATAAACCACCCGGCACGCAAAAACTGCTTGATGGCAGCCCGCGCTTCGGGAGTGATTTCCATGGGTGATTCGAAGTGGGTTTGAATGATAAACTGGCTTATCCCCACTTCAATTGCTTTTTTCCTGAAATCGGCCAGAATGGCAACAATTTCAGGAGTAATTCTCTGTGGCAGGTACGCCGGCAAACGGGTGCCCAAGCGAACCCTTACCAATTCGGCCAACTTCTGCCCATCGGGCAGCTCTTCATTCTTCTTTTTCTTTTTTATGGCCATAGCCAGGATGGCATCGAGTATTTTTTGCAGGGAAACATTGGAACTCATCAAGGCATCGCCGCCGGTAATGAGGATGTCCCGCAGTTGAGAATCGTTTTCCCAATATTCCATGATGCGCAAAAGCTGCTCGTCCCACTTGTCATCGGGTTTCAGCTTGTCAAGGTTG
>JALHTJ010000222.1 GCA_022865785.1 Candidatus Aminicenantota bacterium
CCGCGCTCGTCGATCAGGGCGCGTCCGGCGCCTTTCAGCTGCTTCAGCGAGGAATCGGAATTCAAGGCGACCACCAGGATGTCGCCCTTGGCCTTGGCTTGCTGAAGGTAGCGAATATGGCCGATATGGATGAGATCAAAGCCGCCATTGGCCAGGACAATGGTTTTTCCCATTTTCTTTTCCCGGGCGATTTTTGCGGCTAACTGCGGCAAGCGGAAATATTTTTTACGGTAAAGCATCCTGAAGTTCCCGGAGGCGCAGCGGGTAAGCCCCTTCGTGCATGACCACAATGCCCCCGGCGATATTGGCCAGGCGCGCCGAAGCCTGCAAATCAGCGCCAGCGGCCAGCCCCAATCCCAAAACAGCCAGAACTGTGTCTCCGGCACCGGTAACATCCACGATCTGCGAAGTTCCGTATATATCCAATTCACTCGGTTTTTTACCACGGTTGAAAACAAGCATCCCCTTGTGTCCCCTTTTCAAGACAATTCCGGTTGCGTCCAGTTTGTCCAATAATTCAGTTCCGGCTTTTAAAAAATCACCATCGCTGAGAAATTTTTTTTCTGGAAAAATATTTTTTATTTCCGGCTCGTTTGGTGTGGCCAGGGTCACACCCGGAAAATCCAGCAAATTGTGCCGCGAATCCAAAGCAATGACTTTATCGGGAAACGTTTCCCTGATGTTTTTAAAAATCTTTGCAATGACCGTTTTGGCGAGATAGTCGGACATGATCAGCAAATCGCTATCCGCCAGCACAGAAAAAAGCGCCTTGGCGAGTTTTTTCTGCGCCCGCTCACTGATGGCATCCGGGGGCAAGGTGTCTATGCGCAGTATCTGCTGCTTTTTGGTGTTGGCGCCTCCGGAAAGGATCCGGCTTTTCAGCGGGGTCTGAAAGCAATCGGTCACCACCAGATTGTCTATGCTGATCCCTTTTTCGCTGAGCTGCTTCAGTAATATTTCCCCCGATGCGTCCTTGCCCACGAAGCCCACCGGCAATGGCACGGCCCCCAGGGTTAGCAGATTCATCACCACATTGCCGGCACCGCCAAGCAGGTATTCGCTTTTCTCGAATTCGGCCACCAGCACCGGTGCTTCTCGCGACACCCTGCCGGCAGAAGTGAACACATACTGGTCAAGGATCAGATCGCCCCAAACAACGATCCTCTTGTTTTTAAACCGGGAAACAACGGATTTTAGCGTGGGCTGCATAAAAAAATATTAGCAAATCGACGGGATGGAGTCAAGTTAGCCGCAATTGCAGCAGATATTTGTGAGAAATGTGGGTTAATTGCCGGGACGCGGAATTGAACCACGGACGCGCAGATTTTCAGTCTACCGCTCTACCAACTGAGCTATCCCGGCATTGGAAAAAATCATAACCCAAAAAGCACAAATAGTCAAGGGTCTGTAAGAGTCATAATATATTGGACTTTTTGTTATCTTTAGGGCCGGGGATGGAGTTTTATGATAAAAAAGCAATTGACTTTCCAAGTTTTGTATGTTAAAAAAAACAAGATGGGTAAAATATTGGGAATAGACCTGGGTACGACAAAATCCGCCATCGCTTACCTGGAGGGCACTACTCCGGAGATCATCCTGAGCCCGGAGGGACACCGGCTGCTGCCGTCTATCGTCGCCTTTACCCCCAGCGGCGAAAGGCTTGTCGGCCAGCCGGCCAAAAGCCAGATGATCACCAATCCGCTCAACACCATTTCATCGGTCAAGACTCTGATGGGGAAAAAATATTCGGAAGTCGAGCCCTATCTGCAGGAGTTTCCTTTCCACATCATCAAGCACGGCGACGATCTGCTGAGGATTGAGATCAACAACCAGATCTTTTCTCCGGAAGAAATCTCGGCCATGATCCTTATCAAACTCAAGGACGCGGCCGATCGTTATCTGAGTGATCCCATCGACAGCGTGATCATCACCGTCCCGGCCTATTTCAACGATTCCCAACGCCAGGCCACCAAGGATGCCGGTAGCATCGCCGGGCTCAACGTCAAACGCATCATCAATGAACCCACGGCGGCTTCGCTGGCTTATTCCATCGACCTAAAGAAAAAAGCCAAAATCATTGTCTATGATTTCGGCGGCGGTACGATCGACATTTCGGTCCTGGATGTCCAGAACGGTATTATCAAAGTGCTGGCCACGGCCGGCAACACCCATTTGGGCGGCAACAATTTCGATATCGCTTTAACTCAAAAACTGACCCGCGAATTCTCCAACGAAAATCATATCGATCTTTCCAAGGACAAAGCGGCCCTGCAGCGCATCCGCGAAGCCGCGGAAAACGCCAAGATCGAATTGTCAGCGGTAGACGAATGCGAGATCAACCTGCCCTTTATTGCCGAATCCGATGACGGTCCTGTCCATCTGATCAAATTCCTGCGCAAAACCGAATTCGAAAACCTGATAAAAAATGATGTGGAACAAACCCTGGAGATCTGCTCCCGGGCTTTGCACAACGCCAATTTGAATATCGACGGCATCGATGAATTCCTCCTGGTCGGAGGATCGACGCGCATCCCCTATATCCAGCAAAAAGTAAAGGAATTTTTCAGGCGCGAACCCAACCGCAAGGTCAACCCCGATGAGATCGTGGCCATGGGCGCCGCAATGCAGGGGTCCATCATCAAGGGGGACAGCAAAGACATATTGCTGCTTGACGTCACGCCGCTGGGCATGGGTGTCAAGACCTTCGGCGGGGCTTTTACCCGCGTTATCAACGCCAACACGACCATCCCGGTCAGCCGCAGCCTGATCTTTTCGACCGTGGAAGACAACCAGACCGAGGTGGACATCCAGATCTATCAAGGTGAAAGGGAGATCGCCGAGGAGAACAAGCTGCTGGGGAAATTCACTCTGCTCGACGTCAAGCGTGCAGCGCGCGGCGTTCCCCGCATTGAAGTGACGTTCAGCATCAATATCAACGGCATCATGAATGTCGCAGCCATGGATCTCTCAAGCAAAAACAAAAAAGAGATATTGATCACCAAGTCGGGTCTACTGAGCAAGGAAGAGGTCGAAACGCTGAGGGAAGAAGCAAAGAAATTGTCCCAACTGGATCTGAAAAAAAGAGAAGCGATTTTTAAAAAAAACAAGGTCATCAACCAGATTTATTCTCTCAACCAACTGAGCCGGGGCAGCAGCCTGCCAGGGGAGATCAAAGGCGAAATCGCCACCCTGATCCGTGAAGCCGAAAAGGAAATTGAAAAAGAAAATATCCCCACCCTGGAAAATATTGAAAAACGAATGTTTGCACTTTGGCAAAAAGCGAGCGCTTTGAGCGGCGGCAGCGAACCATTGCCAGGCAAGATCGACGCGGTCATGGATGTCGACCTGAAAACAAAAAGCAGCTCAGGCAAAGAAAAAAAAGAAGATACCAAACCGCTGAAAATCAGTTTCAAATAAACGGCGTTTCCATGCCAAGGGCACCCTGTTTTTGGCCCGCTTGTTTTGTGTTATAATTCAATCCTTCTTTTAAGCCAACAGGAGAGCGCCATGGCGAAATTTTTCCTGACCACTCCGATCTATTATGTGAACGACGTGCCGCACATCGGCCATGCCTATACCACTGTCCTGGCCGATGTCATCGCGCGCTACAAGCGCTTGCGGGGTTTTCAGGTCATGTTTTTAACCGGAACCGATGAGCACGGCCAGAAAATCGAAAGGAGCGCCCTCAAGCAGGGCCTGGCCCCCAAACAACTCGCCGATGCCATGGTGGAGCAATTCAAGCAACTGTGGCAGGTATTGAACATCGGTTATGACCATTTCATCCGCACTACCGACGAAGAGCATATCAAGGGAGTGCAGAAGATTTTTGCCAGGGTCAAGGAAAAAGGCGATATCTACCTGGGGGAATATGCCGGCCATTATTGCATTTCCTGCGAAAACTTCATCCCTGAAAGTGCCGAAGAAACGGCCGACGGCAAAAGGACCTGCCCTGAATGTGGACGACCGACCGATAACCGGGTCAAGGAGAAATGCTATTTTTTCCGCCTCTCGGCTTACGGCGACAAATTGCTGAAATTCTTCGAGGAAAACCCCGATTTTGTCATCCCGCGCTCCCGCATGAACGAAGTGGTTTCCTTCGTGAAAATGGGGCTGCGCGACCTGAGTGTCACGCGTTCCACCGTCAAATGGGGCGTGCCGGTTCCCGGCGATCCGCAACAGACCATATATGTCTGGTTCGACGCCCTTTCCAATTATATCACCGCCATTGATTATCTAAACGAAAGCGAACGCTTCACCGCTTTGTGGCCTGCCGACCTGCACATCATGGCCAAGGACATTCTCAAGTACCACGCCATTTACTGGCCGGCTTTTTTATTGGCGGCCGGACTGCCTCTGCCCAAAAAAGAATTGATCCACGGCTGGTGGTTGAAGGACGAGAAAAAAATGTCCAAGTCCAGCGGCAACGTTCTGGACCCCCATATCCTGCTCAAACATTTTAGTGCCGACGCTATCCGTTATTTCCTGATGCGCGAGGCCTCGATCGGCGCCGACGGCAATTTTTCCCACGAGGGATTCATTAAGCGCGTCAACACCGACCTGACCAATGACTGGGCCAACCTGGTTTCAAGGACCACCGGCATGATCGATAAATATTTCAACAAAAGCTTCCAGGATGCGGGGCTGTATACGGAAAAAGAGCAAGACATCCAAAACGGCTACCTCGAGCTGGAAAAAAAAGTGCTGGACAATTTCGACCAATACCAGTTCAACCGCGGCCTTGAAGAAATCTTTGAATTCATCAACCGCCTGAACCGCTATATCGTCGATGCCCAGCCCTGGAACCTGGCCAAAGACCAGACCAACCTGCCGCGCCTGGCCGGAGTTTTAAAAACCCTGGCCCGGGCCATCCTGAGCGTCAACACCCTGCTTTCCCCTGTGCTGCCTGACACCACGGCCAAGGTGCGCGCCATATTCAACTCCGTTGACCTCGAACTCGGCTGGAAAAAACTTCCGGAAACCTTTGCCATCAACCCCGGCGAACAGCTTTTCCCGCGCGTGGACAGCAAGGTTTTTTTCGGCGAAACTGAAGCTAGTCCGTCGTTGTCAAACGTCCAGGATGTCGCCAATGCCAACGTCATCGAAATAGAAGATTTCAAAAAAGTGCAGATGGTCGTGGCTATGGTGCTGGAAGCGGAGAAAGTGGAAAAAGCCGATAAGTTACTGAAACTGAAAATAGACACCGGCGACGGCACCCGCACCCTGGTGGCCGGCATCGCCCAATATTACAAGCCCGAAGACCTGGTCGGCAGGAAGATCATCATCGTCAAGAACCTGAAGCCGGCCAAGCTGCGCGGCATCCTTTCCCAGGGCATGATCCTGGCCGCCTCCGACGCCGGCAACCGCCC
>JALHTJ010000223.1 GCA_022865785.1 Candidatus Aminicenantota bacterium
CAGCGTGATGCGGTTGTCCCTCACTTCCAGGAATCCTTCGCCGCTGTACAGGTAATGCCGGGTGCCGTCGAGATCGAGATAGGAGATCTCGCCGGCTTTCAGCATGGAGAGATAGGGCAAATGATGGGACAGGACGCCGGCCTCGCCCAGAAAAGCCGGAATGTACAGGTCCTTGATCGAGGTGCGCAGGACCACTTCATGCGAAGTGAGGATCTCCAGTTCGATCGCGTCGGCCATCAGAAACCCAGTTTCTTGGCGTTGGCCACGGCGTCTTCTATGCCGCCGCACATGTAGAATGCCTGTTCGGGCAAAGTGTCGTATTTGCCTTCCACCAGTTCCTTGAAGCTACGTATAGTGTTGGCCAGGTCGACGTATTTCCCTTCCAGGCCGGTAAAGGGAGTGGCCACGAAAAACGGCTGCGAAAGGAACTTCTGGATTTTCCGGGCCCGGGCCACGATGATCTTGTCATCGTCGGACAGCTCTTCCATGCCCAGGATGGCGATGATGTCCTGCAGGTCCCTGTAGCGCTGCAGCACTTCCTTGACCTGGCCGGCCACAAGGTAATGTTCTTTGCCGACGATCTTGGGGTCGAGGATGCGGGAAAACGAAGCCAGGGGATCGACGGCCGGGAAAATGGCCATCTCGGTCAGTTGCCGCGAAAGGTTGGTGGTGGCGTCCAAATGGGTGAAGGTCGTGGCCGGCGCCGGATCGGTGTAGTCGTCGGCCGGCACGTAAATGGCCTGGACCGAGGTGATCGACCCTTTTTTGGTCGAGGTGATGCGTTCCTCCATTTCCCCCATCTCGGAAGCCAGGTTGGGCTGGTAGCCGACCGCCGAGGGCATGCGCCCCAGCAGGGCGGAGACCTCGGAACCGGCCTGGGTGAAACGGAAAATGTTGTCGATGAAAAGCAGCACGTCCTGGTTTTCCTCATCTCGGAAATATTCGGCGACGGTCACCCCGGAAAGGGCCACGCGCAGCCTGGCGCCGGGCGGCTCGGTCATCTGGCCGTAGATCAGCGCCGTCTTTTCGATGACCCCCGATTCCTTCATCTCCAGCCAGAGATCGTTGCCCTCGCGGGTGCGCTCTCCCACCCCGGCGAAAACCGAAAATCCGCCGTGCTTGGTGGCCACGTTATGGATCAGTTCCTGGATGAGCACGGTCTTGCCCACGCCGGCACCGCCGAACAAACCGATCTTGCCCCCCTTCAGGTAGGGCTCGAGCAGGTCGACCACCTTGATGCCGGTTTCAAACAGTTCCAGGCGCGTGTCCTGCTCGTCCAGGGCCGGCGCCGGGCGGTGAATGGGATAGCGTTTTTTTTCATTAACGGGGCCGAGCATGTCGACCGGCTCGCCGATCACGTTGATGATGCGCCCGAGCACTTCGCGCCCGACGGGAACGGTGATGGGCCCGCCCATGTCACGGGCCTGCATGCCCCGCACCAGGCCGTCGGTGGGATGCATGGAGATCGTGCGTACGCGGTTTTCACCAAGATGGTACTGCACTTCGCAGATGATGCGGATCGGCTGCGGCGTGGCGAACCCTTCGGAAACGATCTCGATGGCGTTGTATATCTCGGGGAGTTCGCCCTTGGCGAACTCGATGTCCACGACCGGGCCGATGACCTCGATCACTTTGCCGACGTGGTTATGGGTTTCTTCTTTGCTGCTCATGTTCGCTCCTATTTGTTCAGGGCTTCGGTGGCGGTGATGATCTCCAGAAGCTCCTTGGTGATGGCCGCTTGCCGCATTTTATTCATAAGCAGGGTCAAGGCGCGGATCATGTCGCTGGCGTTGCGCGTGGCCAGGTCCATGGCCACCATGCGCGCCATCTGCTCCGCGGCCATGGACTGCAACAAGACCTGGTAGACCAGGGCGCTGATGTGGCGCGGCAAAAGCGACCGGATCAGCGCCGCGGCCCCGGGTTCGAGAATATAATCCACTTCTTCGGACGCCTCCGTGTCTTTCCCGGGCTCTGCGCCTTCGTCAGGGGGTTCCAGAACGACCGGAAAAAGGGGGCGGATGGAAAATTGCTGCCGCGAGGCCGAGACGAATTCATTGAAAGCGAATTCCACGCTTTTGATGCCGCCATTCAGGAAGAGCTCCTGCAGTTCGGCGGCCAGGCTGTCGGCATCGGCAAATTGCAGCCGGCTGATCACGCCGTTATGGGCCTTCTCTACTGCAATGCCTTTCTTGCTGAAGTAGCGGCTGGCCTTGCTGCCGACGGTGATCAGGGAAACCGTCTCGCCACTGGCGGTCAACTCCCGGTAATGGGCCTCGCTCTTTTTCAGGACATGGGAATTGAAGGCGCCGCACAAGCCCTTGTCACCGGCCACGACCACCAGCAGCACCGCACCTTGTTCGGGCTGCCGCAGCAGCGGCTGCGCCGCGAGGTCGGCCCCGGCGGCCGCCTGCCACAGAAAAGAAGCGATCTTGTCGCGGTAAGGCCGGGATTTTTTCAATTCGGTCGTGGCGCGGCGCAGCTTGGCCGCGGCCACGGTTTTCATGGCCCGGGTGAGCTTCTGGGTGTTTTTGACCGACTTGATACGGCGGCGCAGGGCAATCAGGTTTCCGGCCATCAGGGATTGAGGGTTTTCTTGAATTCGGCGGCGAATTCCTTGAGCACGGCCTGCAGCGTTTGTTCCATCTCGGCGGATATCTTTTTCTTTTCGCGAATCTCGCGGAAAATTTCCGGTTGATTGGCTTCCACGTATTTCAGCATCTCCGCTTCGAATTGCCGGACGCGGTCGACGGGGAATTCGTCCAGGTTGCCGCGCGTACCGGCAAAGATGGAGACGATCTGTTTTCCCACCGGCATGGGCTCGCCCTCATCCTGCTTGAGCAGTTCGGATAGCCGTTTGCCCCGCTCCAGCTGGGCCACGGTGGTCTTGTCCAGGTCGGAGCCGAACTGGGTGAAGGCCTCCAACTCCCGGTACTGGGCCAGGTCCATTTTCAGCGAACCGGCCACCTGCTTCATGGCCTTGATCTGGGCATTGCCGCCCACGCGCGAAACCGAAATGCCGACATCGATGGCCGGGCGCTGGCCGGCATTGAACAGGTCGGGGAGCAGGTAGATCTGGCCGTCGGTGATGGAGATGACGTTGGTGGGGATGTACCCCGACACGTCCGAGGCCTGTGTCTCGATGATCGGCAATGCGGTCAGCGAACCCCCGCCCTTCTCGTCGCTCAACTTGGCGGCCCGCTCCAGCAGCCGCGAATGCAGGTAAAACACGTCGCCGGGATAGGCCTCGCGCCCCGGCGGGCGGCGCAGCAGCAGGGAAATCTCGCGGTAGGCGACGGCGTGCTTGGACAGGTCGTCGTAAACCAGGAGGGCGTGCCGCCCCCGGTCGCGGAAATATTCGCCCATGGCGCAGCCCGCGTAGGGGGCGATGTACTGCAAGGCGGCGGGATCGGAAGCGGAAGCCGCCACCACCAGAGAATACTCCATGGCCCCGGCTTCGGTCAGGGTCTTGATCACCTGGGCAACGGTGGATTGCTTCTGGCCGATGGCCACGTATATGCAGATCACATCCTGGCCTTTCTGGTTGATGATGGTGTCCAGGGCAATGGCGGTTTTCCCGGTCTGGCGGTCGCCGATGATCAGTTCGCGCTGGCCGCGGCCGATGGGGATCATGGCATCGATGGCCTTGATGCCGGTTTGCAGGGGTTCCTTGACCGGCTGGCGGTCGACCACGCCCGGGGCCAGGGCTTCGATGGGCATGAAGATTTCCCCCTGGATCGGGTCCTTGTCATCCAGGGGTTTTCCCAGCGGTGAGAGCACGCGGCCGATGACCGCGTCCCCGGCCGGCACCGAAATGATGCGCCCGGTCCTCTTGACGATATCGCCTTCCTTGATCTCGTGGCTCTCGGCCAATAGGATGGAACCCACGTTGTCTTCTTCTAGGTTCAGGGCGATGCCGAAGATCTGGCCGGGAAATTCCAGCAATTCATTGTACATGACGTTGTCCAGGCCGTAAATGCGGGCGATGCCGTCCCCGATCGATATCACCACCCCGGTTTCCTCTTTCTTGAAATCAAAGGCAAAGCCCTCGATCTTCTGGCGGATCAACTCACTGATCTCGTCGACTTTGATTAGCATTTATTTTTCCCCTACGAGCGTTTCGCGCAGTTTTTTCAGGCTGCCGGACAGCGAAAAATCGTAATGCACCGATCCCCGGCTCAAACTGATGCCGGCGATCAGTTCCGGCTTCAACCGGAATTCCAGGATCACTTTTCCGGCCAGGGCTTTTTCCAGTTTGCCCAACAAGCGTTCTCTCTGCCCACCCGCCAGTTCGACGGCCGAGTGTATGACTATTTTTTCGATGCCGCGCGCGGCATACCAGGCGTCGGGAAAATGCTGCACCATTTGTTCGAGATAGACCAGGCGGTTCTCGGCGGCAACGGTCAGCAGGAACTGATAGGTTTTGGCATGCAGGTTCATCTTGGTTTTGACGATATCCAAAGCTATGATCTTTTCCGCCTGGGAGATCAGGAAAGTCGCCAGCCCGATCTTCAATTTTTCATCGGCGGCAAGCAGGGCCAGGAAATCATGCAATTCACCTTTGACACGATCGAATTCGGCTTGGTCATCCATAGTCAGTGCCAAGGCCTTGGCGTAACGCTTGACCAGGCTACTTTCCTTCATCCAAGTCTCCGCAAGAATCGATATTGCGCTCGATGATCCTTTGCTGGGTTGCGTCGTTTAAACTCCGCGTAAAATCGTTCTTGAAGCGCTCGATGGTCATATCGGCGATGCGTCCCTTTACCGCGCGCACAGCGGCATCCACCCGCTGGCGGATCTCTTCTTCGCTCAAGGCGATGATGCGCTCCGCTTCCAGGCGGCCGGCTGCCTCCAGGCGGGCCAGTTCATCCCGCCCTGCCGCTTCGGCGGTACTCTTTATCCCATCGACTTCTGACGCCACTTTGGTTAGGCGTTGCTGAATGTCCAGCAGCCGGGCCGACGTAGTGGCCAGGTTTTTTTCTCTCTCCACGATATCATTCTGGATGGCCGAACTTTTCTGGGACAGTATCTGGATCAGGGGTTTGCGCAACAGCAGGATCAGGCCTCCGAAAAGCACAGTGGAATTGAAAACCTTGCCGAGCACGTTGAACCAGTCGATGTGCGACGTTCCGCCTTCAGTGGAAGCCGACAGGCCCATGGCCAGGGCCAGCAGCAGGAACGGGAAAAGTATGTTTTTTTTCATAAATAGGCTTGTTTGATCTTATCGCTGAAAACAGAAATCTGCATTTCCAGGGTGTTTTCGGCCGCCACAATCTCGCTTTCCAGCTGAGACATCTTTTCATCCAAAACTCGCCCCGCTTGTTCCTTGGCCGAGGTCACGGTTCTACTGCGGATCTCTTCGCCGTTCTTCAGCAACCCTTCCTTGATTTGCTGCGCCTCTTTACGGGCCTGACTCAGTTGGGCTTCTATGGCCCCAGTCCGGGTTTCGATCTCGGCTACCATGCTTTCCTGGCGGTTGGAATCGGCGCTAATCTTCGTTTCCCGGGCAGTGATGATCTCGTTGATGGGTTTGAAAAAAATTCTGTTCAGAATGAGGTAAAGGAGCCAGATCAGAAAAAATATCCAGATGAAAGATGAATTAAGGTCTAACATAGAGGAAATGTATCATATCGACAGCCAAAAATCAACACATTTTCTCGGCTTGATCATGACCTCCGGAAAAAAGCGCCCTTGACAGACTCCCCCCTCGTCGGGTAATATAAAACATGCAACCCAGGCCTGGTTTGGGCATGCCGCCGCGTAAATTCATCCCCAGGAGATTGTATGGAACTGATCGCCAGCCTGATTGATTTGTTCGTGCACCTGGACAAGCACCTCAACGCCCTGATCGTCACCTACCAGCTTTGGACCTACCTGATTCTCTTCGCGGTCATCTTCTGTGAAACCGGCCTGGTAGTCACACCTTTTCTCCCCGGCGACTCGCTGCTTTTCGCCACCGGGGCCCTGGCCGCAACTCCCGGCAGCCCGCTTCAGGTTCACTGGCTGTTCCTGATCCTCAGCATCGCGGCCATCCTCGGCGACACAACGAATTACTGGATCGGTCACGCCGTGGGCCCAAAAATTTTCAGTCAGAAGAAGATCCGTTTTTTGAAAAAAGAACACCTGGAGCGGACCCACGAATTTTACGAAAAATACGGGGGAATCACCATTATCCTGGCCCGCTTCGTCCCCATCATCCGCACCTTCGCCCCGTTCGTCGCCGGCATCGGGCGCATGACCTACTGGCGCTTCATCAGCTACAACATTATCGGCGGCATCGTCTGGGTGGCCATCTTTGTCTTCGGCGGCTATTTTTTCGGCAATCTGCCCCTGGTCAGGCGCAACTTCACCGTGGTGATCCTGGCCATTATCCTCATCTCGGTTCTGCCCGGAGTGATCGAATACCTGAGGCAGAGACGGAAGAAGGTCTGAAACCAACCGTAGGGGCGAATAAATATTCGCCCTGGAAAAGGCAATCGATGCGATCTTACGAGCGTATGGTTATACGCCCCTACCTAATCTATAAATTCCGAGCGTATGATTATACGCCCTTATGAACCATTCCTTTGCGGATTTTCTTCATCCAGCGGCCATGCGAATGGATTATCGCGAATATATTGCCTGGTTTGATCCAATTCTTTTTCATTGCGGACGATATGTTCATAATAATTGCGCTGCCAGACTGAAAATATCTCGGTATTCTTGTGAACCCATTGGCTGACACCGATCTTAAAACCACGAATAACAGAACCCACGGTTTTGGAGGGTGATCTCAACGTTGATCCGTCAGATATATCCTTTCGTAGGGGCGAATAAATATTCGCCCTGCTTTGGACCGATTGATCAGATCTTTGGGGCGTATGTTTATAAGCCCCTACAGAACCCTTAATCACGAGGATGCCATGAAAATGATTGGGCATGACAATGAATTCGTCCAGATCCGCATGGGGAAAATGAACAGGAATATCCTGCCAGCATTTTTCAACAATATGTCCGACATCATTCAATGCCATGTTTCCATTTGTAATATTTCCGAACAGGCATTCCCGGTTCTGGGTGCAAATGGTGATAAAATAATACCCAAGAGAACCATAATCCCACCCTTTGAGGCGGATGGACAGGCGTCTATGGCTGTCAGAAATCATTCGCATGCTCCCCTCAAGTTCACAAATATCCTGAATCCATAGGGACGTTAAATCTTTTGCTCCGTTTGGATTCGGCCAATTCGACCATATTGGACGTATGGTTATACGTCCCTCATCCCTAGAAGCTCCATTGCCCGCTGGACCAGCTGCGGCGGATAACCGATCAGTTGCAGCAGTCGAATCGCATTGCGGGAGCGACAAGGTCCCTGATGAATGCGGTAATCGAAGAAATGGACTCCTGCTTCTATCTCCTCCCGGAAATGGACCAAAACAAAATCTTCACGTAGGCGCGACTCAAGTTCGATATCGTGGGTGGTCACCATCACCATGCCCTTTTTAGACAAGTTTTCCAGAACAGCGCTCGCCGCGGCCAGACGTTCGGCAGTGTTAGTGCCGCGAAAGAGTTCATCAATTAAAAACAGGTAGGGCCCCTTAGCGGAGTCTTGATTGATCAGTATCAGAACACGCTCGATTTCTCGATAATAGTAACTCTTAGCCTCATTCAGGGACTCGTCCGTATTGATTGCTGAAACAAGGGTAAAGGGGGCCGCCCCAAAGCGAATAGCACAGGCAAGGCCGACGGCTTTCGCCAAAATGAGATTCACGCCGACCGTTTTGATAAAGATGGTCTTTCCCGACATGTTCGAACCCGTGATCAACAGGGACCGATTCTCAAGAGTCAGATCGTTCGGTACAGCATGGTCTATGAGCGGATGATAAAGCCCCTTAGCCTCGATCATCGGTTTATTAAGCCATTCCACTCTCGTCATGATGGGACACGATTCTTTGAAGGCAGCTATTGCCAGGGCGGAATCAAGGTAAGCCACCGTATCAAAGAGCTCCCGCCAGACGGCAGCGTAGCGCCCGGCAAAGTTGATCAGGCGAAAATAAGCGATGATATCAGTCATCAGAAAGGATTGAATGTAGCGGATAGCCAATGAACTCAATTCATCATAATCGCTTGCATCCACGGTCATCCAGAACAGTTTTTTAACCGTTATTTTAGCTACTTTCCGATGCGTTCTGCATTTTTGCAACTCTTCATGGATTGCGGGATGCTCCCATTTTGTCAATTGGTTGCTGAGATTCAGCAGCCGCACCAACTGGATGCAATCCGGCATTTTGCAACTGATCCGGTCAAACAGTAAGAGGCGCATTACCCAGGAAATGGCCATCATGGCCGCCACCAGGAACCAGAGCATAGGCTGAAAGAGAGCCGCCGTTAGTACTATTCCAACGAAAAGCCATGGATAAAGAGGCATCCATCGTGCGAAACGGGGTGGTTTTTCCCAGGCACCGGCAAAAAGCACTGATAAATCGGCGTCAAGTTTACGTAAGGGAAGCAACACCATTTGCAGCCGCTCACGCAGGCGTCTGTCACTTTTCAAGCTGTTTATCAAGCGATGCAGGTGATCGTGCTCTTTACTATCGCTTCGGGCCGATCTGAATTGGCAGTAAAGGAATTGGGATCCGGGCAAGGTGATTGTCCGGTTCAGGCGCGAGAATAATCGGTCCATCTCAAGGTCTGTCCAGGTGCTCTCATCGACCAGATCATCACTCGTCGGATTCAACCGATAGAACGAAGAAATCAGATCCATGTCCTGCTCATTGCCAACTTTGCCGCGCCAGATATCTCGCACCAGCCGACGTTTTTTTAGCTCTTTCCCCCAGCGCAATTTAAAAAGATAATGTCTGATGGCGTTCAAATTATTTCGTTTTTCTCTTCCAGCTTGGCGATCTTTTTCCGCAGCCGCTCCAGCCGCTTTTCCAATTCCTGCTGTTGGCCCGGGCTCAGTTGGGCACCGTTCAGGGCTTTTTCCACGAAAGTGACCGCCTGGGCATAGTTTCGTTCGCGATGCTCGTAATGGATCGATATCTCACGCATGGCGCCGAGATCGTTGCCGGCACTTAGAGCTTGCCAGAGTTCGAGCGCCTCGCTGTAGAGCTTTTTCTTTTTCATCAGGACGGAGAGGCGCCGCAGCACCTTTGTCTGCACTTCGGAGTCGGCGCTGACATCTTTGGCGATCTGGTAGAAAGCCTCGGCTTTTTCCAGCAGGCCGGCCCTTTCACAGAGCATGCCCAGGCCGAGGATTTCGCCGCCGTCAGCGGTCAGGGAATAGTCCTCCAGATAGCGCAGGCCGAGCAGCACCACGGCCGCCAGTCCGACCAAATCCATGGCATTGTGTTCCATGACCGGTTCGATCAGCGAGAAGGCCTGGCTGCGCAGGAAACTGAAATAAAGGGCGGGGATCGAACTGGCTTCGATGTCATCACTGCGGGAAAGGCCCAGCAGCATCTCGCCCAGGTAGCCCAATTTGCGCGAATCATAGGTGTTTTTCCATATGGTGCGGGCCGGAAATAGAAAATCCAGATGCGGCAGGTCCAGCAGAGGGAAACGCTGGCGCTGCAGAATATAGCGGGTCTCCAGTAGAGGAAAGTCGAAGGCCTTGCCGTTATAGGTCACGGCGGCGGAGAATTCCCCCTGGCGCAGGAATTCCGCGACAGCCAGCAGGAAGTCGCCTTCCCGGTCCAGATCCTGGAGCATGAAGATCTTCACCTGAAAGCTCTGTTCGCTGAAAAAACCAAAACCCAGCATGAAGGGGATGGTGCCGGTGCCGCCGGCCAGCCCAGTGGTTTCGCTGTCAAAAAAAACGACACGGCGCGGATCGACCGCGGCAAATACCTCGCTGCCGGCAATGATGGCCAACGACCCGGGCGCCAGGGCCAGCCAGTCACCAAGGCGCACTTTTCCGTAGCGGCCATCCAGGGCATAGTAAAAATCCTTGACCAGGAAAGGCTCGGCAGCAGCAGCCGGCTCCATCCGGGCCTTGGGAGCTGAAACCGGTTTGTCTTTTTGCTTCAGGTTGTGTCGCACCAGTTTCTCAAGTTTTTCCCTGGTGGAGAGCTCACCATCGCTATCCAGGCGCTGCCATTTTTCCTGGATATCGTTTTTATCAAGATCATGCAGCCGATCCTTCAGTTTTCTCATTGGTTTCTTATCCGCTGCTTAAGATAGCATAAAAAAACGCTGCGGACAATGACGCCTCAGGAAAACGGCGGGGGCAACGTCCCCGCTTCCAGGATTTCGTCCCGCGCAGCGGGTCCATGGCATCAAAGCGCGGGCAGGATGTCTCCCCAGTCTCCGCGCCGGGTATGCGGACTCAGGCCGGCGCGCAGCAGTTCAAGGTAACGGCGTCGGCTGATGGGCCTGGCCCCCCAGCCGGCCAGGTGTGGGGAAGCGATCTGGCAGTCTATAAAGGCGAAGTCCATTTTTCGCAGCGTCTCGGCCAGGACTGTCAGGGCGACTTTTGAAGCATTGTCGGCCAGGCGGAACATGGATTCGGCAAAAAAGCATCTTCCCAGGGAGATCCCGTAGATGCCGCCGGCCAGCTTGCCGTCTTTCCAGGTCTCAAGGGAATGGGCGTAACCGAGACGGTGCAGGGCAACATAGGCATCGCGCATGGCCGTGGTGATCCAGGTTCCCTCTTGATCCGGGCGCGGTAACGCACAGCCGCTGACGACCTCGCCGAAAGCGCGGTCGAACGTAAAGGAAAAAATGCCGCGCTGCAATACTTTCTTCAGGCTGGCGCCGGCATGGAACTCGGCCGGGAACAAAACAAAACGCGGATCGGGCGACCACCACAGTATGGGTTCGCCTTGGCCGTACCAGGGAAAGATGCCACGACCGTAGGCGCGCAGCAGCATTTTCGGCGACAGTTCACCACCGAACGCCAGAAGACCGTCGCGCCCGGCTAACTGCGCCGACGGGAAATCAACTTTACCTTCCAGGTTAAATACTGTCATTTTTCTCGAAACTATTTTAACCTGCCTGCCGAGGCATTGCAAAAAATAATTTATCAATTTCAATTCATGCTAAAAATTGCTCTGATTTTACAAGGAAACGCGATCTGCCCTAAATACCCTGGGCCTGAAATCGCTTACTTCCCATTTTTTTCCGCCATTTGTGCAAAATATTGACAACATTTTATCTTGCGTATATATAAATACTTCAGATTTTTTTTTAAGGAGATTCGCCATGAAACAAAAATCCGTACTGAAAATCGTTGCCTTGCTGGCCCTTGGGCTGACTTTACTGCAGCCGATCGCGGCCCAGGAGGCGCAGAATGACAATCCGTTTTTCCAGGCGCGCACCACGCCGTTCCAGGCGCCGCCATTCGACAAAATAGTCATAGGTCATTTCCTGCCAGCCTTTAAGGAAGGGATAAAAAGAGAGCAGGTCGAGATCGACGCCATCGCCGCCGACAGGCAAGAACCAAACTTTGCCAACACCATCGCCACCATGGATCATAGCGGAATTTTCCTCAACGACGTCAGTGCCGTGTTCTACTCGCTGCTGAGCGCCGATACCAACGCCGACATCCAGGCCCTGGCCCGCGAAGTGTCGCCGCTGCTTTCGGCCCACGCCGACAACATCAACCTGAACGAAAAACTTTTCGCCCGGGTCAAAGCCGTCTACGGCCAGCGCCAGAACCTGACCCTTAGCCCTGAAGAGGATTTTCTCCTGGAAAACACTTACAAGGGCTTCATCCGCAGCGGCGCGCTACTGGACCCGGCCCAAAAAGAACGCTTGCGCGAGCTCAACCGCGAACTCTCCCTGCTGGGATTGAAATTCGGCGAAAACCTGCTGGCCGAAACCAATTCCTCACGCATCGTCATCGACAGCCCCGAAAACCTGGCCGGCCTGCCCGATACAGTGCGTGCCATGGGCGCCGAAACGGCCAAGCAGCTTGAATTGGCCGGTAAATGGGCCTTTACGGTCCAGGTTCCGTCCATGACCCCCTTCCTGCAGTATTCGACCCGCCGCGACCTGCGCGAGCAGCTGCACCGCGCCTATTTTATGCGCGGCGACCGCGACAACGCCAACGACAACAAGGAGATCGTCAAAAAGATCGTCCTGCTGCGTGCCGAACGGGCCAAGTTGCTCGGCTACCCGACCCACGCCCATTTTGTACTGGAAGAACGCATGGCCAAGGACCCGGAAACGGTCATGGCCTTCCTGAAACGGCTTTGGACACCGGCGCTGGCACGCTCTCAAAATGAAGCCAGTGAAATGCAAGCCATCATCAACCGCGAAAAAGGCGGATTCCAGCTTGCTTCCTGGGACTGGTGGCACTACGCTGAAAAACTGCGCCAGGAAAAATATGCCTTTGATGACTCGGTGCTGCGACCCTATTTCGCGCTGGAGAACGTCAAGAAAGGAATATTTACCCTGTGTGAAAAGCTGTATGGCCTGCAGTTCATCAAGCTCGACAACCTGCCCCTCTACCATCCCGAGGTCCAGGTCTACGAGGTCAGGGAAGGCTCCGGCAGCCACGTCGGCCTGCTGTACATGGACTTCCACCCCCGTCCCGGCAAGCGCGGCGGAGCCTGGTCGGGCGGTTTCCGGCGCGCCTATTATGAAAAGGGCAAGCGCGTAGCTCCCATCTCCACCCTGGTCTGCAACTTCACTCGCCCCGCCGCCGGCGCGCCGTCCCTGCTGAGCATCGACGAGGTCAACACCTTTTTCCACGAATTCGGCCACTCGCTGAACACGCTGTTTTCCAACGGCGTCTACCGCAGCCGCAGCGTGCCCCGCGACGCCGTGGAACTTCCTTCGCAGATCATGGAGAACTGGGCGCTGGAGCCCGAAATGCTGAACCTGTACGCCCGCCACTACATGACCGGCGAGGTGATCCCGGCGGCGCTGGTGGAAAAATTGAAAGCCAGCAGCCTGTTCAACCAGGGATTCGAGACCGTGGAATACCTGGCCGCCTCCTTTTTGGACATGGCCTGGCACACCTTGACCGGCAACGAGACCATTGATGTACGCAAGTTCGAAGCCGACACCATGGCCGCCATTAAGCTGATCCCGGCCATCGTCCCGCGCTACCGCACCACCTACTTCAACCACATTATCGGCGGATACTCCGCCGGCTACTACAGCTACATCTGGTCCGGGGTGCTGGACAAGGACGCCTACGAGGCCTTCAAGGAAAAGGGCATCTTCGACCGGGCCACGGCCAAATCCTTCCGCGAAAATATGCTGGCTAAACTGGGAACCGAAGACGCACTGACGCTCTACAAACGCTTCCGCGGCGCCGAACCGAAAATCGAGCCCCTGCTCAAAAGTCGCGGATTATTGCCCGAAGAAAAGAAATAGGTTCACGGCATACGGTGGACGGTTCACGGCTTAGAAAAAGTAGCCACTAGTTTGCAGCCAGTAGTAAGAAGATTGTTTGCTTATCAAACTAAAAATTTGACTACTTATCGACAATTTTATAAAATGGAGCTTGGAGGCAGTCATGAACGTTTTTGATTTGGCAATGGAAATGGAAAAGGACGGAGAAAAATACTACCGCCAACTGGTGGAAAAAACGACCAATAGCGGCATGAAAAATATTCTGAATATGCTGGCCGAAGACGAAGTAAAGCATTTTCAGGTCCTGCAAAAACTTAAGACTTCAAGTCAAGTCGAATTGCTGTCCACACCTATCCTGAGCGGGAGCAAGAATATTTTTCAGCAATTGTACGATAATAAAAACTGGGACGATATTCCTGTGAACCAGATCGACCTGTACAAGAAGGCCCGCGAGATCGAAACCAGGAGCTTCAATTTTTACATGGAAAAAGCCAGGGCCAATACCGACCCCGCCACCCAGAAAATGTTTTTTTTAATCGCCGAAGAGGAAAAACGGCACGAATTCCTGCTGGAC
>JALHTJ010000224.1 GCA_022865785.1 Candidatus Aminicenantota bacterium
GCCGAAGCAGAGTGCTTCCTCGACCGCCTCTTCGTAGGCCAGGCTTTTTTTGCCCGTGTGCTTCTTGCAGAAGACCAGCCAGATCTCTTTTTCTCTTTTGCCGTTGGCCTGCAGCCAGGCCCGCCATTCCCGGCGCGCGATCACATGAATTTTATTCATTTTGAAGTCTGACCCTGTTTCCCTTCCCAGCATTCCTTACCGGGTTGCGATTTTCAGTATGAATAGGACATCCCGTTCATGCAGTTTCTTCCTTTTCACGATTTCAAGCCCCGCATCTGCGAATTCCTTTTCCCAGTGCCGGCCGATGTTGCTTTTTTCCGTGTTCTTGCCGGGGGCATTGTCGACGATGACGATAGGAGCGTTAGGCTTGAGGGCCGGAATCAGGTTTTTAAGAAAAACCACCGGGCTTTCGATCTCGTGGTACACCAGGGCGGAGAACGCCATGTCCAGGGAGCCTTTCGGAAACAGGGGATCTTCGTATTCCCCCAATATCGTCCTGACGTTCTTCAACCCGGCTTTGCGGCATCTTTTTTTGAGAAATGCAAGGGACGATTCTTCAATATCATTCGCGTAGACACGGCCGCTTTCTCCGACACGCGCGGCAAGGGGAAGGGTGAAGCGCCCATACCCGGCGCCGAACTCGCCGATGACCATCCCCTCTTTCACCCCGATGGCGTTCATCACTTCTTCAGGCGGCTGAACGGAATTGTTGTATTCTTCATCCGCCTTCCAGTCCAGGTCCATTCCGCAGCCTGTCAATATTGATACCAAAAATACGATCAGGAAAAAATGTGTTCGCCGCATCATTTCGATCCTCCGTGCAAATTTCTGGTCAACAAGCAGATGACAAATCCAGAAAGTGCTGCGCTTCCACACTATAGACGTCCGGGGATCCTTTCTCTTTTATAAAAAATGCCGAAGCGATGGACCGTGGCTACTCCTGTCCCTGCCGAAAAGTCTTGGCCGGCATGCCGGGCCGCAGGGAATAGATGGCCCGGGCATCGACCCAATAGATGTCGCCCAGGCCGTTTTCCGGGAGGCGGTGGGCGACATGAAAATCGGCGAGTGAGAGGGGCTTTTCCGGGAAGCGCTCGCGATCGACGCGGAAGCTCGTGAAAAAGAGATATTTCCCGTCGGGGGAGAGCACGGGACAGAACTCGGGGCCGGGCGAGTTGATCGTTTCGCCCAGGTTGACCGCCGGGGTCCAGTCGCCCTCGGCGCCGCGGAAGCTGACGTACAAGTCGCTCGTTCCCCGGCCTCCCGGCCGGTCGGAGGCGAAGATGAGCATGTCCTCGTCGGCGAAAACAAAAGGGTCGAATTCGCGGGATTCCGTGTTGATCGCAGCCCCGAGCTTGACCGCCGTGGCATAGGCTCCGTCGACCTTCTCCGATCTGTAGATGTTGTTCGTTCTGGGCCCTTCGCGCTGGCTTGAGAAATAGATCGTCCATTTGCGGGACATCAGCGGGTAGTAGTCGTGGCTGTCGGAGTTGATGGCAAGTCCCAGGTGGATGGGATCGCCCCAAGCATTTCCCTTGCGGGCAGCCATCCAGAATTCGTTGTCCTTGCGGGGTTCCGCCTCTCCCGGCCGGGGCCGCCTGGAACTAAAAAGGAGCGCGTTTGCCGTGGGCGAGATGCTGACGTCGATGTCGCCGAAGCGCGAGGCGAACGGCAGCAGCCGCGGCTCCGACCAGCAGCCCTTCTCCAGTTTCATCTGAAAGATCGCGGCGGCGTTCCTGATATTGCGTACGCAGAAATAGAACTCGCCGCCGTCGGGAGAAAAGACCGAGTTCAATTCGTCCAGCCCGGTCGAAACGATTCCCGGGGCGAACAGCTTGGGCGTCGTCCCCGGCGGTCTCTGGCCTAGATACGGGCCGGTCAGCCTGGGGAACGCACTTTTTTGGGCATGAGCGCTCATCCCCAAGAGCAACATTGAGGCGAGAAGCAATTTTGCTTGTTTCGTCATTTTGCGTTTGCTCCCATCAATTCTGCCGCAATCGCTGCAGCATGTCCTTGGCGTTCTGGTTGGCGGCGTTCAATTCCAGCGATTTTTCGTAATTGCGGACGGCCATTTCCTTGTCGCCGGCGACCATGTAGGCTTCGCCCAGGCTGTCGTAGGCGTTGGCCGAAGCGGGATACAGTTCGACGATGAAGGCAAAAAGTCCAATGGCGGCAGACGGGTTATCCTGGCTTAAAAACCGATAACCCAGGCGGTTCAGGCTTGGTTCGGAAAAATCATACTCTGCTTTTTTGTCACGCCATAAGATTCTGCCTTTTTCGACGGCCGCTTCGATGCCGTCGCTCTGGGTCGTCTGTTCGATCAAAGCGGTGACCGGGATCAGCAGCTGCCGCCAGAATGCTTCGATATTGCGCGCATGGAATTCTTTTATTCTTTGATCGCTGTGCCCCAATTCCTTCAGATAGAGATAGCGCTCTTCGAGAGGGAAGCGTTCCATGACCTGCGCCATGGTCAGTTTTTCCTTTTTGGCGGCATTGATGCCGGTCCAGAGATTTTCAATATATTCCTTCCACATCTTAAGCTTGTCCCGGCTCCACGCTTTACGGTGTCCCGGAATCACGGTCGAGAAGCCGTCCGCATCGTTGAATAAGCGGTTCAACACTTCGCACCATTTGGGAATATCCAGGGTTTCCATTCCGGAAAAGAGCGGCAGCCACCCCTGGTCAAGGAATATGTCGCCGGTGACCAGGATTTTTTCCGCCGGGATGTGGATGAATATATCGCTGCCGGAGTGCGCCCTGCCGAAAAAATACAGCTTGAAGGAAACATCCCCCATGTCCAGAGTCATGGTGTCTGAGAAAGAAATGGCCGGGGGGACAGGGGTGAAAGTGGCGGATAGCCCCTGCACGATTCTTTCCTGAAAAGCGATCTCGGGTAGCAGTTTTGCCTTTTGGTCGGCATCGTTGCCCGCTTTCTGCAATCCCTGCTGCAGGGCAATGACCCGTTCGCGGCCGCGCCTGAGCATATTCTCGGCAGACCTAGCCTGCTGCGCCGTTTGGCCAAGGCTGTTTTCATGGCCGATCACGATGGCTTCGGGGAAAACCTGGTTGCCCCAGGCGTGATCCCAATGGGGATGGGTGTTGATGACATACTTGAAATCATTGCGGGCGAATTCTTTCTCGATCGCTTTGCGAAATATGGCGGCTGTCGCCGGTGAGCCGGTGCTGTCGATGACAACGATCCCTTTATTTGTGGCGACCGCTACGATGATGTTTTCCATCGGGGAATCTTCGGTAAGCATCAAGGCCCGTTCGCTCAAACGTTCCACCCTTACCGGATCCGAAGAACCGGATTGGGCAAACAGGACATTTACAATTAATAGAACGAGAAAAAACGCGTAACTTTTTTTCATGGTTTGCTCCTTGTGAATTTTATACCGGAGGTCGTTTTAAATTATATGCCATCCAAATACGATTTCCAACTTGTTCCATTTTCATTTCCGGATTCAATTGATCTGCTTTTGAACTTAATCTTGCTCAATTTTTTTGCTGGAAGTTTCGGAACTCACCACTTCGCGGGCGATGGCGTCGCAGATCTCCTTGATCGGCGCGCTCTTGAAGCCGTCACCGGGAGGGGGGCCGCCGCCGCGCGGGCCGAGCAGGATGCGCTCATTGACCCGGGTGACTTTCTCCGGAAACATGGATGGGCCGTAGGGTATGTCGACCAGGCCAGCGGCCGCGACAATATTTTTTCCCACGCAGAAAGAGGCGATCAGCAGGCCGGCGGCATGGGCGTCCCTGACGAATTGCAGGACCGCCGGGTTTTCCTTGAACTTGCGGAACTGCGGACCGCTGGGAATGATCAGGCAGTCGTAGCCCGAGAAATCCTTCAGGTCGGGGATGAGGATGTCGCTCCGCAATAAGACATCCCGCTCTTTTTTATAGTAGCCCCGGTATTCGGAATCGACGCCGACCCGCTTCATCTTCCAGCCTCGCGCTTCGATCTCCTGCGGGAGCGGAAAATAGGAGTCGCCGAACCACTCGCCCAAAAGGATGAGCACGCTTACAGAGCGCGGCCGCTTTTGCAAGAGAGTGCTGCCTGCTCCTTGGCCGTTTGGCTTTGCTAAATCACTTTTTTGTGAAAACAAATTGATACTGATCAAAACGATTACTAAAAAAATGATCCATGTTCTTTTTATATTGAATTTTTCCTTGGTACCAGTCCTGGTGCGAAAATTTGCAGGGTTGTCCCCGGCGGTTGGTTCTCGCACCCAAGAACTTCTTGTAATTTTTTTCAATTTCTGACCCTATTGCCTGCCTGTCATTTGAAAAAGAACAAGTCGCCCCTTTTTTCAGCGCCAGGGCTTTCTTCAGCCACTTTTCGGCCTCTTCCAGGTCATTGCGCAGCAGGGATATGCGCCCCAGTTTCAGGACGGCCCCGTAGGCAGCGGGATCGTTTTCGGCGGCTTGGGCGTAAAGCAAGGCCGCTTCTGTGAATTGCCCCTGGTAGTAGAGTTTGTCGGCCTGGGTGAGATCCTGGGCAGCAGTCTGGGCCATCCCGCTTCCGGAAAGGAGCAGGGCCAA
>JALHTJ010000225.1 GCA_022865785.1 Candidatus Aminicenantota bacterium
CTTCGTCCGCAAAAAATTATCGGCCCTGGCCATGCCCCAGGAGATCGAGTTCGTGCCCGGCCTGCCCAAGACGCGCTCAGGCAAGATCATGCGCCGTGTGCTGCGCGCCCAGGAGTGGGGCGAGGAGATCGGCGACATCTCGACTTTGGAGAACGATTGATCTAATGAAAAAAACGGAGGGGGTGGAATTCGGACCCCCCTGACCAACGGCCTCCCAGTTTATTTTATTAGGTTCCCTTTAAATAAGTACTTATATTCAAAGCAACGAAGGCATTAAAATAAAACGCATCTCCAGAATAGTGGCCGATCAAGACTATATTTTTTTTCAATGCAAAAAATATATAAATTCATTCATCTCATGAATCCGGTATTGCCAAAAATAACCGTTAATAAACCGACTTGAGTTTTAAATAATATATTTCAACCCTGGCAGCCTACCCAATAAAGAATCATCTTTACTGGGTAGACGACAGCACCTCTCACCCCCATTTAAATTAGGGGGCCAGGGAGTTGCCAAATTAAATTGTTGTATCAATCGACTGTTCTTTTGCATAACTTTTTCTCTTTCTAATTCTTCCAGAACATATTTCAAAATTTCTATTTCTCCATTCTATTACATCAATATTTTCTGAAAAAGAAATACGCATTCCATTGTAGTATCTGTTTCGTTTATGGAGAATTCCAAAGGCAAATCCACTTTTCTCCGGCTTTCTATACAGACCAACTAGTTGAGCTACCCCCCCACTTTTTTTATCTGTCATTTTCTCTAATACAACAGAAAAGGTGTGAAAAACATTTCTTGTAGTATTTGCATTTAAACCTTTTATACGCCCCCCATACTCTCTGTTAAAATCTGAAGCACCGGAACCCATAACATCAATTAAACCTGATATGACAGGAAGTTTTAAAGCCTTAACTTGATAACTTTTATCCTTTTTCCAAATAAATTTGTATGCATAAAAGTCTGGATATCCCTTTTCAATAATATCTCTACAAATGTAAAGTATTTCAAATGAATTTAAAATTTCACTTTTGGGATAATGTTTAATTTCTTCAATTAACTTTTTTTTAAATTTATCAAATCTAGTTCTAGGGCCATCATTTTCATCATATAAGATTTTTTTGTCAATCAATTCAATAATGGAAGGAATAACCATTGAAGGAAATAAAACATCACCACAAAATCCAATTATGTCGGGGAATTCATTTGAAAAAAAAGTTTTCCGGCAACTATCATAAAAATTTAGATTTCCCCAAGAAACCCTACTATCGCTAGCAATATATGCGGATGTATACCCATGAGTATCTTTACCTATCCATGATACAACCAGTGTCATATATCACCCACTCTTTTATAATTTTTTTATACTAATAACATTCGACACACAGAAGCCCCCAAACGATTTTCCATCTTGCTTGAGTACAATTTCCACTTCAAATAAACTCCATTACTATAATTCTGAGTCATCTATAATTCCAGCTCGCTCAAGTAACTCAAGTATACGTTCGATCCTTACTGGCGGATCAGTATGCAAAGGGAAAACAACTCGGATTGAAACCGGAAATGACATCTTAGTCGGAAATACAGGCATGGCTCCTGGAGTAACACGAAGTTCAGTCAATGCAAATAATGCATTCTCATATTCATAAAGATTTCCATGCTTATCTGAAATTTGAACTCCAAAGGCTGAAAGTCTTGATGAAATTTTATAATTTGCAGTAAGTGCCCGAATCTCTTTGCGTAGAATAATAGAAAACCAAAAATATTCTGGGGATTGATTATAAATGGCATTTACTAAAGCAGGTAATAACAGTAATATTTTATCCAGAACAATAGGATCTACCGTTATCGAAACACTTGATGAGTTTTTATTTATATTTCGGTTGAGTTTCAATAAAATGCCACTCCCGTGCATCGTTACTTCATCAATCAGCGAAATCGTTATATTTGCGTTCTTGAATACCTCTTTGATCGCCTCTTCTGGACTTGCGATTGCTTTAAGACTAGATCCATCAGGCGCTTGGTTGATCACAGTAGGGAAGTCAATTTCGATTCGGTCGACAAATCGGAGAGTTGATGAGAATGGGACGAGATGCATAGCATTTAGACTAGTCAGTTCAAGATAATCTTTCTCGTTAAAATCTTCGCGGAAATTAAGTTGATATTGTTGGTTTATGACAGCAATGAGATTATTGAGCCCATCGTGTGAACGAATATTAAAACCTTGTAGCAGACTCAGAGGCGGCCGAAGAGTTTCAATTGATGCGGAATTGATCCCAATCGGAATCACGCGGACACCGCGTGAATATGCATATCCAGATTCAAAATAGAGCCAAGAGGAGGTAACTGATGCTGGCGATACGGCAGTAAACATTATAGTCGCAGCTTGCAGTGCAGACTCAATACCATGAATCCAATTTGTCCCAAAAGGAATGCTTTGTCCATCACTTGATAAAAAAAACTTCACAACACCAGCGGTTCGAGCATCGAGTTTACGTTTCAACAATTCTAGATATGCCACGTCCTTGGAAGAATGGCTTATAAATACAGTCGGTTTTTTCATGCTTGTTCCATAATCATATGAATAATCACTTTGCTCATTACTTACTTTAAAATTATGCGCCTAAGCCTGACATACTGTCAAGTTTGGCTTAAACCCATTTAGTTCCTCACTTTTCCAACGCGAATATTCAGCTGCGTTGCGTTACTCAATCCCCTTATGCTTTTTATCATTCATGGCATAAGCGCCTCAAAATCCGTATATGTAGTGCGAAGCCGCCCCACAAACTGATCCCGTTCCCTGACCTTTAGGTACTGGGACTGCCCTGCTGTCTTTTTCTCGTAGGGATGAGACACAGGGAGAGCATTCCGGCGAGCGTTCATCACACGGAAGCAGTCTCCAATAGTCGGGCATTTTTTGGAAAATGATTTGCTCGCATCCAGCGTAACACCAAAATCAACTAATTGCCCATTCTTGTCGATAATTGTGCAAGCAGCCGGGTGTTTTATTGTTGCCAGATGTCTCTGAAGTGCTAAGAATATGGTCTGGTTGAAGGAGTTCTGACAAGCGAGCCAAAACGAACGACCGCTGGCGAAAGTCGCCTCGGCTTGTTTCAGAAGGCCTAGCGCGTGGACATATTCATTTAAAAGCAACTTGCACCATGACTTTACGGGCGGTGTACCATAGCGTGCAAACAGAATCTCAGCGATTGGATCTACTTTAGCTCGTGGCGCAGAGATTACGCCCAACTCGTTAAGTGTGTTGACTACTTGGGTTGGCAGATCTTTGACGGTTAAGTTGAAGCTCGATGGTGTCAGTCCGCGCTCATGCAACATGGAGCAGACTGACAGCCCAGGCTCCGGGGTGCTACGACTAAGGAACATCCCGACGACCTCTCCCTTGCCAAAGGCATTGTTCGGCAAAACTGGCCCCAGAAAAGATTGAAGTAGAGGTGGCTGATACTTCAAGAATCTGCTTAGGTGAGCCAATGTTATTTCATCCGATACACACAAGAAATGACAGGCCCCCCAGAGTTCAACAAAGTTTTCTGCCGACTTGTTCTTCGCGATATTTATAGCCCGGCTGATTAGTGAGTTCAGATTCTGAGCTGTCATTGATCGTGGATCTTGGCAATACTTGGCTAGAACGTGCCACGCTTCTCCACGGATGTATGGATATGGATTCTTAGTGACAAGTTCTAGGCATAATCGCTCAATTGGTTTTCGATAATCGAACTTACCAAGATAGACAAAGAAGGCGTCTGCATGCTCGGGATGCCTTGGGATGAGACGCAGTACGAGGTTGAGTAGATAGCTGTCTGGTTCTGCTCTATATAAACTGTAACGAAGGCGCGTTTTGTCTGTAACCTGAATTGGTTTCCCTCCAACCGCAGAGAGAAATGTTTTCCTGGCTTGATTTTTCCCTATTTTCTCTCCGCCTATTCCTTCATGCTGTGGATCCGATATACTTGGAAGCATCCCTAATGCCTCTTGAACATTCTTAGCACACTTAATGGCAAACTTGCCAGTTTGCGGAATTAAACCCCGTTCACGGCAAAGCCTTTCGAGCTCAATGAGATAAATGCGAACTTCATCCTCTGTAGCCCCGAACAGTCGAACATCATCAACGTACCGTGTATAGCCACGTCGTTTCTGGAGTTTAAGATCGATAGGTAGAAGAAAACATTCCGCAAGGAAGTCCGACGCAAGAGGTCCTTGTGGCAATCCATGGGCATGGTCGGAAGCTGCGTGAGCAGAACTCCAAGTTCGCAAACACATCCCAATCCAATTCAGATCACTGTTTGACGTACGCGGATATATAGTCCGTAATAAAAGCTCATGGGAGATAGTATCGTAAAAGGCCGCTAAGTCGAAATCGCCGACCCATTTCATACCTCCCTCAAATTGTTTCTTGATACGCCCCTGAAATGCTCTGTAAGTCTCTCGCCAACTCCGAAAGAAAAAAATGCTATCGGATTTTTCCAGGATATTGCTGAAGACGACTTTAAATTGGAGAGGAACACGAAACTTTTGCAGCTGTTTGGCAGCCAGATTCGCGAATGCTTGGAGTACTATCTGGTCCTCAACATTCAGCAAAGTGAGCGGTCGATGGAGGCCAGATGATTTTGGGACAAAGATACGATCAGGATGCCGAGGCTTGAATGTACCGCCAAGTAATCTCTGGCGAAGATCCTTCAGGTTAGCATCATGGGCAACCTCATATGCATAATAAATGGATCGATAAAGCCTTTTGTATTGGTGATTACTACCGGTTGTGATCCGTCGCCATGCAAGCTCAAGATTCTGCTTACTTGCGAGCATAGCAATTTTCATTAACCCATCTTATTCCCTTGCTACAATGTTTTCAATAAATTCGACCACATGAACTTCATCCGCAAGAAGCTCTCGCCCCTGGCCATGCCCCAGGAAATAGAATTCGTCCCCTCGCTGCCCAAGACGCGCTCGGGCAAGATCATGCGCCGCGTGCTGCGCGCCCAGGAGTGGGGCGAGGAGATCGGCGACATCTCCACCCTGGAGAACGACTGAAGGGTGACTACCATCAATCAGTCCGCGATACGGACCAGCCGGCCCTAGCTATTCGCCCTCGTAATTACGTGTTGTGGTGATGTCACAGGCAAGTCTCTCTTCTCCAAGAGCAGGTCGGTGTGCACC
This sequence comes from Candidatus Aminicenantota bacterium, assembly GCA_022865785.1. GTDB lineage: Bacteria > Acidobacteriota > Aminicenantia > UBA2199 > UBA2199 > UBA2199. Next base: position 5,174 of record JALHTJ010000225.1, read on the forward strand.
CCCGACCACCAGGAGGCGGCGAGGATAGAAATGTGAACTATTCATGAAAAACTGGCGCCGACAGACTGGTCGTCTGGTCATCATATAATGTTATTACCTCGAAAAATCACTAAGTTGTAGTCCCGCCCATCTGCGCTTTGAATCAGTATTGAAGCGTATAAGGTTCACACTTGTCAACTTAACCAATTAAACATTTCAAATTATTAACAACACTCCAGCGGACCATAACTCTTCAATACCTTGTTTGGTGGCCCCAGGTTGATGTGAATAGACATATCAAACAACTTTTTATCCACTTACATCAAGCTCCTTCGAAATGAATCGAACCAGTTCATGATTGAGCGAATGGCTCGGTCGAAAAACATTCAGACTTCCTTGGAGCGGCATCCGAAGCAAAGCTAAATCCCCGAGCAAATCGAGAATTTTATGTCTAATTTCCTCATCATTGCCCCGTGAAGTAGTTAGCCGTCCATCTCTGTAAACAATCATATTCGAGTCGGTAATTCGTTCCATTTGGTGAATTTCAAATCCGGGGAGTTTCTTACGTGTCGTTTCTTCATCTTTAAACGGACCGAAAGCAAAAGTCCTCGCCCAAGCTAAATGAAGACAAAACATCGTAGGCGTGTGCCAATAACGAAGTTGCTGCACACCAATCGGATGTGGAAAATCAATTGCCGCAGAGACTACCAAACCAGGGTCAGGTCTTACATAAATAGACGACTCACCGAGCTTAATATCGAAAGGTCTTTCAACTATTATACGCTGTTGTGATGTACCAGGCTGGGCAACAATCTCGGCCCGAGCGAGTATATCTGCAAAAGGAAGGGCACTACCATCGAGGAAAGGTATCAAGGCTTCAGCATTAGTTACCACAATTAAGTTAGATATACATAGACCATGTACCGCGGCGAGAAGGTGCTCGGGTGTTTTTATTGCAACGGAATCGGATGCACGAAGAGTAGTCGTATGTTGACCATGCTCTTTGTCAATTGGAATGAGACGGTCATACGTCGCCGGCACTGGATCTCGAAGCCCACTAACGTGAAAAACTATTCCGGTTCCGGGATCAGCAGGTCGGAATAAGACTGTTCCCTCCCCATCAATGAATGCAGCTTTCCCTTTAAGTGAGCGAATCTCTGCAATAGTGGTTTGAGGCTCATCCACCTGGCGGAGAGCTACACATCGTTTTATCATGCGCTACGCCATACGTGCTTTGAGCATCCTCCGACTCTTACCACCAAACGTACAACCTCAGTTGCGCCGCGAAGTGTTGTCCGCCACATGCTATTATTAACTCTTTTGCAATTCATTACTCTACCTTAAATTGTTTCTTGCTTTTTATAATCCCCTCAAGATTCCTGATTTCAGCTCTCAGTTTTTCAAAATCTTTTTTGCTTTCGGCATATTCAATTTTATTTTCATTAACTATATCAGATGTTATCTTTGCTTTTAAATTCACATTTTCTATTTGAAATCCAAGTGATTTTATTCTTTCCTCTTGGTATTTTAAAGTTGTAATACTTTGATTATTATCAAAAATTTTAAATAGAATTGGAACAATGAGTGCTATTGCAGCAACTATTGCCATTATTCGTGTAAGGAAAATCATTTTTTTTGCTAATTTCTCATAACTTAATGTTGCCCTTGCAGTCAATACTGCACTAACAAATGGCATTTCGCTTGGAATCGTACTTTGATTTAAATGATCTACGATAGATTCTATGTCATCATTCAGATATTGATGTGCTGTTTTCCTAGCCATATTTTATCTCCTCGCTTAAAGTTTATTAAAATCATCTCAAATCCCTTGAGCATCCTTAAACCTAGATCCGTCATTATAACCGTCAATTCAAGACCCAATTCTAATGTTGAATATGAACATCGCTACGTTTCCCAGCGTATGATTCCACCAACTCGTTAGCCTCTCTTCAATTCCTTCGGAAGAAACGCATCGATCTCATCATCAGAAAAGGTCATATCTGCCAGTTGTTTGAGAGCTTCTTGAGCCTTCTTGTATGCCTGATATGTCGTACTGGGAGCTCCAGAGTAAACATTGTGCAATTCCTCAAGAATTGCATCTCGTTCCTTTTGCAGAGATTCTATTGGCTTTTCCCCCAAGCGAAGGTCAGTGATTAGGGATAGATACTTTTCCCGGATGATCCACAAATCAGCGCCTGCTTGCCGGTGTTTCTGAGATAATTCGCCCAAATCATAATTCTTCGTATAGGCATTGAGAACAAGCAAGGTAGTCGATATGACTATCCCCAAGACAGCACCGACTTGCCCACCTCCAAAAACAGCCGCGATGAACCCGCCAGTTGTCAGGGCTGCAAGGATGATCTGCCATAATTTGATCTGCGAGAGCCGAGAAAGGAGAATGTCGGCGCATTTCTCGTGGGTCTTGTGGGAGTAAACCACGCGCCCAAAGCACTCACGCAACTGGCCTTCAAGAATCGCCCGCGAGTTTGGCGTATCGTTAGTCTGGGAATGAGGTTCCAAAGATCTCCCTCCATTTCTGTATTGCCGACCACTCCTGTTTTGGAGAGGCCGTTTCATGAGCGATAGCCTCACAAGAGATGTTATAGCAGCGTGTAGCTTTCCATTGAAAAAGGCCCTTTCCATAGACACACTGTTCACTCCCTGGGGCTTTCCAGTACTCCTGCTCTTTGTCCTGATCAGCCATAAATTGAAAGAAGTCACGGCACATTAAATCGTAGTAGAAGTAGGATTTGTCCTTGTATTGCCATCCATCTATGAACTGATAGGCTAGTGTATCAATCAGAAGACCGCCAATAGGAACAACCCATTTCTTCTTCCAGGCCCGCATCATTCGGCATAGAGGCACCAGATTCCCATTGCAGGCGTTGTTCCTAGTTCGAATGGCTTCGATCTCTGGTTTCGGGTTTGTAGTCTTCCACGATCCGCCGCCGTGTGAATCGGGATAGGTGAAACTTTCTAATTTATTTGTGAACACTGGTACTATCTCAAAGGAAATCTCATCATCGAACGCAATGATCACGACCTGTCCATCTGCGCCGATTCGTGAGGACGAGTATGTCTTTTGCATTGAACTACGTACAGCTTGGAGGAGTGCCGATTGCCCATTTCCCTCGTGTATGTCGTACTGGTAGTAGAGATCGGATGGCAACTCAAAGATCATATCCAGATCGCTAAAGCCTTGGATGGCAGTGTTCCGCCCATAGGACCCAACGTAGAGGCTGTGGGAGGTGTCAGAGGTAGTATCCCAGAAGTCCGTATTGAGTCGCTGGGTTATGGATTTATAACGGGAGGAGATTGTTCCGCCATCCTGCACTTGGATGTTTGCACAAAAGTCGCTAAACCATTCTCCCAGTCCCATCTATTCTCTCCTGAGCCTATACTAACATAATTATTAATTAAAAACCATTATCGTTTCAACTCCACTCTGTTCCGCATTGCATGTGTAAGTTCTTGAAGTACAACAGAAAATTCTGCAATACTTTTTACGGGAAGATTGATGGAAGGACCATGAACTACTTCGTTCCGAACTGCACGTAATCGTGTGACGGCTTTTGCCTCATCATCTTTCAGTATTCCTTCTCTTTTCAAACCTTCAATCAATTGAGGCATTTGAAGTGGAACCCCTGGCTTTGCAATACCAATAGTCTCAGCGATTTTGGAAGCTTCCATCTCAAAAGGATGCCATGCTTCAAGAACTGCAGCGCGCGGCGACACTTCAGCAAGCGATTTATAATATTCAATCTCATTTTTATGTTGCATGGAATTTTCAAGAAATACTTTCTGTGTTGTAGTTGATTCGATCTCAGCCTTCGCTTTTGCAACCTGACTTTCGAATTCAAGCTCAATATTTTTTATTCGTAAACGTTTTAAATCGGGAAGGATCTGATTCAATGTACGGCGAAGCATTAGGACAATAGCCACAGCAGCACAAGGCCAAGCAATAGCTTTGAAGAGTGATGCGATAAAATTTAACCAATCCATTTCCACCTCCATAAAGCCAAATATTTGTAAACCTAAATTTAATTTCAATTCCTGTCACTAAAAACACCTTTTCTACTCATGGCATACAATGTTTAATTTCTTATTCCTCAACATTTTTTTGGGCGGGGCGAAGGGGGAATCGAACCCCCTTGCGCTCGCTCCCATATCTAAATGGTTGATGTTCCACCGGTTCATGCATTCCCTTGTAGTATTGGAAACATGTCGCCAGACCGCCCCAGGAGCGCTGTCCCCGCCGCTACACAAATCAATAAGACATTTGATTTCATATTGACCTCCATTATCCACCTAATCTTGATAATGACTGATGCCATCACCCTGATTAAGAACGAAGCCATCAACATGATTCCAAATAGGAATAACCATATCCCTTCGAAACTCCAACCTAAACATGGGCAACCTCAATACCTTGTTTACAATCATTGCATAAATCCTTTTTAAAAGAAATGGAAAAATAGTTTTTCAACTTTCATTTATGGTTTTATCTAAATTTGTTGAAAAAATCACAACCATCTTTCAGTCACCTCAACGATCTTGCTGATTCCTAGATGACATTCATTTAAAAAATCTATTACCGAGAAGTTCTCACCAGTAAAATGAAAATCCACCCAGATTACTCTTTCTACTTTTTGTGAAGGATGTGGTACTGGCATTTGTGTTTTTGGGTCAACAGGTACACCTCCAATAAATACTCCCTGAGAAAACCTAACATTCCCTGGAATCCAATTAACCTCACCATTTGGAAACGATACATGAACCTGTTCGATTTCCGTCCTTGTTTGCGCTACCAAACTTCCATGCTTATTCTCATTGTTGATTTTATTAAACACTGCGAGCCAATGAAAGCCTTTATTATAAGGTTGTACACATTCCAAATATTCCCAAAAATCTGGCGAGGACCCTTTTAGCCCAGGAAACCATTTTGCAGTTTTAGTTTCAAAATCCATCTTTGTCGAAGAAATAGGAAAGTAGAACTTCGCTTTTGGATCAGCAGATAAGCAATATTTTTCTCGTATGTCATGAGCAATATAATCTAAAATTGACCTCAAGTTTTCGAAGAAGTTTTTAATATCAATAAGAAGACCAGTTGAGACCTGTTGCGCATTTAACGATATCGAATATGATTTTTTAATGGTTTTCAAATCGGATTCACACCTTAACAGAAGTGCTTTTATATCATTTTCACGTTTTCCCATTGAATCCTTCCTTATAATTTTTAATCATTTTTTTTATTCTTGATAAATCAGCATTTTCCTTTATGCTTTTAAAATAGATTTCAATTAAATCAACGCGATTGGAATCTGAATAATAAGCATATACGACTCGTATTCCTGACATTACCCCCTTACCTTTTAATGAGCGGCAGGCGAATTTTTTGGCCTTGAAAACAGGAGGGTGATCAAATCCAAGATCAGTCAGCCGGAAAACCCCATTATTATCCATTTCCAGCTTGTGAAATGGGACCAATTGAGAGGAAATGAAGTTTTCCAGATCTTCTTTAAGAGTTGGAAACCTTTTTAAAAGCTTCTTCAGATCCTTTTTAAACTCAGGAAGTTCGACTATTTCTTTGAATTCATTCGTCATATTGTCTGACTGAATAGGGTGCGGTTCGATAGAAAACGGCTTCATAAGGGATTATTTTCCCTTTTTCAGTGGTCATCCAGGGGATATCGTTATGGGAATACTCACTAATCTGGGCGGCATTCCAATCGGCGAAACGACAAAGAATCTTTTCAATCATGTTAATTTCATTGGCCATGAGTTTTGATAAATCGGCAGGCCGACGTGGAAGATATTTCGTCTGCGGAAAACTGAAGTATTCACTTTTTACTTTTTCGATTTCCTCTTCCTTGATCATACAGTCTACAATTTTCTTGAATTCCACTGGAGTCGGACCATGATGATTTTTCTGATAGGAGGCGCCGATCAATTGTTCTTCATACATCTCGTAATAGTCAAAATCGATAAAATAAAGGAGCTTGTATAATACCGTTTCGCCAACATTGGGCAACGAACCGACTCTGCCCAAAATATACAACAACACTTCCCTGAACTTTTCCAGATTCTTTTGCGGAACGGAAATTCTTATTTCATTTTCGATTGCCGTTGGAGATTTTTCCTTCACTGGTAGGCTGATTTGTGGTGTGATCTCCGGGTTGATCAAGTTTTCCAGGGTAATATTGAATTTTTTTGCAAGAAGCACCAATTCTTCGGCGGTGATCTTCCTCTCACCACTCTCGATCTGGGATATCGCTGATCGCGAAATACCGATAATGGCTGATAATTTATCTTGACTGATACCTTCAATCTCACGGAGCTGTTTAATACGCTTCCCTAGATCGATATTCATTTTATTCATACTTCCCTCGCAACATTATAATAACATTGGTTTGATTTTCTGTCAACTTCTTGTTTGATTTTCTATCATTAATTTAGCCAATTTACTAGAGAGTCTTATGATGTTCATTGCGCCCAGGAATAGGGCGAGGAGATCGGCGACACCTCGACCCTGGAGAACGACTGAGGCGTCACTCAGGAGATACTACCAGTAGTCTTGCATTTGTTTTTCCATTTTCAATCCGCTACAATGATTTCGGTATTAATGAGTGAGAAATTGAGAGATGAATTTTCCCGCATCCAAGCTTCCAAGCTTCCAAGGCCCATCAGCAGCATCTTAATTTTACCCAACTCAAGGATCGAGCGGATTGTTTGCTACGCGGAAAAGCGGAAGGCACTGGCCAACAACAGTATGCAGCAGACGGCGCTGTACGCCGCCGCTGATGCTGAATGTTGGATGGCAATCGAATGCTAAGGAGATGTAATGACAAGAGAAGAATGTCTATTTTGTGATGGGCATCTCGATACAACGTTAAGAGCCCACCTAGCTTCGATTGGCACCAAGGTTGATGCTATTCCCCGCGATCAGTTCATGAACGCCCAGGTGGAAGAAGTTATTGAGCACATATTATCCGAAATGATTGTTGAACCATTGGTCATCTATGAAGACCGTGCCGAAATGGAGCAACGTGAAACCAAGATAGATGTTAGTGAATGGCGGGACCGCAATCCATTTGGAGATCGCGGGCCGATCTATGTCGCGGGCGTTTCCGTCTCGGTATCGATCCCATTTACTGGAGATTCCTCGCTTTGGAAGTTGAGACCCAACCAATGGCAGACTATCTATCCACATGCGCGCGTCCTTGCAGGCCGAAGCCAGAGCAATGGACACATTCAGATCGATTTGGCCCAACCTGCTGATGAAACGAAAGAACGATTCAAGCAGCGCTTAGACGAAGAGCTGAAGACAATTCGGTTCTATGTGCAATCCCAGAATCAGCAAGTCAATTCCTTCAATGCCAACTTGCGTGGTCAAATCCTTGCGGTTGTCAATGCCCGGCGTGATCGGCTCAAGAAGCACGAGGGTTTGAATGACTTCCTTGGCATTCCTTTAAAGCGAAAGGAAGGCGTTCCGGCAATTGAGCCAGTAAAGATCGAACGGAAATTAGTCCGCCCTTTACCGCCAACACCCAAGTCTGGGTACAAACCTGAACCCGGAATAACAGACGAAGATTACTCTTATATTCTCTCGGTGATTCGTCATGAAGGGCGAACCTTCGAAACGACACCTAAGACTTTCGCAGTTCATGAAGAGGAAGCGTTAAGAGACATACTTCTTGCGCACCTCAATGGACATTATAAAGGAGACGCCACGGGCGAGGCATTTCGCCGCAGCGGTAAAACCGATATTCGAATTGAAGATGGAAATAGGGCTGCCTTTGTGGCTGAGTGCAAGGTTTGGAAGGGACAGAAAGAACTTTCTCAAGCTATCGATCAATTGCTAGGTTACTTGACCTGGCGTGATTGCAAGGCGGCGATCATCATTTTCAACAAGCACAACGCAAGATTCAGCAGAGTTATAGAAACTATCCCCACAGTTCTTGCAGCACACCGCTTCTTTAAACGCCGTATCGATGTTAAAGAGGCTGGCGAATGGCAATTCGATATGACCTCGGGGGAGGATGTAGGAAGACATGTCCGTGTCCATGTATTTGCGTTCAATCTATTCGTGGGATAGACGTCCAACAAAGCGCTGCAGGGGCCGGGGCAACAGCGGCCCGCTCCTGATCTAGCACCTTGAATGGGAAATCCTACCCGGTAGAGAAGTCACTCCAATAGTTTCTCGATCCTTCTTGCCGCGGCGAAGAGGTCGGGTTCCACCCAGTCGGCGGTGGTGAAGTCCTGGCCGCGGGTATAGTCGTTGGGTATGGCGATGACCGGGCAGCCGGCGGCCTTGCCGGCCAGGACGCCGTTGCGCGCGTCCTCGAGCACGACGCACTCCCCCGGCGGCAGCCCCAGGCGGCGGCAGGCGATCAGGTAGATCTCGGGATCGGGTTTGCCGCGCTCGAGGCCGTCGGCCGTCTGCAGCACGTCGAAATAACCGCGTATTCGCAGCGTGTCGAGCGCGATGTCGAGGAACTCCCGCTGGGCGCCGGTAGCGACCGCCAGCTTCAGCCTGCCGCTGAACGCATCCAGTATCTCAATAAGGCCTGGCATGGCACCCAGGTCGTTTCTCATTTTTTCCAGCATCAGCCTGTTGCGCCAGGCGAAGAGATCCTCTGGTGAAGTTTCGATCCCCAGTATTTCGCGCAGCAGGCGCAGCGACTCAATGGGCTTGCGCCCCATCAGCGGCCAGAGCTGCTCATCGCGGATTTCTTTGCCATAGGCGGCGGCCATCTCGCGTTCGGCGGCGAAATAGAGGCGTTCGGAGTCGATCATCAGCCCGTCCATGTCGAATATCAAGGCCGACGGAGGCAAAAGCGGTTGGTTCAGCATTGTATATTATACACGATCTCCATGTCTTTCGCATCGCCTCGACTCTCCCCGACCTCCACAAAGCCTGGATCGGAGTTTTTTTTTTAGCGGCCGCCCCATTGCTTTCCACGTTTCATTGATCGCCTCTTTTCTTCCCCGCGCGGCGATTGACAATGAAATTTTTTTCGCTCAGAATGACGGTATGGAGAAATTGCAAGCACGGCTTCCCAAGCTGGTCGCCTTGGCCCGCTGGCTGGCGTTCCTGGTCATTGTAATCGTCTCGGGAGCCATGGCCTGGAAGGTCATCGGCATATGGCAGGCATCCCTGGGTCTGCTACCCAACCTGAACAACGCTATCGTGGGGATCACCGCGCCCTGGCATCCCTTCTACACTTTCCTGCTGACCTGCTTCCTCTGCGTCCTGGGCGCCGTGCCCATGCTGCGCGAACGCCGCAGCCTGTCCGTACCGCGCCTGGTCTTCGAACTGGCTTATACTATTTTGGCCTTGTACCTGTTGTACACCATCCACGAAGTGCTCTTTGCCTCATTTTCCACAGCCGTATCCGGGCCGCTGCTGTAAAAAACCGTCAACCGTTCATCGTATCAGGGAGGGCAGGCACTGGGGCCTGCCCCTACTCGTCACTTCTTCTTCCATATACCATATATCATACCCCTCTTTTCCCCTTGACATTCCCCGCGTTTCCATGTAAAAAAAACTATTGGCAATTCATTTAGGAGAAAAATATGTCCGAACTGAAAAAAATCGTCCTTGATTACGTAAAAAAAGAGTATTTGGAGGAAGATGACGACCGTGAAATCACCTACGACTCGCCGCTGATCTCGGGCGGCATCGTCGACTCTTTTTCCATGGTTTCGCTGAAGAGATTCCTGGAAACCAAGTTCACCATCCAGATCCCCGACGCCAAGGCCAGCCCGGAAGCATTCGACTCGGTGGACAACATCATCCTCCTGCTCGAAGAATTCAACATCCGCTAGGCGCTCCATGGCATTCAACAACGATATTCGCAACATTTATCAAAAGGAACTGGCCGACATCCGCGCCGCCGGCATCTTCAAGGAAGAGCGCATCATCTGCTCCCCGCAGAATGCTGAGATCGAGGTGGAATTTCCTGCCGGCGCCAGCCGCAAACATGTGATCAACATGTGCGCCAACAACTACCTCGGACTCTCATCCCATCCCGACGTGGTGGAGGCTGCCAGAAAAGGATTGGATTCCAGGGGTTACGGCATGTCCTCGGTACGCTTCATCTGCGGCACCCAGGACATCCACAAGGAGCTGGAAGCCCAGCTCAGCAATTTCCTGGGCACGGAAGACACCATCCTTTTCCCCTCCTGCATGGACGCCAACGCCGGCGTCTTCGAAGCCGTCCTGAACGAGCAGGACGTGATGATATCCGACCGCCTGGTACATGCCTCGATCGTTGACGGCATGCGCCTGTGCAAAGCCAAGACCGATACTTTCAAGCATTCTGACATGGGGCACCTCGAGGAGAAACTGCAGCTGCACGCCGCCGCCCGCGTCAAGCTGATCATCACCGATGGCGCCTTTTCCATGGACGGCGACCTGGCCAAGTTGGACCAGATCGTGACCCTGGCCGAAAAATACAACGCCCTGGTGTTCGTCGATGACTCGCACGCCAGCGGCTTCATCGGCAAGACCGGACGCGGCACCCACGAACACTGCGGCGTGCTCGGCAAGATCGACATCATCACCACAACCCTGGGCAAGGCCATGGGCGGCGCTTCCGGCGGCTGCGTTTCCGGTCGGCGCGAACTCGTGGAAATGTGCCGGCAGAAGGCCAGGCCCTACCTGTTCTCCAACACCATTCCGCCGGTGGTGGTTTCCGGGGCCATCGCCGTGCTCGACATTATCTCCAAAACCACCGAGCGCCGCGACAAACTGGAAAGGAACACCTCCTTCTGGAGAAAGGGGCTGACCGAGGCCGGATTGATCATCAAGGAAGGCGAGACGCCGATCGTACCGGTGATGCTGTTCAACGCCAAACTCTCCCAGGATTTCGCCAACGAACTCTACGCTGAAGGAATCTACGCCGTGGGCTTTTTTTTCCCGGTGGTGGCCAAGGGCCAGGCGCGCATCCGCACCCAGCTTTCGGCCGCCCACGAGCCACACCACCTGGACAAAGCCCTGGCCGCCTTTACCAAGGTCGGAGCCAAGTTCGGCATTCTGCACAAGACCAAGCAGGAGATCATCGACCAATACGGTCTATGATGCCGGTCGGGACAGGCCCGTGACCCTAAGCGAAAAAATCGGCCAGATGCTGCTGATCGGTTTCCGCGGTTTGGAGGCCGACACTCATTCCCCCATTGTCCAGGACATCCTGGCCGGCCGCATAGGCGGCATAGTCCTTTTCGACCGCGATTTGGCCCTGAAAAGCGACCGGCGCAACATCCTTTCACCCCGGCAGCTTAAAGAACTGATCCGTTCTCTGCAAGCCGCCGCCGCCATTCCTTTGCTGGTGGCCGTGGACCAGGAAGGCGGGCAGGTGGCGCGGCTCAAAGAGAAATGCGGTTTCCCGGCCACGCTCTCAGCGCAGAGTCTGGGCGACCTCGACGACCCGGGAGAAACCCGTCGCCAAGCCGAAAAAATCGCCCGCGTACTGGCCGAAGCCGGAATCAATCTCAATTTCGCTCCGCTGGTCGACCTAAATGTCAATCCAACCAACCCTATCATAGGCAGATACCAGCGCAGTTTTTCCGCCGATCCTCATACGGTCACCCGCCACGCCTTGGCGGTGATCGAAGCCCAGAGCGAACACGGAGTTATCAGTTGCCTGAAGCATTTTCCGGGCCACGGCAGCTCGCGCCAGGATTCGCACTTGGGCTTCACCGATGTCAGCGCCACCTGGGAAGCGCTGGAACTTGAGCCCTATCGCGAGCTCATCAGCCGCGGCCGGGCCGAGGCCGTCATGACCGCTCATATCTTCAACCACGGCCTGGATCCCGAATTCCCGGCCACGCTTTCCCGGAAAACTATCACGGGCCTGCTGCGGCAGGAGCTGGGCTTCGCAGGGCTGGTCATTTCCGACGACATGGACATGAAGGCCATCAGCGCTGAATACAGCAGGGAAAAAGCTTTGGAACTGGCGCTGGAAGCCGGCAACGACATCATCCTCATCGCCAATAACCTGTCCTACGATGAAAGCATAGCCACCCGGACGCGGGACATCATCCTCGGCCTGATTGCGTCCGGGCGCGTCAGTGAAGCACGCATCGATGATGCCTGCCGGCGCGTCATAAAACTTAAAAAGGCCAGCGCGCCCTGAGTGCGGCATGAGCGGATCGGACCAGGCATTTTATGCGTCTTTAGATTCAAGCATCCAGCCGCTAGGGGCGGATCATTCCACTTTAGGCAATTCAACGGTAAATGTGCTGCCCTGGCCTATTTCACTTTCGGCCCAAATGCGTCCCTGGTGCCGGCGCACCAGTTGCTCGGCAATGGACAGGCCCAGGCCGGTCGAAGATTCACCGCCTGTGGGCCGGGCGCTCAAACGCTGGAATTTTCCGAACATTTTTTGCTTGTCTTCGGGAGTGAGTCCGGGACCTTGATCCTGGATGGCCACCCGCACCGTTTTTTCCAGACAGCGGACATTGACGGCAATGGAAGTTTTGCCGGGAGAAAATTTAATAGCGTTACTGACCAGGTTGTCGAAAATCTCCTTCAGCCATTCCGGATCACCGTTGACCAGGCAGCCCGGTTCGATGTTGAGATCAATTTTTTGCTCTTTGTTCAGTATCTGGTTGGCAAATCCTTCGCTCACCTGCTCGAGCAAAGTCCCGATATCGACGACCTGCAGTTCCAGCTTGATATCACCGGTTTCAATGTGCGATATTTCCAGCATTTCGTTGACCAGAGCCAGCATGCGCTTTGAAGACTGGGAAATTTTCTCCGCCAAACGGACATTGGCCGGCAGTCCGGGATTCTGCCGGCAGATCAGTTCGGCTGAACCCATGATGGACATCAGCGGATTTTTCAGGTCATGCACAGCGATGCGCTGCATTTCATCCTGAAGCCTCTTGGCGGTGAGCAATTCATCGTTAACCCGGGAAAGTTCACCGGTCCTCTCCTTCACCAACGTCGCCAATTCCCTTTCCCGCCGCTGCAAGAGGTTAAAACGCCATCTGAAAGCCAAAACGACCAGGAGCAGCACACTGAAAGCCGCAATGGCCCTGAACCAGATTGTCTGGAAGAAAAACGGCTGCAGCTCGAAGCGCAAGCTTGCCCCTTTCTGGTTCCATTTGCCGTCGTTGTTGCAGGCGATCACGCGAAAAGTGTAGAGGCCCGGCGGCAGGTTGGTGTAGGAAACCTGCCTCTGGCTGGTTTCCGCACTCCAGCCGCTGTCAAACCCCCTGAGCATGGTCTTGAAACGGTTTTTTTCGGGAATAAGAAAACTGAGGGCGGTAAAGGTAAACTCCAGCTTTTTGCGGCCGGGGCCGATGACCGGCGCTGCCCCCGGGTCGACTGGCTGACCTTCAACGATCATTTTTTCAATTAGCACCGGGGGGATGCGCTCGTTGCGCTTGCGGTAATCTGGGTCGACCACCGTCACCCCCCTGATGGTCGGGAACCATAACTTCCCGTCCCGGGTTTTCCATCCTGCCGGCTGGGCCGGACCGCTGGACTCGATGCCGTTCATCCCTTCTGATCTACCGTAGGCAAGCGAATGGATCCGCTGAATTTTGCCGTCGATGAAATCATTCAATTCCTTTTTACTGGCCCGGTAAACACTATTGTTGCAGTTCATCCACAGGTAACCGTGATCGTCCTCAAGGATCTGGAAAGCCACGTCACTGATCAGCCCGTCCCGGGAACCAATGGTACGGAACTGGCCGTTCTTGAAACGGATCAACCCACCGCTGTTGGTGCCGAGCCAGAGGGCCCCGTCGCCATCGGGATAGATCGCCCAGATGGCGTTCTGGGAAGTTCCGGATCGCGGCTGGTAAACAGTGAATTCCCCCTGCCGAAAGCGGTATAGGTCGCCATTGTAGGTTCCGACCCATACTGTGTCCTCGCGGTCCTGGCTGATGGCGTAAATGAAATCGTCGCTTAAACCGCTGCGCCGGCTGTAATTGATGATGCGTCCGTCGGGGTGCAAAACATCGATGCCGCCGCCATTGGTGCCGGCCCAAATCGTGCCGTCGCGGGCAGCCAACACGGCACGCACGATGTCATTGGCCAGGCCATTGCGGGTCGAATACACTTTCACCTTACCGTTTTGCAGGCGGTGCAGCCCGCCGCCGTAGGTGCCGAACCAAATGGCGCCGTCGCTGGCTTGGGCGATGGACCAGATGCGCAGGTCGCGCAATCCTTGTTTTTTGCCAAAAATCTCAAATTTGCCGGAACGGAAGCGCACCAGGCCGCCGCCGATCGTACCGATCCAGATTGCGCCATCCCGGTCCTGCATGACCGAACGCGTAGGATCGACCGGGAGACCGCTGCGCCGGTTATAAAAAAAATTGCGATCGTCCTTGAGACGGTTCAGACCGCCGCCGTACGTACCGACCCAAAGGCTGCCTTCATCGTCTTCGACCAGGGCCCGGATCGAATCGTTGCTCAGGCCGGATTGCCGCCTCAGGTTGCTGAACACTCCACGCTCAAACCGGTTCAGGCCGCCGCTATCCGAACCGACCCACAGCGTGCCGTTGCTGTCCTGGTAAATAACACGGATATCATTCCCGGACAATCCGTCCTTCTGGGAGTAGACATAGAAAACTCCCTCGCTGAACTTGACCAGGCCGGCACCGGCCGTGCCTATCCATAGGGTATCATCACGGCCAACGCAGAGTGACCAAATGGTATTGCCTGGCTTGCCGTTTGGCAGCGCATGATGACTAAAATAACCGGAACGATAACTGAAAAGTCCTGTGCTGGTACCGATCCACATGGTGCCGTCTCGCCCGGCACAAAGGGCTGATATATAGTCCTGTTCCAGTCCATCTGCGACCGTGAAGCTAGTGAATACGCCATCCTGATAGCGGTTGAGCCCCTGGGTGGTGCCGATCCACAAGCCGCCCCGGGCATCGCAAGCCAGTGAAAGGATGAAATCGCTGGAAAGGCCGTCGTCAACGGTGAAATTACGGAATTTGCCGCCGCGGCGGCAGAGCAGCCCGTTGGGCGTGCCGATCCACAAAGCCTGATCGGAGCCTTCGGCGATGACCATCATGCCGTTGTGGCGGATTTCGGGGGTGTTGGATTTATCAAAAACAGTGAAGTGCAATCCGTCGAAACGAGCCAGTCCTTCATAGGTGCCGATCCACAGGTAGCCGTCCCGGGACTGAACCATGCTCAAAACTGAATTCTGGGGAATGTCACTGTTGTCGGTGGACCACAGATCAATTATATGATGGCTGATATCCTTCTGCGGATCCAGAGCCCAGGAAAACGCGGCGCTCAGAGTGAAAAAAGCAAAAACCAGCACCGCCCACTTCACAAAACAAACCGGGCGGCATGGTGAACAGGTTACAGTTTTGCTCATGAAACCCGAATATACTACAAAACAAAAAAAAATAAAAGCGCTTTTCAAAGTTTATAACGGTCCCGGCCCGCAATATCCTGATCGCCACCGATGGCGTGTTCTTCATGGACGATGACATAGTCGACATTAGAAGCATCGTCGAACTGGCCGGCACCTATGACGCTTTGGTCATGGTAGACGACTCCCACGCCACCGGTTTTTTGGGAAAAACCAGCCCCAGTTCGATCGAGTACAACAACGTATTCACCAAGGTGGGCCGCAAACACGGCGTCATATAAAAAGCAGGACGGTTCTCAATCGCGACTCCCGGAGAAAAGCCATTTTTCAAAAATCCATGAATGTGCTATAATGAAAAAAATGCACAAGGAAAAACAGAGATGATGAACAAAATTACACAAAAGGCTCCGAAAGGTATCTTATTCTGGCTGATATCACTGGTGATCCTCATCATGCTATGGAACATGCTCAGTAACGTTTCCAACAGCAAGACCAAAACACTGACATTTTCCGAATTCATGGACAAAGTCGAAAACGACCAGATATCCAGCGCCCAGATCGCCAGCAATGTTGTCAAGGGCGACATGAACCTGGAGGATGGGACCGCTTACACCCGCTACGAGTCCACAATTCCCCTGGATTACCCCGATCTGATCAGCAAGCTGCGCCAACACAAAGTCAATATCGAAGTGGAAAAACTGAATAAAAACGAGTGGTTGAGCATCCTCCTTTCCTGGGCGCCATTCGTAATCATCATTGTTTTCTGGATCATGATCATGCGCCAGCAGGGCGGCAACAAGGCCTTCAGCTTCGGTAAAAGTAAAGCCCGCATGTTCACCGGCGACAAAAACAAATTCACTTTCAAGGACGTGGCCGGGGTCGAGGAAGCCAAGGAGGAACTGGAAGAGATCATTGAATTCCTCAAGGAACCCAAAAAATTCCAGCGCTTGGGCGGCAAGATCCCCAAGGGCGTGCTGCTCATCGGGCCTCCAGGCACCGGTAAAACCCTCCTGGCCAAGGCCATCGCCGGCGAGGCCAATGTCCCCTTTTTCTCCATTTCCGGTTCCGATTTTGTCGAGCTTTTTGTGGGCGTAGGGGCTTCCCGGGTGCGCGATCTGTTTGACGAAGGCAAAAAACACGCTCCCTGCATGATCTTCATCGATGAGATCGATGCCGTGGGCCGGCAGCGCGGCACCGGCTTGGGAGGCGGCCACGATGAACGCGAGCAAACCCTGAACCAGCTGCTGGTGGAAATGGACGGCTTCGACGCCAACGAAGGGGTGATCATCATCGCCGCCACCAACCGCCCCGACATTCTCGACTCGGCCCTGCTGCGGCCGGGGCGCTTCGACCGCCGCATCGTCGTTTCCATCCCCGACGTCAAGGGCCGCGAAGAGATCCTCAAGGTGCACACGCGCAACACGCCTTTGGCCAAAGACGTCGACCTGCAGATACTGGGCCGCTCCACCCCTGGTTTCACCGGCGCCGATATCGCCAACATGGTCAACGAGGCCGCCCTGTATGCTTCACGCAACGGTAAAAAAAGCATCGCCATGGATGATTTCGAATACGCCAAGGACAAGGTGCTGATGGGCAGCGAAAGAAAAAGCATGATTATCTCCGAAGAGGAAAAACGGATCACCGCCTACCACGAAGCCGGCCACGCCCTGATCGCCTCCCTGGAAAAGGAAGCCGACCCCCTGCACAAGGTTTCCATTATCCCCCGCGGCATGGCCTTGGGCCAGACACAGCAATTGCCGCTAAACGACAAGTACACCTACTCCAAAACCTACCTGGACGCCCAGCTTTCAGTGCTTTTGGCCGGACGCATCTCCGAGGAAATATTTCTCCATATGACCACTACCGGCGCCGGCAACGATTTCGAAAAGGCCACATCCATTGCCCGTAAAATGGTCTGTGAGTGGGGCATGTCGGCCATGGGACCGATCAGCTTCGCCAAGAAAGAAGACATGATCTTCCTGGGCCGCGACCTGATGTCCCACAATGAATTCTCCGAGGAGACTTTGCAGATGATCGATGTCGAGATCAAAAAGATCATCGACCAGGCCTACGCCAGTTCCAAGAAGATCATTCTGGAAAACCGTGAAACACTGGAGATCATCGCCCAGGGGCTGCTGGAGAAGGAGTCCCTGACCTCGGACGACATCGCCGCCATCCTGGGCACTCAGAAGAAACCCGGCCGCCTGCAAACAAAAAAAAGGAAACCCAGGAACGGAAACAGCCAGCCAAACCAAAAATAGATGATCATTGAAAACATCATCAATGCCTTTGCCAAATTCAATGTGCGGGATATTCTCGATATTTTCCTGATCTTCCTGCTGATCTATTACCTGCTGCTGCTGATCAAAGGGACAAAATCATACCAGATGGCTCTGGGGCTGATGCTGATCGGCTTTTTCGCGCTGATCACCGACCTGCTCAAGCTCACCGCCTTCGCCTTTATTTTGAACAACTTCTTCACCTATCTGGTTTTTGCCATCATCGTTCTGTTCCAGGGCGAATTTCGCAAGATACTGGCCGAGATCGGCGGCAAGCTCAAAACCAAATTCATCCCCACCGACATCTCGCGTATCCGTGATGAGATCGTCAATGCCGTTGTAGCCATGGCCTTGGGAAAGGTCGGTGCCTTGATCGCCGTGGAAAGAGAGATCAAGCTGAAATCCTATATCGACAAACACATCAAGATCGACGCCCTGATCTCCAAGGACATGCTGTTGACTATTTTTTCTCCCAACACCCCACTGCACGACGGAGCGGTGATCATTTCCGAAGGCCGCATCGCCGCCGCCAATTGTTTTTTTCCTTATCCACCGCTCTTGGAATTAACACCGGCCGGGGGCCGACACCTGGCCGCAATCGGCATCAGCCAGGAATCAGACTGCGTGGCCATCGTCGTTTCCGAGCAGACCGGGAAGATATCCCTGGCCGTCAAAGGTGAACTGATCCGCGGCCTGGATCGCGAAGGCCTGAAAAACAGGTTGAAATTCCTGAAGATATAAAATGCCAGAAAATATAAGGAAACTTTTTTTGAACAACCTGGGCCTGAAGACCAGCGCCCTGGTCCTGGCCGTATTTGTCTGGGCCAGCATCAGCGGCCAGGAAAAGACATTCTCAGAAAAAACACTGAAAGTTCCCGTGGAAATTTTCAATGTGTCCGCTAATATGGAAGTGGTCAGCCTGCGCCCGGAAGAAGTGACGGTTTCGCTCAAAGGCGCCAGCAAATTCGTCGCCGCCGCCACAACAGGAATCAACCCTATCAAGATCGATCTGAAAAACATCAATGAAAGCAGTAAGCTTAATTATTTCGCTGAGGATTACCTGGAAATTCCCACCGGCGTCCAACTCATCTCCATCCACCCGAAAATGATCGAGGTATACGTCGAGGAATTCGCCACCAGGGAAGTTCCGGTGAAGATTCGTTTCCGCGGCCGCCTGAAGCTGCCCCTGATTCTAAAAGAGGCCAGGGTCATCCCCGACCGGGTTACGGTCATGGGCTACAAATCGCAGATCAACAATATAGACGTCGTCCTGACCGAAGAGGTGGACTTGAGTGAGATCGGAGCAAGCCTGACCCGCCGCATCGCCCTGAAACAAACCAAGGACATTTTAAAATTCCGGGATCACCGCGACGTGGAACTCCAACTGGAAATAGTAGACCGCAGTGCGAAAAAATGAAAGACAACCTTTTTGGTACCGACGGTATCCGCTCCACGGCCGGGGCCTTTCCGCTGGACGAAGCCTCGCTGCTCAAGCTGGGCGCGGTGATCGCTCATCTGACCCCCGATCCCGCCATTCTCATCGCCCGTGACACCCGCGCCTCGGGCGCGGTCATCGAAGCGCAGTTAAGCCAAGGCCTGGGCCGGCGCACCCGCATCGCATCAGCCGGCGTCCTGCCCACTTCGGGCTTGGCCTACCTGACCCGGAAGCTCCATTTTGACTTCGGCATCATGATTTCCGCTTCACACAATCCTTTCAGCGATAACGGCATCAAGATCTTCAACCATCGCGGTGAAAAAATTTGCCAACGCCTGGAAAACAAGATCAGTGTTGATTTCCGGGCGAGAAAAAAAACAACCCCCGCCCGGCCGCAGGCGATTACGGCCATCGCCAACCGCTATTATCAGGATTTTCTATATGAGAACGGCAAGGACCTGGCCGAGCAAAAAATGAAAATCGCTGTGGACTGCGCCAATGGGGCCGCCAGCTCGATAACCGCCCCGCTTTGCCGCCGCCTGGGACTGAATGCCGCCATCGGCCACGCCCGGCCCAACGGACTGAACATCAACGCCGGCTGCGGTTCGACCTTCCCGCGAGCCCTAAAAAAACTGGTGGCAGAAAAAAAAGCCGACCTGGGCATGGCCTTTGACGGCGATGCCGACCGGGTGATTTTCTCGGACCGCAGCGGGAACATTTTAGAAGGCGACCATGCCCTTTACATCATGGCTCGTTACCTGAATGATACCGAGCCCAGTTTCAATCGCATGGTGGTCGGCACCGTCATGGGCAATCTCGGTCTGGAAAGAGCGTTGAACGCCATAGGGATCGAATTTCTGCGCAGCGGCGTCGGCGACAAGCACGTGTACCGGCTGATGAAAAAAAAAGGCGCCATTCTGGGTGGTGAGCCGTCCGGACACATCATTTTGCGGCAGCGCCAGACGACCGGGGACGGTTTTTTGACAGCGCTTTTTTTTATGAAAGCCCTGGATTTTTTCCATTGCGGCGCCGATGATATCCTCAAGCAACTGCGTTTGTTTCCCCAGCAAACGGTCAACATTCGGATCAGGCGCAGGAAAGACCTGAAAACCTGGAAAACACTCAGGCAGGCTGCCAGGGAGTTTGAGAAACAAAACGGCGACCAGGCACGCTTGCTGATCCGATATTCGGGCACTGAAGCGATGCTGCGTATCATGATGGAAGCCCGGGACCGGAACGTCATCGAAAAAAATATGCCGATTTTCCAGTCATTGGTAGAAAATGAAATTGGAGACCAACATGAAACTTAGCGTCAATATCGATCACATTGCCACCATTCGCCAGGCGCGAATGACCAACGAACCGGACCCGGTTTACGCGGCGGTGCTTGCTGAAATGGGTGGCGCCGACGGCATCACGGTGCATTTGCGCCAGGACCGCCGGCATATCCAGGAAAGGGACGTCGAGATCCTGCGCCGGGTGATTAAAAGCAAATTGAACATGGAAATGGCCGTTTCCATGGAAATGGTCAAGATCGCCCTGAAATACAAGCCTGACCTCTGCACGCTGGTGCCGGAAAGCAAGGATGAAGTCACGACCAGCGGCGGGCTTGACGTGATCATGTTCGCCGACAAGATTCAGGAAGTAGCGGGCAATCTGTTGGCGGCAGGCATAGGCGTTTCATTGTTCATTGATCCGGAGATCGATCAAATCAAGGCCTGCCACCGCCTGGGTATCCGCATCATCGAATTGAACACCGGCGACTACGCCAAAAATGCCGGTAACAGTTACGCCCGGCTGGAACTGGAAAAAATCGGCAAAGCGGTGAATTATACCAAGAAACTGAACTTCACCCTGCTGGCCGGCCACGGACTTACCTATCAAAACATCCGTCCCATCGCCGCCATCACCGAGATCGAAGAACTGAACATCGGCCACTCCATCGTGGCCAATGCCGCTTTTCTTGGACTGAAGCAAGCCGTGGCCCGCATGAAGGAGCTGCTCGTTTGCTGAAAAAATTTTTCAAGGCCATTTTGGCCATCCTGGCCATCGCCATCGCTGTCACCGCTTACAACAGTTTCTCCTTTCAAAAAAGATTGAACAACCGCGCCCTTCCTTCGTATTACAAAAAAGGCGTTTATCACCTCCATTCTAATTTTTCCGACGGTTCCGGCGGCATCGAGGAGATCTGCCGGGCCGCCCAAAGCCAGAATCTGGATTTTGTTATTCTAACCGACCACGGCCGGCCCAACCTGCAGGCAGCGGCCGCCACAGCCTGGATCCATGACACCCTGCTCATTGGCGCCTCGGAATTTTCGCTAAACTCCGGCCACCTGGCCGCAGCCGGCTTCCGCATCCCCGGATACATTTTCCCGCCCGAGCCGCAGGAAGCGATCGCTGAAGTCAACCGCGACCAGGGCGTAACGTTCATCTCCCACCCCCTAGACCGCAAGATCCCCTGGACCGACTGGCAGGTCCGCGGCTTCACCGGCATTGAAATACTGAGCCTGTATCAACAGGCAATGAAAAATATTTTTTTCAGCGTTGCGGTTTTTCCACTGCAGTACCTTTTCAATCCGGACAGCGCTTTGACATCGGTGATCACGTATCCTGAAAAGGAAATGCGCATCTGGGACCGCTTCAACCAAAAGGGCAAGTATTACGGAATATACGCATTGGATTCTCATGCCAAACTGCAAATCAGCAAAAAATTCCGTTTCCGTTTTCCTTCCTACGAATCCACGTTCCGCATATTGAATGTATACGTGAAAGTGCAGCGCGAACTGGAAAAGGATCCGCAGTCTGCTGCCGCGTCCATCATTGCCGCCATGCGCCGCGGCAATTTTTTCAGCGCCATCGAATCGCTGGCCGCGGCCAACGGCTTCGAAAATTACTATCTTGAAAAAGACGGCCGCCAGGTGGAAATGGGGGGAAATGCCGAGGCCGGCGGCGGCGTGCTGGTTCTGAAATTGCCTTTCAATTTTTCGACCGACATCCTTATCAAAAAAGACGGGGGGAAATTCAAAACAATCCGCGACAACAACCGGCAGGAAATTGCCATTCCCATCAACCGGCCCGGGGTATATCGCTGCGAAATATCGCCGCATTCCGGCCCCGGCAGTGATCTGCCCTGGATCCTGGCCAACCCTATCTTCATCGCTCGCTCAAGGAATCCTGACAAGCCTGAGACGATCACGCCCCGCCGTATCCTGGCCGGGCCAGGAGAATATTTCCAGATCGAAAAGAATTCCCTTTCTCAGGCAGCTATCCAGGTTGATGATCCGGGCTCCAGACTGCCGGTTATCCGCTTTACCTATGTCCTACGGCAAGAATCGCCCGCCATAAAAGACTTCTGGACAGCCATGGCCCGCAGGGAAAACCTCGATTTTTCAAATTATCGGGGTTTTGTTTTCGAAACCCGCGGCAGCCGTCCCATGCGTTTCTGGCTGCAATTTCGCAATGGCGAGGACCGGCTGGAATCCGCGTTCCAGCATTCATTCCTGGTCGGGGAAAACTGGCAGCGGATCGCGATCCCTTTCGCCCGTTTCCACCGTCTTTACGGCCCCGACGCTACAGCCGATCTAAAAAAAATCAGCGCCTTTTTTTTCACGATCGACAATGGCAACTCCTACTCCGGCTCCCGGGGCGAGATCAGCTTGCGTTCTATCGGCCTGTATTGAAAACTTTCAGCAGCGGAAAGCGGCAGCCCCTTTCTACTTGACCTTATCTTTTTGTCCGCCTTTGTTTTGCGAGGTCCGTGCCTTGATCTCGGTGACAATTCTGTCAACCTGCAGCTGCTTGCCATTCAAAGCCAGAGAGGCCTCAAAAGCCTTCAGGGCCTCGTCCATGTCGTTGAGCTTGAAAAAAGAGAAGCCGATCAAATTTAAAACGCGGATGTCGCTGTTGTAGATTTTATTGGCTTTGAGCAGCTCGTCGAGGGCCGGCTCGAAGCGCTCCAGGCCGAACAGGGCGCTACCTTTGATCAGATGATAATCAAAAGCGAATTTAGCGAATCTGCTGAGGTTCTCCACGGCAGCCAGCACCTGGGAATACTTCTTTAGCCTGTTAGCCAGAGTAAACTGGGCCACATACCCCTCCGCGAAATCGGGATTGTTCTGTACGCTTTTTGCAAAATACAGCTCCGCTTTCTCCAGGTTGCCTATCCCTTCGAACTGCTGGCCCTGGACATAGTTGAAAAAATAGGGATTGTCAACCATGACCTGCTTGTAGGTTTCGATCGGGTGGGCGATTTTCTGGATTGGGGAAATGGTAAAATCGGTTTTTTTGCTGTCCAGCAGGGCGCCACCCGGAGCGCGCAAACGCAGGGTCAATTCATAATAATCGGAACGCAGATCCTTTTTGTCGAGCGCCAGGATCATATGCATATCCTTGGCAAACGGCTGTTCATTCAATGATTGGCGTACGGTGCGGCTGAATTTGAACCTCTCATTCAGGCCGCGCAATTCAATCTCGACTTCACCCTTTTCCCAAACTTCCCGGGTCAGGTCATAGACACCGACCAGCAGGTGGGGAACATCGCTGAGACCGAAGGTCTTATCGATATCCACGGACAATACTTTATTGAAGAATTTGTAGGTGTGAAAGAAATTGCTGTTTTCGATCTCCTGTTTGTAGCCGAGGATGGGGTTGGCCAGGTACGGCTTCTGTCCTGGATGGGGCACGTGAATGGCATGGTCAAAATAGGAGAATTCCTTGCCCACTGAGTTTTCAATGAACACAACCAACAGGTAATCTCCGGGGATCACCGGGAAGGAATCGTGGACCACTACCCCCCCGCCCTCGAGGCCCTGGACCTTGTCTGGTGCGAAATAAAATTCGAAATTTTTGACATACTGATAAATGATCGTTTCGCCTTTGCGCAAACTGACGTTAAGGTTCAGGTTGAAAAAATACTTGTCCTTGTCTTCACTGAAACCCAGGGAGATCTTTTTCGGCCGCACGGAAACATTGACGAAATCACAGCCGTAGCGCTCGTCGCGGGTGACGGACACTAGATTGAAATTTTCAATGAAATTGGCCGAGGTTTCAATGTTGACGTATCCCTTGTATTTCAGGAAATTGGTAGCATAGGAAACATTTAGCCTTTTGATCGGCGACTCGTAAATGCTTGCCACAATGAAATTGTTGCGCAGGGAAGGCCGGTAATTTTCGGTCATTTCGTTGGGGATCATGGATATGGCGGGGCCGGCCAGGGTCGGCGCCAGCTCGTATATTTTTTTGTAGATGGTTACGTAATCGTCCGTATCCATGGGCGAATCCTGAATAAGCAGCGAGGCCGGTCCGTCCAGGGCCGGGTTGTACAATTTCCATTCCCCGCCGCCATGCCGCTTGTAGAAGACGACGTTGAAATAAGTCGGCAATCCCAGGCTGGCGTCGCCGTAATAATACCAGACCTGCACCGGGTACAATCCCGCTTTCTCATCAAACCGTTCCTGGCTGTTGGCTTTGCCCAGGATCATGTAGATCCGCCCTTGGTCGGTCATCCAGCCCGGGCGCGTCGAGCCGCGCTTGAAAAAATCGTTGACGTAGGCAAAACGCGTTTCGATCTCGGTTTTGAATTCATTTGCAGGCGTGCCCGGGGTGGGATCGCGCTGCAGCCAGAAAATATTGATGAAGGCATCGCGGTCGCGGTCATTGGTCAGTTTTAAAAAAACCTTGCGTTCCTCCACATAGGTGATGTGGGTGATCATGTCAAGCCAGTTGCGGTATTTGGCATCCAGTTCTTTATAAACCGTTTTTTCTGCTTCAGCAAATTCACGTTTTTTACCGCGTTGCCCTTCCTGGCCGGCAGACCCGGCAGCCAGGAGGATTGACAAAACAATGAGATAAATTGCTTTTTTCATGCCCGAATTATAATGGACCACCCCGACAAAGTCAACGGGGGGAAAGGCCGCGGCGACTACCCGTGAGGCGGCGGGAAATGATTGACTAATGTCATGGAATTTGTTAAAGTTAAAAATGGTCCATTGGCAGCCAAAAGGAAAACCATGAAAAAAACGATCGCTATCCGCCGCGAAGATAAAAATGAATGGGAAAAAAGGGTGCCGCTTGTACCAGACGACGTGCGCTGGCTTAAGGAAAAGCACGGCATTCGCATCATTGTTCAGCCTTCAAAAATCAGGATCTTTTCCGATGAAGATTTCCGCAGCGCCGGAGCCGAGATCAGCGAAGACCTCACAGAGGCAAGCGTCATTCTGGCCGTCAAGGAGATCCCGGCTGCCCTGTTCGAGAAAAACAAAACCTACGTGTTTTTCTCCCACACCATCAAGGGACAGGCTTACAACATGCAAATGCTGAAAACCATGACCGACCTGCAGTGCAACCTGATCGATTACGAACGCGTTCTCGATGAAAAAAACCAGCGCCTGATTTTTTTCGGCCGTTACGCCGGTTTGGCCGGCATGCTCGACACCATGCACGCTTACGGACAAAAATTACTGGCCCGGGGCATGATCACTCCCTTCGCCAAAATCCGCCAGGCCTACCAGTACGATTCTCTGGAGCAAGCCAAGGCCGAGATTACGGCCATCGGCAAAGAGATCGACGAGCACGGATTCCCGTCTGAACTATGCCCGCTGGTGGTCGGTTTTGCCGGTTACGGCAACGTTTCACGCGGCGCCCAGGAGATTTTCGACCTGCTGCCGTACAAGATCCTCTCAGCCGAGGCCATGGTCGAAATGTTCGAGAATTTTTCCAATGACAACCTGAACCTGTACAAGGTCGTGTTCAGCGAGGACGACCTGGTACGCGCCAAACAGGGAACTTTTGACCTTCAGGAATATTACAGCCATCCGGAAAAGTACGAGTCGAAATTCGAAAACTACCTGCCCCTGCTCTCCATCCTGGTCAACTGCATTTACTGGACCGAAAAATACCCGCGCCTGGTCAGCAAACGCTACCTCAAGGATCGCACAATTCTGGAATCAAGCCTACGCCTCCAGGTCATCGGCGACATCAGCTGCGACATCGACGGTTCCATCGAGATCACCCGCCAGGCCACCAAGCCCGACAACGCCTATTACACCTATTTCGCAGAAAACGACCGTTTTGAGGACGGCGTTCAGTCCCTGGGCGTGACAGTCATGGCCGTGGACAACCTGCCCTGCGAATTCCCCCGTGAATCATCAGTTGAGTTTTCCACGGTGCTGCGTGATTTTATCCCGGAGATCGCCGCCGCCGATTTCGGCCGCGATCACGAAAACCTGCATTTGCCTTTGCCCATTAAAAAAGCGCTGGTCCTGCACCGCGGTGATTTCGGCCCGGAATATCAATACATGAAGGATTTTTTAAAATAGGAGAATTTCATGAAAAAAATACTGGTCTTGGGAGCCGGCCTGGTTAGCAGGCCGGGAGTGAATTATCTGCTGCAGCAGAAGAACCTGTCGATCACGGTCGCTTCGCGCACGGTGAGCAAGGCCGAGAAACTGGTCAAAGGTCATGAGAACGGCCGGGCCCAGGCCGTTGATGTGGAAAATGACGAAGCCCTGGCCGCATTGATCAAGGAGCACGATATCGTCATCAGCCTGCTGCCCTGGATCCACCACGTCAAGGTGGCCGGCATGTGTCTGGAATACGGAAAAAGCATGGTGACCACTTCCTACGTCAGCGAAGGCATGAAAAAGCTGGACCAGCCGGTGCGGGAAAAAGGTCTTCTCTTTCTCAACGAGATCGGCGTGGACCCGGGCATCGACCACATGTCGGCCATGAAGATCATCCACGCGGTCGCGGCCGAGGGCGGCAAAGTACTGCATTTCTTTTCTTATTGCGGCGGCCTGCCGGCCCCGGAGAACAACGACAACCCCTTCGGATATAAATTTTCCTGGAGCCCGCGCGGCGTCATACTGGCCTCGCGCAATTCAGCCCGTTTTCTGGAAAACGGCAAGATGGTGGAGATCGAAGGCAAGAACCTGTTCGTCGATCCCATAGTGGAAGAGATCGAAGGCCTGGGAAAATTCGAAGTCTATCCCAACCGCGACTCGATGCCCTACCAGGAATTATATGGACTGCAGGAGGCGCTGACCGTCAAACGCGGCACCTACCGCAACCTGGGCTGGTGCGCGACTCTGAAGAAGATCGTTGACCTGGGACTGGTCGACGAAACCCCGCAGACCAACCTCAAGGGCGTGACCTTCAAAAAAATGACGGCCGACCTTATCGGCTGCCCGGAGGACGTGAATGTCAAGGAGGCGACGGCCGGGAAACTCGGCATCGCCGTCGATTCAGAGATCATCCAGCGCCTGGAATGGCTGGGCCTTTTCAGCGACGAGCCCGTAGCCGCCTTCGACAACCGCCTGGATATCCTGAGCCAGCGACTGCAGGATAAACTCTATTACAAAGATGGCGAAAAGGACATGCTCATCCTGCGCCACCGCTTCATCGTGGAGAACAAAGACAAATCACAGGACCTGATTACTTCCACTATGGTCGATTTCGGCATCCCCGGCGGCGATTCGTCCATGGCCCGTACCGTCAGCCTGCCAATAGCCATCGCCACGCGCCTGATCGCCGAAGGACGCATCACCATGAAGGGCGTACAGACCCCGGTCCATGCCGAGATCTATGAACCGGTCCTGGAAGAGTTGGAAACCCTGAACATCAAAATGGTGGAAAAGAGGATCCCCCAGAAATAAAATCCCTTGGATAAAAAAACCATTGGCCTGCAGGGGGAACAGGCGGCCGCCGCCTACCTGAAGAACAAGGGCTATAAAATCATCCAGGCCAATTACCGGATGGCCGGAGCCGAAGTGGACATCATCGCCAGCACGGGCGACATCCTGTGTTTCATCGAGGTCAAGACACGCAAGACCTGCGATTACGGCGCGCCGGAAGCGTTCGTCACCAGGGCCAAGCAGTTGAAGATCATCCGCGCCGCCAAGGTTTTTTCGACCCGCAAACCCTACCGCCAATACCGGGTGCGCTTCGACGTTGTCTCGGTCCTGCGCTCCACGGACGCCATGGCCTGCGACCACCTGGAAAACGCCTTCGAGGAGTAACCATGCCTGAACTGCGCAAGGATCCCATCACCGGCACCTGGGTCATCATTTCCGAGGAACGCAAAAAAAGACCGAAATACTACGAAATAGTGGTGGACAAGGACATTTCCATTCCGGAGAACTGTCCGTTCTGCCCGGGCAACGAAGCCATGACGCCGCCGGAGACCTTCGCCCTGCGTCCCGACCATTCGCAGCCCAACGGCCCCGGATGGGAACTGCGCGTGGTGCCCAACAAGTTCCCCGCCCTGCGCGTCGAGGGGAGTTTGCGCAAAAGCGGCGAAGGATTATACGACAAAATGAGCGGCATCGGCGCCCACGAAGTTATCATCGAGACGCCGCGCCACCAGCACACCTGGTTCGACGGCGACCCGGCTCTGATCCGCAATACCCTGCTGGCCGCCAAGGCCCGCATCCTGGACCTTGAGCAAGACTCCCGTTTCAAGTACATCATGGTCTTCAAGAATTTCGGCCCCACGGCCGGCGCCACCCTCTCCCACTCCCACAGCCAACTCATCGCCCTGCCGGTAGTGCCGCTGCGCGTCCAGGAGGAGATCGACGGCGCCCGTGCCCACTTCCAGCTGAAGGAGCGCTGCATTTTCTGCGACATCATCCAGTACGAAAACGAAGCCGACCAGCGCCTGCTCATGGAGAACGAGCATTTCACCGTCCTGGCTCCCTACGCCCCGCGTTTTTCCTTCGAGCTGGCCGTGTATCCCAAGCGCCAC
>JALHTJ010000226.1 GCA_022865785.1 Candidatus Aminicenantota bacterium
AGGATCTGCTGGATGGCGCCGTAATAGATCCAGCCCGGGCCGTCCTGGTCGAACAGCGAGCCGTTGTTCTGCTGGGCCGAGGAGAGGACCGTGCGGCCCCATTTCTTCTTGGCGTCGTGGGAGAGGTTCAGGTCGCCGCTGGTGTTGCCGAACTGGAAGTTCAGCTTGGCGTAACCGGAGAGCAGCCAGGTGGCATCTTCGTCATTGGTGATTTTCCGGGCGTGGATGTCCTGAATAGCATAGGAACCCATGAAGAAGATATGATCCTTGAGGACCGGGCCACCGAAGTTCACGCCGTACTGGAAAAGGCGGTTGACACCCGGGATGACGAAGTTCTTGCGGGTCTGGTAGGGTGTCAGGTCCTGCTTCATTTCCCAGGCCTTGTCCTGCACGTACAGGTGGAAGTCACCGGCAAAGCGGTTGCCGGCGCGCTTGGAAACGAAGTTCAGCTGGACGCCGCCGGTCTGGGCCGTGATGTCGTTGGCGCCTACGGTGATCTGCATCTCTTCGTAAGCGTTCATGTTCAGGTAGGAGGGGGCCGCGCCGATGGCGGAGTTGTCGGTGATGTTGGCACCGTCCACGTTCCAGGTGGTGTCGTCGCCGTCAGCGCCGCCGGATGTGAAGCTGGACTGCTGGCCGGACTCGGCACCGCCGATGTCGACGCGATCCATCATCATACCCGGAGCCAGCGCCATGATAGTGAAGGGGTTGCGGGCGGTAGGCAGCGATTGGATCATTTCCTTGGAAACGTTCATGCCCACGGTGGTTTTCCTGGTATCCACCACGCTAGCCTTGGCGGTAACGATCACTTCTTCCTGGATGGTGGTGGTTTCCATCGGTACGGTCAGGGTGACGTTCTTGCCAATGAACAGGCGGATGCCCTTGCGGATAATGGTCTTGAAACCTTCGAGCTCGAACTTCAGCTCGTAGTTGCCGGGAGACAATTTCAGGAACCTGAAGTTGCCT
The DNA here is from genome assembly GCA_022865785.1 of Candidatus Aminicenantota bacterium. Classification (GTDB taxonomy): domain Bacteria; phylum Acidobacteriota; class Aminicenantia; order UBA2199; family UBA2199; genus UBA2199. The sequence continues at coordinate 967 of JALHTJ010000226.1, forward strand.
TCCTCGGAAGTGACCGAAGTCATCTTGCCGCCGACGTCACTGGTAAGGGTGATCGATACGCCGGGAATGGAGGAACCGTCAGGAAGCACAACCGTACCGTAAATGTCGGCCAGTTGCACTTGGGCCACGGCGACTGAACTGATCAGTGCCAGGGCTGCAAAAAGTAGCACGAGTTTTTTCATTCGTACCTCCTAAAAATTTTAGAGACACTTAATTTAAGCAATAACCGTGCCATTTGCAATATGCCCTTAATACAGGCATTGACAGGCGGCACCCGCTGCCGGAATTCAAATATTTGGATTTAGCGAGCGACTGAATTCAATTTTTTGAATAGCCGACAGCCTGGCCACGATCAATTCTTGACTTCACAGCCGCCAAAAACTATAATATTTTTTAAAGGCGAAATACAATGGCCAAAACTAAAAAAAAAATCATTTCCCGCCAGCCTTATAACCGGAAAATGTTTTATCTGCTGCCCTTGCTCGTGATGGTTCTAATCCTTGTTTTATTTATATTTTTCCGCCACAAGCGGCAGGAAGTAAAGAGGGATCCCCAAAGCAATGTCCTGCTCATAACCCTGGACACGACCCGCGCCGACCGCCTGGGCTGCTCCGGCTACGTTCCCGCCCAAACACCGAACCTGGACCGCCTGGCTGCAGAAGGCGTCTACTGCCAAGCCGCTTACAGCCCGGTGCCCCTGACCCTTCCGGCCCACTGCACTGTGCTCAGCGGTCTGTATCCCCCGGCCCACAAGGTCCGCAACAACGGCAGCTATTTCCTCCCCGAAGCCGTGCTCACCCTGGCCGAGATACTGGGCCAAAACGGCTACCAGACTTCCGCCTTTGTCTCTTCCTTTGTCCTGGATTCCCGCTTCGGCCTCGGCCAGGGGTTTAGCGTTTACAATGATGAGTTTGCCGGCGGCTCGGCCAAGACCTACAAATCGGAAAGGGATGCTGCCGCTGTCTTCGCAGCTTTTTCCCGCTGGTTCGCCGGGCGCGGCACCGGAAAATTTTTTTCCTGGGTCCATTTTTTCGACCCGCATGCTCCCTACGATCCCCCCGAACCATTGCGCAGCTCTTTCAGCGACAATCCCTATGATGGCGAGATCGCATATATGGATCATTATATTGGTGCCATCCTCGACCTGCTCAAGGAAAAACATTTAATGGAAGACACCCTGGTCGTCATCGCCGGCGACCACGGCGAAGCGTTCGCAGAGCACGGCGAAACCGGACACCAGGTTTTCTGCTACGAGGAGAACCTGCGCGTGCCGTTGATCTTCCACGCTCTAAACCGCCTGCCGGAAAACATGCGCCTGAAACAGAAAGTCGGTTTGACCGATGTCATGCCCACCATTCTTGAATTTTTACAGATTCCCGTCCCCGCTTCGCTCCAGGGCCGGTCGCTGTTGCCGCTCATGCAAAAAAAGGACACGGTCGAACCGGATCTGTACCTGGAAAGTTTTTTTGCCTTCGAAGCCTTCCACTGCGCCCCGATCCAGGGCATCATCCAGAAAAATTACAAATATCTCGATCTGCCCAAGCCCGAATTGTACGACCTGCAACAAGACCCGGGAGAAAGAAAAAACCTTATCTCCGGCTCAGCCGTCCTGGGTCAAAAAATGAAAACAAGCCTGAACGAACTTACCCGCCGCCTGGGCGGCAGCGACATGCAGGGCCAACGCCGCATGACCGACGCGGAAAAAAGCACCCTGGCCTCACTTGGTTATATCACTTCGGCCCCGGCCGCACAAACCGCTGGTCCGCTGCCCGACCCCAAGGACAAGATCGCCGGCTGGCAGGTATTCAACCGCGGCGCCGAGCAGGCGGCCCAGGGGCAAACAGACGCAGCCGCAGCCAGCCTGCTCCAGGCCATCGAACTCATTCCCGATTACGCCGGATCTTACACCATATTGGCCAATGTCTATTTTAAAAACGGTCAGGACGACAAGGCCCTGGCCCTGTTCCGCGACGCCCTGATCCGCATCCCCACCGATACCACCCTGAAAACCGAGTACGCGGTGCTACTGATCAAAATGAACCGCCTTGACCAGGGCATGACCCAATTGCAGGAATTGACAAAAACGGATTTAGTAGACAAAAAGGCCTTCGTTTATTCCCAGATGGGAAGCATAGCGGAAGCACAGGGCAATCCGCCCCAGGCCATAACTTATTACCGCCAGGCTCATGAAAGCGAACCAGACAACGATGACTACGCCCGCAAGCTGGCTTTCCTCCTGCACCGGACCAATCGCTTTGCCGAAGCCTTGACAATATACCGCAACCTGGAACAAAAACAACCGGATGACATCCAGTTGATCCGCGACATGGCCATCGTCTACGCCCAGATGAACGATCTCGAACAAGCCCGGAGTTATTTCACCAGGGCGCTGCAGCGTTCGCCCGACGCAAACCTGCATTACAATTTTGCGCTGCTGCTGGCCCGCCAGGGCCAATACGCCGAAGCCGCGGCCATGATGGAAAAATTCCTGATCGCAGTTCCGGCCGCATCGGCCCAAGCCCAGGCGGCCCGCCGCTACCTTGCCGACTGGCGCAGCCGCTGACTGATAGACCGTGGAAAGCGCTGATTGTCTTTCCTAAATTCCGAGCTTCTGCTATAATAGCTGTTGTGTTTATCATGGAGAAAAGGCATGAAAATATTTCTGGACACGGCTAACATTACTGAGATTAAAAAAGGTCTGGCCTTCGGGGTCATTGATGGCGTCACCACCAACCCCAGCCTGGTCGCCAAGGAACAGCGGGAATTCATCCCGCTGATCAAAGAGATCACCGCCGCCATGCCGGGACCGGTTTCGGTCGAAGTCACGGCCAGCAAACCCGAAGAAATGATCGCCCAGGCTGAAAAATACGCGGCCATCGCCGCCAACGTGGTCATCAAGGTGCCTATCAACCTGGAAGGCCTGCAGGTGGTCAAGGCCCTGGCCGGTCGCGGCATCAAGACCAATGTCACCCTGATCTTCTCCCCCTCCCAGGCCCTATTGGCCGCCAAGGCCGGAGCGACCTATGTGTCGCCCTTCGTCGGCCGCATCGACGACATTTCCGGCGACGGCATGGCCCTGGTGGAGGACATCGCCCTTATCTACGACAACTACAACATCGCCACCGAGATCATCGTTGCCTCGGTGCGCCACCCGCTGCATTTCGTGCAGGCGGCCAAGATCGGAGCCGACGTAGCCACCATCCCCTTTGTCACCCTGGCCCAATTACTCAACCACCCCTTGACCGCCAGCGGCATGGAACGCTTTTTAAAGGATTGGCAAAAGGTCAAACCCTGACGGATGAAGAAAAAAGTAAAAATCCTAATCAGTTTTTTTTTATACTTTTCTTTTTGGGCGGAGCTTATTTCGCCGCCAAATACTATGTATACCATTTGATCGTTTCCGGTAGCCACGTCGACATCCGCTTCAGTGATCTGCGCCTCTCCATTTTCCCCCTGGGGCTTGAGATCCGCGATATCAAAAATTTCCCGATCAAAAACGAAAACCTGATATCGTTCTCTGCGGTCAATGTTTACCTGCCGCCAACCTCGCTGTTCATGAAAAAAAAAGCTGTCAGCATTGAGATCGAAAAACCGCTTTTTATTCTTAACGACGAATTGCTGAAAAGCAAGAGCGGCGACAAAGTGCTCGGTTCAGCCTTTACCATCAACCGCGTCAGCATCCGCCACGGCGAACTCGTCTACAAAGGCAAGGACGTGCAGGTGCAAATGCTCGATTTCAATCTGCAATCAGGGAGCCAGACTGCCGGACTGGCCATGCGCTTGGATTCACCGCATTTGAAAGTCACTATTCCCGTCAGCGGTGAACCGGTCACCCTGGAAGGCAACCTGACCGGCGAAGTCCGCAGGCAGGGGACTTCCTGGAGGATCAACCAGTTTGTTTGGCAGACCCGGGAGATTCTTCTCAACCTCAACGGCCGCATCCTGAATGACGGTTCCTATTATTTTAATACGTTCGCCCAGGGCAATCCCGAAAATATCCTGCGCCCCCTGTTGGGAGAATTGACCGTCAAGGGCCTGGCCTATGTGAACGCCAAGATCGCCAGGAATATGAAAAGCAAGGTTCAGATCAAGACCGATTTCACATCGCCTTCCTTCCTGATCAAGGGAAACTCCGCTACTAACCTCTCCGGAAATTTAAACTGGAACAGCCAGAGCCGCAACCTGGACCTGGAAGCCGCGTTCGACACGCCGCTGGCAAGGTCCTCGCTACGCGTCGGCAGCAAAAGCGGGGAAACCAATATCGAGCTTCGGGACATTCCGGCCGCGTACATATCCCGGATATTGGACATTGAAGGCGACGCCCCCCTGGCCGGGATCATCACAAACGGCGCCTTGCAACTCAACAGTGAATTCATCCGCGGCCGGGCCGAAATGGATGCCGGACCGTCCCAATCTTTCAGCCAGCCTTTCGTGCCCCGTGGCTCCATTGATTTCCTGCGCGAAAAGAAATTAAAACAGACTACGTTTTCCGGACAGCGGCTGCAGTTCAACGGCGGGCAGGTCAGCATCAGCGGCAAAACCAATTCGCTGGCCAGGACAACCAACATTAAAATTGACGCCGAATTGACGAACTTGGAAAACATGACAGCCTACTCAGCATACTACCTGGGCATCGATTTGCTGCCCTGGAAACTGAGCCGGGGAAACGGGTCGTTTCACCTGGATCTGGACAAACGGCCGGGCCACAAGCAGATCGACAGCCGTTTCACACTTTCCGACTTCCTGGCCAACCTGCAGGGGATCTCATCGCTGCAGGGCGAAGTCCACAGCACGCCGCTGCTAAGCCGGGGAGCATTACTTATCAGCGCACCCGACCTGCGCAGCCGGGCCGAACTGAACATCGCCGCCCAAAAGACCAGCATTCGTTTCCGGGACGTGGCCGGCGAAGCACAAAAGATCATGAAGATCCTGGGCATGGAACTGGACCTGCGGGGCATGATCCGCGGTGACTTCACCTACAGCCCGGGCCGGGCCTTGTCACGACCGGAGCTGTTCGGTACCCTAACGGCGCCGCGGCTGAATTTTATGGGATACGCACTCACACAGGTCAAGAGCGCCCTGCGCTCCAATCTGCAAAACATAACCTTGAACGGTTTGGAATTCAAATACAAGGGTGGCCAGGCCCATGCCGAGGTCAGCATCGATTACGGGCAGAAAAAGTTCGACTTGCAGGGCCGCATCGACAGCATGGACGTGGCACGACTGCATGGAGAATTCAGTGGCCGGGCCGACCTGGAGATCGACGGCCGCGGCGAATTCCTAAAAGATCCGCTGACGCTCTCCTACCGATTCAGCAACGTTCATTTTTACCGCGATCGTGAATTCAGCTTCAACGGCAGCGCCAAGATAGTAACCGATTTTTCCGATTTCAGCCTGAACACGGGTGGCGAACTGCTCAACCAGGAAGTGGTTTCCCCGTTTACACTCGATATCAGTTGCAAAGCTTCGCGTTATTCCGGGACATTCAATTTGAACCTCATGGATCTTAATCTGCTGATTCCTTGGAAAAACAATGCCGGCAGCATGCGCTTGTTGGGACAAATTTATTCGGACAGCAGCGGCATCGTCAACAGCCGGGGAGTGGCCATCTTTTCCGGCCAGACCCTCTCCCTGCCGAACTTCTCCCATTCACTGGACAATTTCCAGGGCACGGTCACTTTTATCAATAAGAGTTTTATCCTGCAGTCGCTGCGCGGTGAAATGGGCGGCGGCACGGTGGAAGGCAATGGCCGCCTGGTCATCGGCCCTAAAAGTTTGCAAAGCATGATCTTCAACCTCCAGGGAAAAGACCTGCGCCTTTATCCCATGGACCGCACATCCTGCCTGGTCAATCCCGACCTGACCCTAAAATACCGGCAGAAACAATTGCTGCTGTCCGGGACCCTGGCATTCCAGTCGGTCGATTGGCAAAGAGAGATCGATGAACGCTTTATATTCAACACCCGTTCGGAACTGTCGACTGCCGAATCCAAGATCCAGGAAATGCTGCAGCTGGATATCGGGCTGAACAGCGAGAATATCCTGATGAACAATTCCCTGGGCCGTGTCAAAGGCAAATTCAAGTTGCGGCTGACAGGCAATGCCAATTTCCCCATTTTAAGCGGGACCTGCGAAGGCAGCCAGGGAGAGATCTATTTTTCCGACCGTTCCTTCAACCTGCTGAAAGCCAAACTGGTTTTCAAAAACAATTTTTTCATCGATCCGCTGATCCAGGTCGAATCAGAAGCGTTCATCCAGAATTACCGCATACGTTTCGACATCCGCGGCAGTGCCTCACACGCCAAACCCGAACTGGTCTCCTCACCGCCTTTGCCGCCCCAGGATATCCTGGCCCTGGTCTCCCTGGGCGAGGGGTTCAAAAGATCGGGATCGGCGGAACTCAGTTCGCAACTTGGCAGCACGGCCATGGTTACCACCAAGCTGACCGAAGAGATCAAGAAGCGGGCCAACAAACTGCTGGGCATCAACATGCTGCGCATCGACCCCATCCTCTCTGGTCAATCGGAACTGGACACTTCGCGGCTGACCATCGGCAAAACCATCTCCAAGGATCTGATCGTTGTCTACTCCACCAACCTGTCCACATCGCGCCAGGAAATCCTCTACATGC
>JALHTJ010000037.1 GCA_022865785.1 Candidatus Aminicenantota bacterium
GAGCAGCAGGATGGGCGTGGACGGCAGGTAGTACATGAACAGGACGCGCGCCACTGCGGTTTTGAACTCCGGCCGGGTGGAGCGCCGCCCGAACCAGAGCAGGACCGGGAGGCTGAGCAGCGCCGAGCCGAACAAACGGGCGAAGACAGCAGCGGCGTCATTGAGGACGACGCCAAACTGGCCCATCATGACACCGGGAATGGCAATGAAACCCAAAGCAAAAACAGCTTCGATAATCATGGCCACCATAAAGAGCGTATTCATGACAGACCTCCCTGCCTGTTTCCAGGCCCTATTTGTGATGCTTTTTCGCTTCGGCCCTCTCCGCCGCGGCCCTGGTCCTGTGCACGGTCTTGTCGGGATGGTTGGCAGGGGAGTACAGGGTATACAGCTTCAGCTTGGCGGTCTTCGAGGCATTGATCACGTTATGGAAGGTGCCGGCCGGGACGATGACGGCGTCGCCGTTTTTTGCCAGGTGTTTTTTCCTGCCTGCGAAAACAAAGAGCGCCTGGCCCTTCTCGATGCGAAAGAACTGGTCGACCTTCTTGTGCACTTCGTTGCCGATCTCCTCGCCGGGCTGCAGGCACATGACCACCAGCTGGGCATATTTGCCGGTGAACAGTACTTTGCGGAAAAATTCGTTATCCAGGGTCTTTTTCTCGATTGCTACGCCATATCCTGCCATTTTTTGCACCTCCAATATATTTGCTTCGCTGACAATGTAGCATACATCCCCGGGAAAGTTCAACAATCGCCTTTGCTTTTCGCAAAAATGGCAGCGGCGTCAGGTCGGAGGGAAGCGGCGCCGTGTTTTTCGTTTCCTGGAACCGGCTACAGCCGCCAGAGATAGGATGCCTTGAAGAAGAGGCCGCGCTTCATTTCCAGGAAGCGGTCGGCGGCGCGGTAAGCGCTTTCATCAAAAAAAGGGCTGGAAATCCTGATTTTCCCGTCTGCCGTCTACTGTCTGCCGTCTATCGTGGTTGCCGGCGGCTCGGGCAGGCCGCGGGTGAAGCGGTTCCAGGCGCCGCACAGGAAGACCACCAGCAGCGGGTAGAGGCGCAGGGGCAGGAAGCCGAAGACGCGGCCGGAAATGGAGAGCAGGGCCGAAACCACACCCTTGGAGGAGCGGTAAATCAGGGCGTCCACGGTCATCTTGGCGCGGTAGCGGGCGGTGAAGGAGAGGGGGATGTAGAGGACTTCCTTGGCGGCGCGGAAGACCGAGTAGTCGACCGTTTTGGTGATGAAAAAGACAACTGCCAGCACGGGCAGGACCGGAAAGGCCACGGCGCCGATGGCGGCCAGGCCGAAGAGCAGCGGGATGGCCCCGTGAATGCGCCGCAGCGGCAGGCGCGACAGCAGGAACGGGCAGAGGCCGAGCTGCAGCGCCAGCGCGAAAAGGTTGACCGCCGACCAGAAGTAGCCGAGCAGGGCGGTGCGCGGGTCCTGCAGCTGCACCGCGGCCTGCAGCGCCCGGTGGAAGGCGATGTCCAGCAGCACTGCCACCGACTGGGCGGCAACCACGATCATGGCCAGGCGGCGGATGGTGGGGCCGGTGCGCAGCAGGTCCCAGGCGAAGTGGTCGGCCAGCGTGGCCGGCGGACGGTCGGGTGGAGTCGGCCGCGGGCCGGCCAGGCGGAAGGCCAGCCAACCGAGCAGGGAGGCGGCGGCGGTGAGGCCGGCGGCGATCCACACAATGCGCTCCGAGCCGATGGCCACCGAGAGCCGGCCGGTGAGGATGCCGCCCGTAACCGAGCCGGCGGTGCTGACGGCGATGATCACGCCGTTCCAGCGCTTGCCCTGGGCGGGCACGAAAAGGCTGTTGATGAAGGCCCACACCTCCTCGACGATGAAGACAATGTAAGCCTGGGCGAAGATGTAGAGCAGGAAGGGGGCGCCGGGAATGCCGCGGCGCACGGCCGCCGCCGCTGCGGTCAGCACCAGGGCGGAGAGCAGCAGGGTGGCGGTGAAGGTCCGGGCCGGGCCCAGGCGCCTCAGGGCCACGCTGAAGAGCCAGGTGAAGGCGAACATGGCCAGCGGCACCAGCATCAGCGCCTCGGGCAGCCGCGCGGCCGGGTGGTGGGCCAGGAAGACCGAGGCTGAGGCCGAGCGGACCATCTCGTAGCCGGCCATGGCCAGGGTGCCGGCGGCGGTGATGGCCATCACCGGCCGGGCTGCCGACCTCGCACGCGGGGCGGCGTCCCCTTGGGGGGCCGGCGCTGGGGGAGTGGGCTGCGAATCTGGAACTGTGGTCACTATCGCTCCTGTTGGCAACGAATCCTGAAGTCTGATTGTATCCCCTCTTTCCGCGGTTGACAAGGGGACCTCGAGGAATTGCGCCTGTTGTGTTGCCATGAGAGTGAGAAAGTACACTTATGGGCGGGCATTGCTGTTACGAAAGAATGGCTACATTGCTTGTAATTTATCATTTTGCATAATAAAATATTCCATATAAAAAAAAGGGTTATGCGGCATGATGGTCAGGTCATGAAATGACATTTTTTTTTATGACAACTTCAGCCCCTGTCGCGTCCCTGTTAAGCACAAGCTTTAATTTTATCTATATTCATTCAAGGGAAAACAACAAGAGGTTCTGTGCGCTCTAAAGCTGCTTTTCTGAGAATGAATTTCATGGCAAGCTTCATTAGCATATTGGTCTTGGCAATTCTTGCTTTCTGCACACAATTGAAAACACAGGCCATGCAGCCAATACAGCGATCTTTTGCCGCTTGACTGGAGTATGAGCCTGTGTCAGGTGAAAGAATTCCCAGGAGACAGCAGTCGGCACATATCCCCATTGAGTGCATTGTTCTGAAATAAAAACAGGTTGACATTTCAATAATGATCCTTAAAATGCAGGCATGGGGGAAATTGATTTTCCCATAAGCATGATCAGGAGGCAACCATGGCTTTCAAAGCAGTATTTATTGCCCATGCACCCGATGCGGATGTTGAAAAACACCACAATCTTATCGATACCGGGAAATACAAACTTTACACTTATGTCGTAAGATCGCAGGCTGAAGCGATAAAAGTTTGCCAGGATCTTTATGAAAAAGAAAAAATAGATTCAGTATTGCTTTGCCCCGGCTTCACCCATAAGAATGTAGGCGAAATCTTCGAGGCTCTCGAAAACAAAGTAGCTGTTTGTGTTTCAAGGGGCGATGGTCCCAGCGCCAAGATTACCGCTCCTGTTTTGCAAAGAGAATTTTATGGGAAATAGGATGAGGTCGTTTCTTTCATTATGACATTCGATCTGCTAAGATCAGATCACGAAAATTGAGGAGGACTCGCACCATGAAGGATGTCAACGCTCTGATCGAGGAATTGCGCGCGCTCATCTCCACGTCGGAGTTTTCCGCCGAGGAGCGGTTCCAGACGGCCGTGAACCGCATCGCCGCTTTCCTGGCCGACGCCTTCGGCGGCGAGAAGGCTGAAGTGGCGATTCTGTGGAACCGGGGAGACGCGCTGTCCTTTCTCTGGCCCGATTTCCTGGCCGATGCCAAGGAACTGTCGATCAAATCCAAACTGCCCATCGCCGCCAACATCTTCCGCAACGGCCGTTCATTCCTCGACAACCAGCTCATGGAACGGGAGCATATGGTCGAGTACGAGTTCGTCAAGGAGGCGGATGGCGAGTCGCGGCGGATCTGGAAAATGATAGGGGCCGTCATTACGGTTGACGGCGAACGGCTGGGAGTGGTGCAGATCTCACGCAAACGCAGCGCCTACAGCGAACCGGGGCCCGATTTCATGCCGGCCGAACTCGACCTGCTGGAGAAACTGACCGCCCGCCTGGGGCCCTTCCTGAAGGCGGTCATTCCCTTCTGAACCGAGCCATTCCCTTTTCATGCTGCAAAGCCTGAAGAGATCCTGAAAAACTGGCTGCATTATCCACGCATAACATAAAGGAGGCGGGCATATGAAAAAGAAATTCAGTTGTGCTGCCGTATTGCTGGCCTCTTCTTTCTCCAGGCCGGCAAGCACCGGGCAATGAAGATCTCCAGGAAAAAATTCCTGCGCTCGCTTCTGGGCATGGCCGGAGCCGGGATTTGCCTGCGGCATACTCCGGCAGCGGGGCGTAACCTTGAAAAAAATGCCTTGAGAAACCTGGGCAAGACGGGCTTGCAGGTCACGCCCCTGGCCATGGGAGCTTCCCGTACCATGGAACCGGCGCTGGTCCAGGCGGCGCTTGGGCGCGGCATCCGCTTTATCGATACCGGCAGGGCATATGCCAACGGCAAAAATGAGGTGATGATCGGGAATGTGTTGAAAGGGCAACGCCAGCAGGTCGTCATCCAGTCAAAAGTAAAGCTTCCCGAGGGTTTTGCGAGCAAGACCGGGCCCAAGGAGGCCCTGGCCTATCTGGAAATGAAATTGCATGAAAGCCTGCGGGCCCTGCAGACCGATCATGTGGATGTCCTGCTCCTGCACGGCATCCAGGAGGAGTGGCTACTTGAAGATCAGGTTGTGCGGGAATTTTTCAGCCGCGCCAAGACAATGGGAAAAATCAGGGCCTGCGGCTTTTCAACCCATAAAAACCATTTGGCCCTGCTTGAAAAAGCGCTGGCAGCGGTTTTTTTTGATGTCGTGATGCTGCCCTTTAATCCGTTTGCAGGATTCAAACATTCCATCAGCGGCTGGAGCGCCAGTTGGGACCAGGACAGCCTGGTTAAGGCCATGCAGCGGGCCCATGCCGCCGGTATCGGCATCGTGGCCATGAAAACCTGCTCGGGGGGACCCTATGGCAGCGGCCAAGGAGATATCCCTTCCCTGGCCGGGGCCGTGCAATGGGTGACCGACAAACCCTACATCGCCAGCGCTGCCGTGGCCATGGCAAATTTCTCCCAGCTGGAAGAACACGCGACCCGTTTCGGGATATAGAGTCCTGGGCAAGGTGCTTGATTTTTTGCATTTGGGAAGAATAAAATTCCAAATCATGATCCGTCCCCAAGCCTTTGTCTTTTGCTTAAAAAAAAGTTTTTATTTACAATGGGGATCAAGAAGCGCCCATGGATAAAAATGATTTTTTTTGCACGGAATTAACGACTGTTCCGCGTAAGGATCAGGGAATCATTCTGGTCTCAGGGGCCACGGGCTATATCGGCGGGCGGCTGGTGCCGGAACTGGTGAACCGCGGCTACCGGGTGCGGGCGATGACCAGGGCCGATGCCCCGAGCTACCAGGAAAAATGGCCGGGCGCTGAATGGGTGGAAGCGGATGCTTTGATACCGGAAACAATGGACAGGGCCATGGCCGATGTCGACACGGCTTATTATCTCATCCATTCCCTGATGCTCAGCGCCCGCCGTTTTGAGGAAGCCGATCTGCAGGCGGCAATCAATTTCCGCTTGGCCGCTGAAAAACACAAGGTTAAGCGCATCATTTACCTGGGGGGATTGGGTGACAGCTGCACCCCCCTGTCACCTCACTTGCACTGCCGCACCCTGGTCGCGCATGAACTGGCCAAGGGACCGGCTCAGCTCACCATCTTGCGCGCGGCCATTATTATCGGCTCCGGGAGCGCTTCCTATGAAATCATTGCCGGGCTGGTTAAGAATCTGCGACTCATTCCCATGCCCAGGTGGGCCAGAACACGTTGTCAGCCAATTGCTGTCCGTGATGTAATCAAGTACCTGGTGGGTGTTTTGGAAATCAGGGAAACGACAGGCCTTTCGTTCGATATCGGCGGCCCGGATATACTGACTTATGAAGAGATGCTGAAAATACAAAAAAAACTCATAGGCAAAAGGATCCTCTTTTTCCCGGTTTTCTATTCGAACACCGGATTCTATGCCTATATTGCTTCCCTGGTCGTTCCAGTCCCGGCGCCCATCATCCGCAATTTGATCAAGAGCATCCATCATGAAGTGATCTGCCAAAACTCGGACATCAAAAAGTACCTGCCGTTTCCCACCATCTCCTACAAAGAGGCACTCGTAAGGGCGCTTTCCCGGGAAGAACAGGACAAGATCCACACCCGCTGGTCCGATGCTTATCCGCCCGCTTTTGAATTGGCGATCAAACTGCATCAATTGTCCGAGCCGCCGCAATTTTCTAAATATTATGCCTTGGAAACCCTGAAAGAGGCTGAGGCTTTATTCAAATCCGTCTGTCAGATCGGTGGGAAAACAGGTTGGTTTCACAGTAACTTTTTGTGGCGCATGCGCGGCCTGCTC
>JALHTJ010000227.1 GCA_022865785.1 Candidatus Aminicenantota bacterium
GACAAACCATGGCCCGGACTTTTGGGCACCGGGCTCATTACCAACTTTTTCGATACCCTGGGGATCGGAAGTTTTGCCCAGCAGACCGCCATTTTCAAGTTTTTTAATCTGGTTGACGACCGGATCATTCCAGGGACGATGAATGTCGGCAACACCATCCCCACAGTAACCCAGGCATTCATTTTTATGACCGCGGTCAAAGTCGAACCTATCACTCTGGTCTCGATGTCGATCGCCGCTCCGCTCGGGGCTGTACTTGGCGCCGGCGTGGTGGCTAGGATGTCGCGCCCCAAGATTCAACTAGGAATGGGTATCGGCCTCCTGGTAGTGGCCCTGATCATTTTGGCCGGATTGCTAGGATTCATGCCATTGGGCGGCGAGGCGATCGGCCTGACCGGCTGGAAGCTGGTTTTTACCGTAATCATGAGCTTTATTTTCGGCGCCCTGCAAACCATCGGTATTGGATTTTACGCCCCATGCATGGCCATGGTCTACGCCTTGGGCATGCACCCGCTGACAGCCTTTCCGATCATGATGACAGCTACGGCCATGCTGATGGCCGCCGGCAGTTCCCGCTTCGTCAAGGAAAATGCCTACGATCGCAAGGCTGCGATCGCGCTGACGATCGCCGGCATCGTGGGAGTGTTTATAGCCGCCTTCATTGTCAAATCCTTGCCTTTGACCGTTCTCAAATGGGTGGTCTGCGCTGTCGTTCTATATACATCGATCTGGATGTTCCTGTCCGCCAGACGAAAATAATTGGACTCAAATTTGTTTTTGCCAATCCATTAGAGAGTTTCTCTTTGTCAGAAAAACGTATCTTTTTTTGAACTTTGGATGGAAAGGGAAAGGTGAGAGTCAGGAACCCCTTATCAGTAAAGGATAATGGCGGAGGAGGTGGGGTGAGCTCGCTACGCTCGCAGATCCCTGCTCCGACACGTTTTCAAAACTAGGAGGTCACAACCAATCTTTGGGTTGCACTTCGACAAAAGGTTAAAACTGGCGGAGGGGCAGGGGTGAGCTCGCTGCGCTCGCAGATCCCTGCCCCGGGGGTGTTTTCAATTGGTAGAGTTCAGGAAAATGGTAGATTATCACGCTAATGTAAGTTCAAATAAACGGAGGGGCAGGGATTCGAACCCTGGATGGGGATCACTCCCCATAACGATTTTCGAGACCGTCCCGTTCAACCGCTCCGGCACCCCTCCGCGCTTTAAAAAATCCGGATAGCATGGCCGCTGCGGGCTCCGCGAGCAGTCCGGCTTCGACCGCGATCCGGTGGTTAAATACATGCTGCACATTGTCAAAAACGCCGCTGGAAAAGATCCCGTTCTTGGCATCGTCCGCGCCATAATATAATTTGGCGATCCTGGCCTGGACCATGGCGCCGTAACACATCAAACAGGGCTCGAGCGTGACGTACAAATCGGCGCCATTCAGCCGGTACTCGCCAATTTTTTTCCCGGCCCGGCGCAGGGCCACGATCTCGGCATGGGCGCTGGGATCGCTGTCCCCGATCGGCGCGTTGCCGCCGCGGCCAATGACCCGGCCGTCGCGCACCAGCACCGCACCCACGGGCACCTCACCGCGTTTTTCAGCGGTAACAGCCTGGGCCAGGGCTTTTTTCATAAAATGAACGGCGTTTTTTTCCATGGTGTTTGCAGCCTGAATGTAAAAAAAACGCACCTGGAGGGATTCGAACCCCCAACCCTTTGATCCGTAGTCAAAAGCTCTATCCATTAAGCTACAGGTGCATTTAGAACTTATATTACCATAAAAAACGGCATACGGCAAACGGTTGACGGTGTACGGTTCAAGGTTAAGAACGGAAGACTAAAATTTCAAAAACAAATCCCAAATTCCTAGAAAACCCAGTGTTAGTGTAAGTGGTAGTGTTAGCAGCAAGCACTTCAAAGATTTCATTAAGATCTCGGGGGTTTTCTTCCTAACACCAACACTATCACTAACACTTTTTTTTTGTTTTGATCATTCGGTCATTGGTATTTGGTGCTTGGAATTTCCTATCGTCAACCGTACGGCTGTATGCCTTACGCCTATTCCTCACCCCAAAGCGAATGGCACAGCACTTGTAAATCGCGGCCGAATTTTATAAAATACTCGTTTACCAACCTCAAATGGAAGCGATTAAACGATTTTTCAGCGGATTCCTGAACCGGCACCAGGACAAGCTCTGGTGGTTTCACAGTTCCTACTCCCTGCTCCTGGGTATTGGCGTGATGTGGCTGGGCACCAAAAATTTCACCTACCTGCGCCTGGCTGTTTTCCACATCGCCTTTATCTGGCTAAGCAGCTTGGCCCTGCCTCTACTGGTCGGCCTGAGCAGCATCCCGGAACACTGGCGCCGACGCCTGCGCTTGCTGATCAACTATTTCCAGCGCAATTTTTACCAGCAGCTGCTGTTTTTCATTCTGCCCATCTATTATTTAAGCGCCACCTGGGGAGCAAGCAACATGCTATTCGTGCTGCTGCTGGCCGTTTCAGCCCTGCTGGCCACCATGGATATTATCTACGACCGCTACCTGACCGTAAAAAAATGGCTGCCGGCCGTGTTTTTCGCCTTCAACCTGTTTGCCTGCATCAATGTCATGCTGCCCGTGGTGTGGAATTTCAGGAATTTCTTCGCCCTGCGCTTGAGCGCCCTGTTGGCCCTGGTCGGATTCGCTTCCTTCAGCTTGGCCCAGCGCGGAGTAAAAACCCGCGACCGGCTGCTGAGCATACTGGCCGCCGCACTGTTATTGGCAGGGATAAGCGAGATCGGCCGGCCGCTGATCCCGCCGGCGCCGCTGCGTCTCCTTGAAAGCGGGTTCAGCCTGGATTGGGATAAGCAGAACAACCGACTCAGTGAACGTTTAAGCGAACTCCCCGGCGGTGGCCCCAAAAAGATATTCGCCCTGAGCGCAATCGCGGCCCCGCTCGGCTTGAAGGACCGGGTCAGCCATCGCTGGTATCTGGATGGACAAATGGTTTATGCTTCGCCTTTGATCAATCTCAGCGGCGGCCGCAAAAGCGGATTCCGCCTCTGGACTTTCCGCACCTTTAAAAATATCAGCAGCGCTTCGATCCTGCGCGTCGACGTACGAACCGCCGCCGGCCAGTTGATCGGCCGCTTCCGCCTGCGTGCGGGCAAAGGCCGTCCGAGCCGGTAGGTCAGGAACTAAAGATCACTTGCTTTCGGCAGCCAGGGTCAGTTGGCACCAAAAGATATGGTGCTTGGGCCCGCGCTGACTGGGCAGACCGCCGCTGTCGCGCTGGCCCATGCCTTCGGGATCGAGGTCCGGGGCCTCAGGCAGGCCGCCGCCTCCCTCGCCATCGTAACCGCCGCGCTGCAGCAGCTGCCGGCGCATTTCCTTGGTGGTTCCACCCCAATCGAAGCCCACTGTCACCGTCTTGCCCGGGGCAAGATTGAGCCCGTTGAGCGGAGTGACGGGGATCCTGAACTCAAAAGCCAGTCGCCCGGACGCGGCCAGGGAAGTGAATTCCGGCAGCGACCCTTGCTTGAAGATCATGTCGGTTTGGTCATTATTGTCGCCGTCAACCGCCATAAACTGGTTGATGATGTAAGCTGGTTTGGCCAGCATTTCCTTTTTCTTTTCCTCGGTCAAGGGACCGCTTTTCTTTTCCATCACGGCGATCAGTTCGGCGCTGGCAAGCGTTTTTTTCTCAAAGCGCAAACCCAGATTCTTTTTCTTTTTGCCCTGGTCATTGAACCAGATGGTAAGCCCGGTCCGGGCCAGGGAACTCAGGTATTTCTGCTCTTTGAAAATGAAGATCAAGTGCAGATTGTCCGCATCATTGCAGAAGGCATAATCGACCTGCACCGATTTTTCCGAATGGAACAACGGCGCCATCCAGTCGCCGATATCGCCATCGACCTGGATAGGCGTTGTCTGCCAGCGGCTTTCAACCGACAAGGTTTTGGCCGCGGCAACGAACGATAAAATCCCCAGCAGCAGCAAGAAAACAAATTTTACTCTAGCCATTTCGACCTCCACATGAGAACCGATTGTAGCACAAAAACCAGGGACAGGCCAAGCCCGGCGATTGACCGCTGAGAATTTTTTTGCTACCATTGAAACCCCATGAAAAAGAAAATATTATTTACCGTCTGCCTGCTTTTCGCGTTGCTGCGCCCTGTCTGGCCCCAGTTCGGCGGCCAGGAAGCGGTGCAGCCGCGGATTGTCGCCCGGGTCGCGCCGGCATCAGGTACCGTCGTTTTCCACTTCCAGGTCCCGGCCGGCTATCACATCACCGACTTGAAAAACAATTTTTTCGCAATCACACTCAAAAAAAATGATTCCGTCGCCGTGCTCAAAGCCATATTTCCGGCCGGCGTCCCTTTCGGCGACGAAAACGTCTTCAAGGGAGAGTTCAGCGTCCGCGTTCTTCTGAAAAAACTGAACGCCATAAAAAATCCAGTCAAGCTTAATTTTGATGTCTCGTTTCAAATTTGCCAGGAATATCCGCAAGAGCTGTGTTATCCTCCGGACCAGAGCCGGGTCCAGGTCGCTGTCGGGCCCGATTTCAACAGCGCCATAGATCCAGCCACCGCTCACAAAAACAAACCGCTGTCGCGCCGCTTGGAAGATCTCATCCGCGGCCAGTTCAGCCAGGCATCCTTGCTGCTGTTCATCCTGGTTTTCGCGGCCGGCTTCCTGGCCAGCCTGACGCCTTGTGTCTACCCGGTCATCCCCATCATCATGGGCTACGTGGGCGGCCGCAGCGGCGGGCGAAAATTGAAAGGTTTCACCCTCTCCCTGTTCTTCGTCCTGGGATTGTCCCTTGTCTATTCGCTCCTGGGAGTGGTCGCCGCCAAGACCGGTTCGCTGATCGGCATCTCTTTTCAAAACCCCATTGTGGTCACGGCCATCGCCGCCATTTTCATTATCATGGGACTGAGCCTGGCCGGGCTGTTTTCCATCCCGGTACCGGCCTGGATATCGTCCAAGGTGTCAGGCAGCCACAAAAGCGACATTGCCGGCGCCCTGATCGTCGGCGGGATTTCCGCCGTCATCGCCGCCCCCTGTGTCGGCCCGGTGCTCATCGCTTTGCTCTCCTGGATCAGCCAGTCGGGGAATGTCTTTCTTGGTTTCTGGCTGACTTTCGTTTTCTCCCTGGGCATGAGCGTCATTTTTCTTGTGGCCGGAACATTTTCCGGGGCCATCGCCGCCCTGCCCCGCGGCGGCAAATGGATGAGCACCGTGAAATATTTTTTCTCGGCCCTGCTCATCGCCGGCGGCATCTTTTTCCTGGCCAACATTCTCAAACCCTGGTTGACGCTGCTGCTTTGGGGAACTTATCTTATCGCCCTGGCCGTGGCCTTCGGCCTGTTCCGTCCCCAAGCTGAGGGAGGCATTTCCCAGGTCCTGGCCCGGACTGCCGTGGTCCTGGTTTTTTTGTGCGGCGCCGTCCTGTTTTACCAGGGACTTTCCCAACGATTCTTCCCCACCGCGGTTACAGGCGCTACGCAGGCAAAAGAAACGTTGCCCTGGCTTGACGATCTGTCCCAGGCCAAACAAAGGGCCCGACTGGAAAACAAACGGCTGTTGATCGACGCCTGGGCCGAATGGTGCGCGGCCTGCCGCGAATTGGACGAAAAGACCTTCAGCCGCGACCATGTCCGCGCCGCCCTTGCCGATACCATTCTGGTCAAGCTGGACTTCACCCGCAAAAACGAAAAAAACGATCTTTTAAAAAAAGAACTGGGCATCATTGGCATGCCCACGGTCATCATTCTCGATGCCCTGGGCGTTGAAAGGGGGCGCTTTTCAGGTTTCCTCGGCCCTGAAGACTTCCTCGACCTGTTGCGCGGCTTCTGAAATTTATTCTAAAATCGAAAACCAAGACGACCGCACAGGCGCAGACCGCCCAGGATGATAGCGGTTTCTTTTTCGGCGAAGCGGGCCGTGGTCCAGGCAGCGGCATAAGAAACAGCCAGCCCCAGAAAAACCTTTTCCCGCAGAAAATAGCGCAGGCCGGTTCCTGCCTCAAAGCCGAACGCCGATTTACTGACCGTTTCGCCCATGGCTTTTTCCCTTAAGCCGGCCATGAGCAGGGCGGCGAACAGCTCGGCCTGCAGGCGGCGGCCGCGCCGGCTTTCCCAACCCGCCCCCAGAGTGAGGAAATTCTGGCTGGCCGTGGTTTTGTCTTCCAGCTTGGGAACAACGCCCTTGGCGGTAAAAAAACTGTAGCCCAGCCATAAATAGAAATTTTCATGCAAATTATAACCGGCCCTGAGTTCCGGGCTGAATTGCACTTGACCGTATATATCGGTAAAGTTCTTGTCGCCAGGCAACACGGCCGCGACGCCGGCGCTGGCAAAAAACCGCTCGCCGGCAGCGGGCAATGACAGGAAAAATGACAGGAATAAAACGGTCATTATGATTTTTTTCATTTCAGCACCTCAAATGCTCTGTTCATTGGACAGGGCGATGACCTCGCCCTGGGCGTTCCGGGCCTGGATCACGTAGGTGTACGACACCGCATGGTCAAGGTATTTGTCATAGAAGGAATATCCGCCGTTCTGGATCTCGCCGGCGGCGATCTCCTTGCGAGACTCGTAGCTGCCGCTGAGGGTTTTGCGATAAACCGTGTAGGTCTCGCCGCTGATCACTGCCCCCGGATCTTTCTCCACGCTGAAATACACTTCAGCGAAATCCTTGTTCACCACCCAGACGCTGGCCTGCTGGCGTGAAACCGTAATGGTCAATATCAAACTCTGTGAAAGCGCGCGGGCCAGGTTTAAACGGGCCCCGGTTTTCATCTTGTTTTCCAGTGACCCCAGGCGGTCGGCGCCGGAATAGAGCCGGCTTATGCGTTTGGGAAGATCGTCGCCGGGAAATTGCACAGCCAGCAGACCCAGGGCCCCGGATACATGCGGGGCGGCCATGGAGGTGCCGTCAATGATCCCGTAATTCGCCGGGCGATTTACCAGGGTGACCTGATGAACGCCACGGGACCTGATCTGCAAACCGTCTGCACGGGCCAGGGAAACTACCGGGATCCAGCTCCCGGCACTGCCCAAGGTCCCTGAAAAATTTCCCGACTCATTATTGAAGATGGCAACGGCCACGGCCCCGGCGGCCTGGGCATTGATCGTTTTTTCCTTGAAGGTGTTGTCGCCACGCTCGATCAGGGCAATGTTGCCGTTAACGCCGGCCGGGAAATAACTCGCGCTCAATCCGCGGCCGCAGTCATAGATCGGACGGGCCAGGCCCGATGAGGAAGTCATCCCGGAAAATTCCAGGGCATTGGCGTCGAAAACGTCACCCCCCGACTTCAGCCACGCCTCCAATCCCTTGCCGGTCGGCACCGTAGAGAGAATGCCCACCCCGGGGGCGGCCATGTCGACCGTGGTAGCGCCGTAATTAGAAAAAGAGGCAAGCTGGTCGTTGCTGTCGGTCGCGGCCACGGCAATGATATTGGGCAGGTCATAGCCGGCCGGATAAAAAGGGGTGGTATCGTTGTCCGCTCCGTCATTACCCGCGGCACAGACCATAGCAATTCCCTGGCTGCCCGCAGCGGCGATAGCATCTTTCTGCAGCACATTTTCTCCGCCACCTCCGAAGGAAGCGTTGATGGCCACCAGATTGACACCATAATCCCGCTTCATTAAAATGACATATTCGATAGCCTCGATGGAATCTGAATCGTAAATGTACATGTCGGGCCGGAAAGACTTCAAGGCCATGATGCGGACGTTCCAGGCAATGCCGCAGACACCGATGCCGTTATTGCCGGTCGCGGCCATGGTCCCGGCCACATGGGTGCCGTGGTGGTCGATATCCATGGGGTCGCTGTCATTCTTGCCGAAGCGGTCGGAAGCGAAGTCATAGCCATAGACATCATCGTCAAAGCCGTTGCCGTCGTCGTCGATGCCGTTGCCAGGGATTTCACCGGGGTTGCGCCACATGTTGGCAGCCAGGTCTTCATGGCGGTAATCGACCCCGGTATCCAGAACGGCGAGCACCACGCCCGGGGAACCAACGGTTTTTTCCCAGGCCGCCGGAGCGCTGATCTTACTCAGGCCCCAGAGTTTTGCAAATTTGGGGTCATTTGGCAAACGCTGCAGGCGGCGGCGGTAATTGGGGGAAACGGCTTCCACTTGAGAGTTGGCCTGCAGGGCGGCCAGCAATTCCCGGGTAGAACGGCGCGCCGAGCTCATCAGCAAAAACGGGCGTTGGCGCATCTGCGAAAGGATACGGAACTCGCGCATGCCGTCAATGGAAAGGTCGGCGGCTATGACCTCAGCCGCGGCCAGGGTGGTCCCGGATTTGAATTTGACCAGCACTTCCCCTTCCGCATATTGAGGTTCATTGCTCTGGCTTTCAACAGCCGGGCCGGTCACGATCCCCAAAACACCCAACATCAACGTCAAAAGAAAAAGTATCGACCAGCGCCGTTTTCCGCGTCCGTTCATGCACGCCTCCTCTAAAATTCATAAGGAAATCAACAGGACAAGACTAGCAATCTTTGCCGGGAATGTCAACCAAAGAGGGAATATATGCTCACCATGCCGATATGGCCGGAACGGCCAGCTTTTAGCGGCGAGAAGGCCACTGCATTGACTTTTTTTTAACGATTGATTATAGTGGGCTCCGGGAGGAGCCATGGCCGGAAACAATCCCTCGAACAGCTTCAGCGATTCAGATTGCTCAAGACGAGGTGATCGGTAATGGACCGTATCAGCCGTTTTAAAAAAGAAATGCTCGACCTCTATTCCGAGGTCAACCTTGGTCTGCTGCTGGAAAAGATCACCGCCGGTATCCGCGGCTATTTGGCCTGCGAAGAAGCTTCCATATTCATATACGACAGCGAAAAGGAAGAATTGATCTTTGAGACGGCGACCGGAAAAAAGGCCAGCGAATTGAAAAAGATCGTCCTTAAAAAGGGCCAGGGAGTGGCCGGCTGGATCGCGGCCAAACGCCGCAGCGTTATCATCGATGACTGCAGCCGCGACCGCCGCCACACGGCCGCAGTGGACAAGAAAACAAATTTTCAGACCCGCTCCCTGCTTGGCGTGCCGGTGCTCATGGCCGGGCGCTTGCTCGGAGTCCTGGAGGCGGTAAACAAAAAAAAGGGGAAATTCACCCGGGTCGACCTGCGTCTTTTAACCAAAATGGCCGCCTTCCTGGCCATCCCGCTGCAAAACGCCGTTCTCATCCGCCAGATGCTGGAAAACGAAAAAATTGAGAAGGAACTGCAGATCGCCCGCACCATCCAGCAGTCGTTCCTGCAGCAGGATCCCGTTATTTTCCCCGGCCTGGACATCGCTTTTCTGAATATACCGTCATCAAAGGTGGGCGGAGATTATTATGAGATCATGCCCCTTGATGAACGGCAAATCGTTTTCAGCATCAACGACGTCGCCGGCCACGGCATTCCCGCCTCCCTGCTGATGGCAGTCTTCCGCAGCAGCTTCATCCATCACCTGCGCTACAGCGGCGACATCACCGCCACCATCGGCTAC
>JALHTJ010000228.1 GCA_022865785.1 Candidatus Aminicenantota bacterium
CGGCACCGGCAGCAGCGATTTGATCCAATGGATGATGGTGAATTTCTGGGTGACGCCGGGGAAATACTGCACCACGCTCTCCCAGCCGAAAACGAAGAACAGGCCGATGAGCACCGATTTTTTCATGAAGGCGCCTGCGGCGGTGAACAGGGCGCTGTAGCAGAACAGGGCCAGCAGCGCCGTGCCCAGGAATACCGCCAGCTCTTCCCAGGCGGCCGCTTCGCCCAAACGGGTGAGGGCAGAAGCCAGGAAGCAGAGCAGGAAGCCGAAGCCGACCAGCAAGGCGGCTTGCAGGAAAGCGGCCAGGTACTTGCCCAGCAGCACAGCGCGGCGGCTTACCGGAACCGTGGTCAGGTAGACCAGCGTCTTGTTGTCCAGTTCTTCATTGACGATGGTCGAGCCGAAGAACAGCGCCAGCACCGGGATCAGCAGCTGGAAATACAGGACCAGCATGACCTTGGCGAAGAAATCGGCAGAGGCGTCCG
Source organism: Candidatus Aminicenantota bacterium (assembly GCA_022865785.1). Classification (GTDB taxonomy): domain Bacteria; phylum Acidobacteriota; class Aminicenantia; order UBA2199; family UBA2199; genus UBA2199. The sequence goes on from JALHTJ010000228.1 coordinate 486, forward strand.
CGGCCAGGGAGCCGGCCGTTTCCATGACGCGGGCGGCCAGCATCAGCACGACCGGGATCAGGCTGAGCAGGATGAACACCCGCATGCGCTTGGCCTTGAACCCGCTTTTAAAAAAACTGGCGAAAATGATTCGCGTGGGGTTTTGTGTTTGCATGTTCATTTCCCGATCAGGTAATCGAAAACCGCCTGCAGGTTGTCGTCAGGAGAGGTTATTTCCTCGATCTCCAGGCCGCTTTCGGCGATGAGACCGATCAGGACCGTGAAAAAAAGGTCGCGCTGATTGGTTTTGACTGTAAGGCTGTGCCCATCCTTATCGAAATCGACGCTTAGCACGAAATCGCTGTCAATGAGTTTTTGGGCCAGCTGCCGCGGCTGCGGGCAACGAATGGAGACCTGGTGAGGATGACTGTCGATCAGGCCGCGGATGCGGTGGATGTCGCCCTTGGCAAAAATTTTCCCCTGGTGAATGAGAACGATCTCGCTGGTCATGGCTTCGATTTCGGGCAGGATGTGCGAGGAAATGATCACCGTCCGTCCCTGCTTGCCATAGTCCTTGATCAGCTTCATGATCTTGATGCGCCACAGCGGATCGACGCCGCGCAGCGGTTCGTCCAGCATCAGCATCTCGGGTTCATGGAGAATGCTGGATGCCAGGCGCAGGCGCTGGCGCATGCCGAAGCTGTAGCCTTTGATCTCGCGGTCCTTGCTTTCCAGCAGCCCGACTGTGGCCAAAGCTTTTTCGCTCATCGCCCCGGCCTCGGTGCCGTTGAAGCCGTGCAGCCGGGCCAGCAGCAAGATGAACTGCCAACCGCTCATTTCCATGTAGGCGCTGTCGTGCTCAGGGCAGAAACCGATGCGTCGGAACAGTTGATGGTTGCCGAAGACAGCTGCTCCGAATACCGTCAGGCTGCCGATCTTGGGTTTGAGCTGGCCGGCGGCGATTTTCAGGAACGTAGATTTGCCGGCGCCATTGGGACCGAGCAGCCCGGTGATGCCGCTGCCGATTTCCAGGTTGATATCGCTGATGCCCAGGATATTGCCGTACCACTTGGAGAGTTTTTCGGCCTTTAAAACGGCGGTCATGCGCGTGCCTCCGCCTTCTTGATGCGCCAGGAAAGCCAGCTGACGGCCAGGACCGAAATGGCGGTGAGCAGCAGCGCCGAAAGCCAGGCCGGGAAGTTGAAGGCCGGCTTGGTGCCGAAGATGAAGCTTCCCAGCTGCTGGATGTTGCCGGGCAGTGAGACCAGGAAAAAATAATCGCTTTTAAAAATGGCTTTCAGTATCTGGGCCAGGTTGTTGGAAAACATGTAGACCAGGAAGATGGCGATCTGGATGAATTTGGTGTTGGGGCTGAGAATGGAAAGGGCCAGGGTCAGGGAAGCAAGGAAAACGCAGACGAGCAGGGGAAAAACCAGTATGCCCAGGAGCAGCAGGGGCGAAAATGACAGGCTGCCGGAAAAAATCATCTTGAACAGCAGCAGCAGGATCCCCGGCACCAGGGTGAAGGACAGCAGGTAAAAAAGCACGATGGCGAATTTTCCGGTCAGGTAATCCCCCCGGGACAGGGGCCTGGCGAAATACAGCGGAAAGGCCTTGGATTTCAGGTCGGCCGAGATCAGGTCGGCGCCGCTGAAAATGCTCAGGATGACCAGCATGAAGATCAGGAATCCGTTGGCGTAAAATGTTTTGAAAAGTTCGGCGTCGCTTTTAAGCAGGCGGACCAATTCACCGAGAATTTTCAATTCGGGCTTTGTGGAGGCGTATACGGCCGCCAGGAAAACGAAAAACGTGGAGGCGCTTAGGGAAAAGATGAGCTTGGCGTACTTTTTCCTGAAAACGGTTTTCACGCCATTGAGGGTGATGGGCAGCCAGTTGAAGTGTGAGAACTTCAATTCGCCTTCCCAGTGACGGTAGCCTTTCTCTCTAATGTCCATTTGCTTCATTGATAACGTCCATGAAAGCGTCTTCCAGGGATGTCCGGCTCTGCCTGAAATGGCGGATCTGCACGCCGGTTTTGTGGGCGGCCCGGAACAGCGCGGCCGGTGCGACGTCGCCGGGCAACAGGATGTGGAACAGTGTCTGGTCTTTTTCCTCTACCCCGCAGTGCAGGGACCGTAGTTTCGCGAAGAACGGCGCATGCTCACCGACCACCTTGATCTCATAGATGTTGAAGTTGTCTTTTTTGAGCCCGGCGATGGATTCTTCGGCAACGATACGTCCTTTGTTCATGATGACCACCTGCCGGCAGGTGCTTTCGATATCGGGCAGCAGGTGCGAGGAAATGATGATGTTCATGCTTTCCTTTTTGGCGATATCGCGGATGAGTTCCAGCATTTCCTTGCGTCCGGCGGGATCCATGCCCGAAGTGGGCTCGTCGAGCAGCAGCAGCTTGGGATCGTGGACCAGCGCCTGGGCCAGCTTCAGCCTCTGCTTCATGCCGGCGGAATAGGTCTCCACCTGACGGTAGCGTGATTCTTCCAGGCCCACGTAATACAGGACATCGTGGGCCCTTTTCATGGCTTCCTGGCGCGGCATGCCGCTCAATTCGCCCAGGTAAGCGGTTAAGGCAACGGCGTCCATGCCCGGGATCAGGCAGTCGCTTTCCGGCATGTAGCCGATGCCGCGGCGCAGGGATTTTTGTTTTTCAGCTAGAGCCTGGCCCATGATCTCGCCCCGGCCCGAAGCCGGGACCAGGAAACCGAGCAGCAGCTTCATCAGCGTGGTCTTGCCGGCGCCGTTGGGGCCGAGCAGGCCGAAAATACCGGCGGGCAGGCTAAGCGAAATGTTGCTGATCGCCTCAATGTCGCCGTAACTGAAACTGATGTTTTCCAGTTTGATCATTTCTTTTATGCCTGATGGTGACTATACGCAAGCCGCAGCCGAAAAGTTCAGCGCCGCGGTGTCGACATATTTGATTTTTTTTCTGACTGTGCTATATTCCCCGGTGATGATATTTGCTAAGTTTTTAAGGAGACTATCATGAAAATGAAATTACTGGTTTTGACCCTTGTTTTTGTTGTACTGCTGTTGGTCCCGGCCTGCACGAAAAAGGCGCCCGGACAAATAAACAGTGAGGCCATGCTGGCCATGGTGCCCGAAGGCCCTTCCATGCTCATGGCTTTCAATTTCCAGCAGTTCGCCGCTTTGGATCTTTTCGACAAGATGATCAAGGATGATTGGCAGAAGAACGCCAAAGCCGGCAAAGCTTTCAAGAATTACGGTGATTTCGTCCAACAGACCGGCATCGATCTTCAAAAGGATGTTTTCGCGGTGGTCGGAGCCATGTACGGCGGCGTTGACAGCGAAAACCAGGAAATGGTGGGCATTGTCAACCTGAAATATGATGCCGACAAGTTGTTGGCCGTGCTTAAAAAGAACCAGGCACTCACAGCTGAAGAAAAATACCGTGACCGGAATATTTACACTTTAAAAAATGAAGATTCCGCCAAGGATACCCGCCTGGCTTTCCTGAACAAGACCAATATTGTCATCGGCTCTCCGCTTCAGGTCAGGAAGACCATTGACCTGGCCCTGGACAAGGGCAAAAACGTTCTGCAGACCGCAAGCCTGATGAAATATGTGGACAAGCTTGACAAAAAAAGTATGTTCTGGATGGCTATCGGCAATATCCCGGAAAAAATGAAAAGTGCTCCCAGCGGCGGCATGATGCCCATGGATCTGAGCAAGGCCGAAGCTTTTACCGCTTTCATGGATTACAAAAACAAGAATTTTTCCGGAGAATTCCGCTTGATCTCTTTTAACGAGGAAGGGAACAAACAGATCGCCGACATGCTCAACGGCCTGAAATCGCTGGGCGCCATGGGCTCCGCCAAGGAACCCGAGCTGGCCCAGCTGCTCAACAGCATTCAATTGAGTTCCGCGGCCGACCACATCAAGCTGACCTTTTCCCTGTCCGAGGAATTGATGGCCAAGCTGGGCGCTAAGGCCAAGGACAAGGCCAATACCATGGTTCCCCCGGTTCAGTCGGATCCATTTTCCGTCGAATAAGTACCGCTTTCTGATCGATTGCGGCACTGACGCCCCAGCGGAGGTTTGCCCATGAATTGGCTGTTCGCCCTGCCTGTTTTTTTTATTTCGCTGTTGGCGGTTCTGTTTTTCATGGGCAGCAATAAACATGCTGGCGGCTTGATCAGGCAGACTGCCCTTCTGCAACTGCTGCTGATCATCCTGACTGCGGGAATTGCCTTGTTCAGCAGCAGTCTGCTTAGAAGATTTTTTTATTCGCCGCAGCTGATGTTCACCCTCTGGCTGCTGTTCTGGTTTTTGCTGCTGATCCTGGCCATCAGGATCCTGGCCTATTTCGTGTTCGATTTCCTGGTCGTGAAAAAGCAGAGGATCCGCTATCCCAAACTGGTCAAGGAAGTAGTGGTTTTTGTCCTCTATATCGTCGGCATCCTGCTGATCCTGAATTACTACCTGAACATCAGGCCCACGGCTCTCTGGGCTTCATCGGCGGTCCTGACCGTGGTGATCGGCTTCGCCCTGCAGGACATCCTGGGCAACCTGTTTTCCGGCATCGTCCTGAATTTTGAAGATTCTTTCAAGCTTGAGGACTGGCTGCGCATCGGCGACCGCGAGGGGCGGGTGGAGCAGTTCGGCTGGCGCTCGTTCAAGATCCGCACCATAGACCGGGAACTGATCGTCATCCCCAACCAGACGGCGGCCAAAGCCGAAGTCCTGATCTATGGCTCGGGACGGCAGCCCGTTTGCCTGAAAATAGGCGTAGGAGCCAGTTACCAGGACAGCCCCGACCGGGTGGGCGCCGCCATCCTTAAAGCCCTGGAGTCCATGCCAGAAATTCGCCGTGAGCCGCCGCCGGAAGTGCAGCTGGCGGATTTCGCCGATTTCGCGCTGAATTACCTTGTCAAGTTCTGGATCGACGACTACGCTCGGCACAACATCATTGCTTCCGAGGCCAGGCGCCGCATCTGGTACGCTTTCCGGCGCCAGGGTGTCGAGATCCCCTATCCGAAGCGCGATGTCTACATTAAGCCGGAGCGGAGCGCCGAGATCCCCCGGCAGGCCCTGGCCGAAGTTCTGCAGGGCAACGACGTACTGCGCGAGATCGAGGCGGAGAAGTTCCGCGATCTGTTGGCGCTGGCCGAATACAAGGTTTTCGGTGGCGCTGAGACCATCATCCGCGAAGGCGACGCCAGCGATCATTTTTATCACATTTATTCCGGCGCCGTGAATGTGCTTAAAAGCGGCCAGGTCATCGCCCGGCTCGGTGCCGGCGACTTTTTCGGTGAAATCTCCCTGGTTACCGGTGATAAATTCAACGCCACGGTCGTGGCTGACCGCGAAAGCGTCATCGTCCTGGTGTCGTCGGCGCACTTCAAACAAGTCATCGACATGAACAAAAAAATGGCCTTGAAGCTTTCGCAGGTGATCACCCGGCGCCAGGAGGAGATGCGGCTATTCAGCGAGAAAAATCGTAGGACGGACAGCGCCGTTCTCCAAAAAAGATCCGCAACCCTGTTCAAACGCATCCTGAATTATTTCGCCACTAAAAAATAAAAGAGGGAATTGTTGCAATAATATACCAATTGTGGTATGTTATTGCTATGAAATGGAGTCAATTGCTGAAAATGGTCGGTCGCGAACCTTTTTTCCATTCCAGTCTTCTTAGAGCCGGTCCAGTCAGCACGGTAGATTTGGGGAAGCAACTTTCACGATGGGTGAAAGCAGGTTCGTTGATCCAGATTCGTCGTGGCTTGTATACGTTTTCAGATGAATACGGACAGACTCGTCCCCATCCTTTTGTTCTGGCCAATCAAATGAAAAAAGGATCTTATGTTAGTCTCCAATCCGCCTTGGCTTATTATCACCTGATTCCGGAATACGTAGCCCAGGTTACCAGCATCAGCACGGGACGTCCGGAAACCGTTTCCAATCCTTTAGGAGATTACATTTTCAAGCACGTGAAAAAGGTGCTTTTTTTTGGATTTCAAACCATTGAGATGGTCAAGGGTCAATCAGTCTTTATTGCCAGGCCGGAAAAAGCATTGCTGGATCTTGTTTATTTGACTGCAAAAATTGATTTTCCGAATTATTTACAGGAATTAAGGCTGCAAAATACCAATATCCTGAAAGAGGATATCTTATGGGAATTTGCCAACAGCAGCGGCAGCCCGAAACTTCAGCGTTCAGTACAGGTCATTTTAGCACATTGCCAGGACATCCAAGAACAATGAAAGACTATATTAAACAGATCAATGCCTCGGCGGCTAATGAGCTCCAGGCCCGAAACATGACCAGGGAGTATCTCCAGGCACGTATTCTGCAGCTTCTTCAGGAGAGTGGAGCATTCGGCGCCTGGATTTTTCATGGCGGAACGGCATTGAGGTTTTTATTTAGTCTGCCGCGCTACTCCGAGGATTTGGATTTTTGTTTGTTGCAGCCTTCCGGGACTTTAAATCTGGCCAACACAGTTGATTATGTTCAGCGGGCTTTGGCAGCTGAAAACTATCAAGTTGAAATTAAGACCTCCGGAAAAACAGCAGTCAAAAGTGCCTGGCTGCGATTTCCAGGCTTGTTATATGAACTGGGTTTATCCAGCCATCAGAATGAAATTCTTTCGCTTAAGCTTGAAATCGATACCAATCCACCCGGTGGAGGCAAAACAACCACAACCATCATTCGTCGTCATGTTTTGCTGAACCTGTTTCATTATGACCAGCCATCATTGCTGGCCGGGAAACTCCATGCCATTTTTTCGCGTCCCTATACCAAAGGACGGGACCTTTTTGACTTGTTCTGGTATTTGTCCGATCCAACATGGCCCGATCCCAATATCGAGTTTTTGCAGCAGGCGCTCAAACAGTCAAGGTGGTCAGGACCTGCCGTTCATTCGTCAAATTGGCCACAGGTGATGGCCCAAAAAATTTTAACATTGGATTGGAAAAAGGTAACAGATGATCTTCAACCTTTTGTGGAAAGAAAAAACGATTTGCTCATGCTCACCCGGGAAAACATGATTAAACTATTAAAAAAATCTCCTCGCTCCCAACCCTGAGTTTTCTGGTATTCAATACAAGGTTAATTTTATTATAGATTTTGCCGCTTAATCTTGCAATCTTGTGTTATCTGGGCCATGGGAACTGGGCGTCCCCGTATTTCGTTATGAAAAACTGTAAAATAACTTTAACTCCAATAACCAATCAAAACGCCTCAGCCCCACAGGTCGGATGCAATGGGCTTTATATTGCTAATTATTTTCACTCAATTCTTCTAAGGCCTTTACAACTTCATTTGGCCTGGCATATTGAATATAATGATTAACTGAAGAAGGTAACTGTTTTTTTGCTATCTTTTTTAATAATTGCTAATATCCATTCTGCGAGGAGGTATTCATGAAAAAAAATATGGACCGCCGTTCTTTCATAAAAACCGGGGCCTTACTTGGAGCCACATCGATCATTGCGGCACCAGGAATTCTGGATGCCGCAAAAACTCCCGATATCGCAGTCGTGGAAAGTAAGGACTCGTATGCTGCGACATTGAAAGCAGTGCAAAAAATCGGGGGCATGAAACGTTTCGTCAAAAAGAATTCCAAAGTAGTTGTACTGGCGAATGCCCAGCGCAACAACCCCGGCGCCTACACCCACCCGGAAATCGTCCGTGCCGTAATCCGTATGTGTCGGGAAGCGGGCGCAGCCAAAATACACTTTTTATCCTCTCTGCCCGAAGCCAATTGGCAGAGCA
>JALHTJ010000229.1 GCA_022865785.1 Candidatus Aminicenantota bacterium
CACCGTTTCGTTTGAACCGGCGGTAATAGCGCCAGATCATGGGCAGGGGACCCAAGAATCCAAAGGTTTTTTGCTGGGTCCGTAATTCAGCGCGTTCCCAAGCGGACACCGGCCAATCGGCCATTTCGCTCAGGAAAGATTCGGGCAGCGTCGCTCGCCATGGGTCGCGCAAATAGCCCAGGGTCAGCTTCAGGGCCAGCCCTAATTGGCGCTCCCGTGCCAGCTGGCCAAGACGCCGGTAATCGATCCGCTCGCCGGCGACGGCCATGATGGTCAGGGCATCGGCCACCCAGCGAATGGGTGGGATATTCGTTCCGCCGACCTGGTGCCTGCAGCCGTGCACGCAGGCGTGAAAAAGCTGGTCGGTGGGACAGAGCACATAGAGTGGATCAGATTCCTTGTCCAATTGCTGGGACGCGCCCCAGAAGTCAGCGTCGTCATTTGGGTTCAGGCACTCGAATAAGAGATGCCAATGCAGATCGACCACCAGTCCCCGTTCGTTCACCATGGTCACGGCGTGGATTATTCCCGAATACTCCCGGGTGATCTCACGTCCAGGGAAATGGCAAGGAAGGAAGCCCATCCGGCGCAGCAGGGCAAAGGCGGGCTGCGCCTGAGCGGTCGGGACGAGCAGGTCGATGTCCTCGAAGGGACGCAGGCCGCAGTCAGCGTAATAGGCGAGGGCCAGTGCCGCCCCTTTAAGCAGCATGACAGGGATTCCCTCCCGGCGGAAATCCTTCAGCAATTCCCTGGTCTGGCTGAGTTGCATCTGGTTGCGGACCCAGGTATGGCGATGGATACCCTGGCAAAGTTTCAAAAAAGGGTCGCGTATCCCCTGGCGGCCCAGGTTGCGGGCCAGCAAGGGCAGCATGCGGTATGAACCCTGATCCAGGTGATCACAATCGGCCAGGGCCAGCCATTTTGTGTACGATTCGCCGGCAACAGCGCCCGGGGCAAGCGTTGCCCGCAACAGCAGTTCCTGAACACGATCGGGCCAGAATTTCGTCTCTAGCGCAGCCCGCCAAAAGCTGCCGTTTTTCATGGAACGATACCTCCGCTTCCCGTTTCGGCGCAGGAACATCCGACTCCGTTTTTACGTGGAATGATGGGCACCGGCGCCATGGTCGGACCGCTCATTTTATCCCTTGGTGCCCGGCAGGCGCAGCCGCTGCCGGCGGTGGTCCAGGGAAGCTTTCAAGATTCGGGCGTACTCGGATCGCGACGCTCGCTCCCTGATCCCCATATTGGTTGTATGCCAACGCCTTTTCAGCAAGATTTCCGGCAACATCCGGCCGCGCAAGCCATCGTCATTCGCTTTCATGTACCAGGCGAGAAATTGCCCCACCTGCAAGCGGCGATCAAAATGGCCGGCGCGGTAAAAGGACAGGCGGCGAATGAGCATCGTTCCGGCGCAATAGCCCGGAACGATCTTAAGGGCATCGGGAATCCTCGATGTTTCCCAGGCCTGCAGTTCGGGACTGCAAAACTGCTCGACATGGGCAAAAACCACGTCCAGTGAGGGATTCCGGGCCAGGCACTCCATTTGGCTGGCAAGCTTGTTCGCACTCCATATGTCATCGGCGTCCAAAAAAGCAAAAAAATCTCCACCAGCCAGATCAACACCACGGTTGAGGGCAGAGCTGGGCCCGGCGTTTTTTTGGAAGCAATAAGTGACGTTGTTGTGACGCCGGGCGATGTCGGCGCTGCCGTCGGTCGAACCGTCGTCCACGATGATGATCTCCAGAGAACGATACGATTGCTTTGTTACGCTGGCAATGGCCTCTTCCAGATATTTTTCGCCGTTGAAAACAGGGATGATCACGCTCACCAAGTTAACCGGATCCTTATGGGTACGGGTCATGGCCTGACCTCATTACTCCCTACCTGAGGCTTGGCTACGGCCAACCTCCGGTAGACAGTCTCGTATTCGCCAATCATCCGATCCAGGCCGAATGCATTCCGCGCCCATTCCCGGGCGTCATTCCCCATTTTTCCGGTGCGTTGCGGATCGACAAGAAGCGTACCGACAGCAGTAGCAATCGCCTGGGGGCTTTCCAATTCGACCAGCAGCCCTGTTTCCCCTTCGCGCACAACTTCGCGCAAGCCGCCGGCAGCGGCGGCAACCACCGGCCGCCCCATCTGGGCCGCCTCAACGGCGACCAGTGAAAACGATTCCCGGCTGCGTGAAGGGATGAGTACGATTGTCGCCCGCTTCAAAAGATCGGGAATCATCCGGTTGGGAACCATGCCGACAAATTCCACGGATTTCTCTATTCCCAGGTCGCTGGCCTGCCTTTGCAGGGCGGCACGCTCCGGTCCGTCTCCGACCAGGTGCAAGGTGAGCCGTGGGAAGCGTTCCCGCAGCAACTTAAGGGCGGCGATGGCCAGGTCGAAGCCCTTTTCGAATGCCAGGCGGCCAATGGCCATCAGTCGCGGCTCCGCCCAGGGCAATGGCGCCGGATCGGAAGCTCGCAATGTCAGGCCGTTGTAAATGACAGAAGAGCGGCCGCCGATCTCCCCAGCGATGGCACGGGCGTCGTCCAGGGTCGATTGCGAAACCGCTGTTACCCAATCGGCGGCGCGCAACAGGTTCCCCAGGACCGTGTCGGCGCCTGTTCCCCTGCCGAACAGACTGGAGTGCAGCGCGATCAGCAGCGGAGCCTGGCAAGCCTTCGCGTTGGCCAACTGGAAGTAGGCCGTGTATCCGGAAAAATTGCAGTGGATGACGTCGGGTTGAAAACCTTTTATGAGGGCGGCGACCTCCCGGCGGATGGCGGCGATCAGGCCGAGGTCGCGCCGCGACAGGGCCTGCCAGAAATGAAAACGGCGGATGGGAACCCCTTCATAGGTCGTATCATCAGGTTGAAGCGTGCTGCCGTGTGAAGCCATGACCAACAACTGATGGCCACGATCGCGCAACCCGGTTACCATATTCTGGGCTACGACCTCGATGCCTGCGGTTTCCGGCCAGAACAGAGGCGTCCAGTAGAGGATTCTCATCGTCTCATTTCCTCCTGTCCGGCCGAGGGCGTGGCAATTCGCTGAGATCGGCGACTTTTCTGTCCGAGGCGCGCCGCCGATCAAGCGATTGCTTCAGCGCCTGTAGCAGGAAATGGTCGCGCTGCGTTTTATGGCGGGTGATATTGCCCGGGTGCAGGCGGTAAAAGAGGGTGACGCTGCTGACCGCCGCCATGACCAGCCCCTGCTCGCGGGCGCGCAGGAACCAATCGACGTCGCCGCCACAGGTCATGGCGCCGTCAAGCTGCCCAACCTTAGCGAAGGTTTCACGGCGGAACAGAGCCGCTCCAAAACAATTGGCGCCAAAAAAAGGTTCCAGGAAAGGCAGATACTCACATTTGCCACCGGCGGTTTCCCGTAGCCGGATATATTGTAGAAAGCCCAAGACAATTGCCGGATGCAAGTCGGAGAGTAGCAGGGGAAGCTGGACGCTCAGTTTGTCCGTTGGCCAGCGGTCATCGGCATCGAGAAAAGCGATCACCTCTCCCTGTGCCAGTGCCAGTCCGGTATTCTGGGCGGCATGGGGGCCTTGGTTCGGTTGATAGATATAGCGAAGGCCTTTGCCCAGGCCTGCAGCCACGGCAGCTGTTTCGTCGGTGGACCCGTCATCGACGATGATGATTTCGTTTACAGGGATTTGCTGGGCATGAATGGAAGCTACTGCCTCGGCCAGGAATGGGGCGCCGTTGAAAACCGGGATGATGACGCTGATCGAGGGATAGCGGTGTTCCATAATCAATTCGCCTTCAGGAAGCGGGAGACCGTGCGGCCGATGCCGGCCATATCAGTGCCCGTTTCAAGAACGAAGTTCGGCAACTGCCTGATGAACGCGCCGATATAGCGGAAATCTCTTTCCCCGGCGCCAGGCAGGACTGCAATCGTGCTGGGTGCCATGGCTGCGAAAACGTCGGCCGCTGAAACTTCTTTGAGCACCGTCCGGGAGTGGCCGCTGAAGCGGGGCAAAAAAATGGCCCGCAGCGGGAAACTTGCGCTGAGTTGTCCGGGGAAAAGAGGTTGCAGGAACATCATCAACTTTTTTTTCCCGCCGTGATCCAGTCTCCCTATGGCAGGGCTCAGGCGCGGCAACCTGGCAACCTGTCGGGGTTCGAGCATGGCGGTGCCATAAAGACCATGGACACAAGGCAGTGGCCTGTGCTCGATGAGCACGCAATCGTCCCCGGCATAATCCATTCCTTGAAGCAGGCAGGCCAGGGCGACGGTCGATTTTCCCGAACCGCCCCTGCCGGCGATCAGCACGCCACCGGCCTTATTTCCCACGGCGGCACCGTGGATGAATTGCTTTTCGTGCCCGGCCATGAACCAATGCAGGATGGTGCGCAAAGGAGTGGCCAATTCGTGAAAAGGGAGGCGCCGGGCATCATCGATCCAATAGATTGCCCGCCCCAACTCACGGTCAAACAGGCTCAATATACCGGCGCCGAGCTGAAATGCAGCGCCGATGCGATTGTCCTCACTGTCGCTAATATCGCCACGGGCGATAATGGCGTCCCAGGACCAAGGGGGCGGCGGCAAGCGCCGGCCGCTGCCTGCCGAATCAAAAAGACACACAGTCAGGGCAACGCCGACTGCTGGCGCGACGGCGAGATGGTCTAACGCCGGTGCCAGTGACGAAAGCAGCACGGAACCGGCAAAACGCATGCGGATCAAATGGCCGGCAATGCGGAAATAGCGGTCGGTGATTTTTCCCGGCCCCGCGGCGGCGCCTTCAAACAGGTCCTGAACGGCGTCGAAGAATGCGAGGAATCTTTCGGCTTCCTTTCTGGTTTGATGCATCCGAGCGCCGCAATGACCGTTTCTTTTATTCATCCAGCTTGGGCACATCCGGTTTGGCAACCGGCCAGCCGGATTCATCGACCTCGTGGATGGGGTCGAGCAGCAGCAGGTCTTGCATGTCGCTGTAGCGCCGGAGTAGGGGCGGGATGAAATCCCGGTCGCCGTCGGCAGGCGGCGCCATTCGTTTTTCTCCGGCCCCAGCGCCGGAACCTTGGTCGGCGGCGAGCACGATCAAACCCTCAGCCAGCAGGGCTTCGATGAAGGTATTGATGCCCGGTTCGATTTCGACGCGGCTCAAATTAAATTTTGCCGCCAAGCCGGAGACGATCTCGCCAGGCGAACTGTGTTCGGCGAGCATTTCGATCACTACTTTGCCGGCCTTATCGGCGCTGTAATAATTGCCGCTGGCGAGGTTGATCAGGACCACCTCATCTTCGAACGACTCGAATACTACGTGTGGTTGGTTGAAGGCAAATCGGTTTGAAGAAATCATGGTTGTTTTTCCGTATATATTTTCATTGGATAAAAAAAGCAAATGCCGGCCGGGCAATAGCAAAAATAGGAGGAATGATTTTGCGCATAGAGAGATTTTAAGAGAAACTGAGTGGGATTGTCAAATCACCGAAGCCTTCAGGGAAGGCGCGGAAAAACCCTTTAAAAGCTTGTTTCTCAAGGCGATGAACCTGTCAAATTATTTGATCTGCCTTGA
>JALHTJ010000230.1 GCA_022865785.1 Candidatus Aminicenantota bacterium
AGGTTCCAGCATGGAGCCCAAGGCCTTCCTGCAGCAATTGCACGACCAGATCTTCATTGCCGGCACCTCGGGCAACGCCACCGGCCGCAACATTCACCAAAAGCCCCTGGCAGAAGCGATTCGCCTGACCAACGCCATCACGGCCATCACCGTCTATGGCAAATCGGTCGACGAGGCTTTCCAAGTCTACATGGGCAAGGAGACGCGGAACTAAGTGCCGGGATTTTCAAACCGTCACGGCCATTATCGTGTAGGGCAAGCCGATCGACAGGCCTTCAGCGTTTTGAGCGGGAAATAGGTATAGATTCGCTATTTTCTTTTGAGGTCAGCTGAATACCCGGGATTTATTTCTTGTTGGCCAGCGTTCTATCTATAACATTAAAGCCATTGTGCACCGTCTTCTGCAGGAGGTCGATCTTCTGTTCGATGCGAATAAGACGCTCGTCCATGGCGATGGTCTTTGCTTCCAGGGCATTGGTCTTTTCCCATACATCGTTCAGGTTCGCCGCACGTTGCATAACCCGTGGTCCCACTGTGCCGTCGACCTGGTTTGCCTGAACTTTGCTGGCCACGAAAACCACCAGCACCAGGCACAGCACCATTCCCAAAAGTACACTCTGCCAGTGTAAATTGAATTTTTTTGTTTTCATCTCTTTCCTCCTGATTTTTTTCTGGTTTCATGTTACCACGGCTACATTAATATTACAATACGGCCCCTGGATGTTAAACTGGTTTTTTGCCGTGATTTTTTGCGCGCCGGCGCTTTGATTTTCTTTGAACCGGGAAGGGATGCCTTGTCCGCGCACCCGGCAGGACTCGAACCTGCAGCCTGCTGATTAGAAGTCAGCTGCTCTATCCATTGAGCTACGGGTGCCTGCCTGATTATCGGGGCGAGTAGATTTGAACTACCGACCTCCTGCTCCCAAGGCAGGCGCGCTAACCAGGCTGCGCTACGCCCCGCTTGCAGTGATTCCTAAAGCTCGGAAATGTCTCTTCTCATCCGTTTGCGCATGCGCTTTTTAGCCTGGGCGGCCTTCAAGCGTTTACGCTCGCCTGGTTTTAAATAGGCGGTGTGCTTTTTGATCTCCTTGATAATGGCTTCCATCTGCACTTTTCTTTTGAATCGGCGCAGGGCGCTTTCAAACGATTCGCCCTGCTGAATTTCTACAAAAGCCAATTGCGATCACACTCCTTTTTTTTATTTACAACAATCGGTGAGAATCATATATACTCTATTTCCCCAAAACTGTCAAGAAAAAACTCACCCCAACCCCTCTCTTTCCCACAGAGAGGGGGCTTTTCTCCCCTTCTCTTGCCAAGAGAAGGGGTGGGGGATGAGTTTTGCATACAGCCCCGACTCCTTGAAAAGGAGCCTGAATCGGGTTACAATAAACCATGGCAATGAAAATCGTATTTCCGGTCGCCGGGGTGGGAACACGCTTTTTGCCCGCCACCAAGGAAGTCCCTAAAGAGATCCTGCCGATCATCGACAAGCCCCTGATCCAGTATGCCCTGGAGGAGGCAGTGCAGAGCGGCCTGGCTGACTTCATTTTTATCACCGCACCGGGCAAGGAGGCGCTGGAACGTTATTTCGCGCCCAACCGCGAGTTGGACGAGTTCCTGAAACGCCACCGCAAGTCCCACCTGCTGGACGGACTGAAAGATTTTTACCATAAGAATTTCATCTACATCCGCCAGAAACAGGCGCTGGGTTTCGGCCACGCCATCGCCCTGGCCGAAAAGGCGGTCGGCAAGGAGGCCTTCGCCATTTCGCTCCCAGATGACCTGATCCTATCCGCAAGGCCGGCCATGGCCCAGATGCTGGAAATATATGAAAAGTATCGCTCCCCGGTCATCGCCTTCATGGAGGTGCCACGTGCCGACATTCCCCGTTACGGCATTGCCGCCGGCCCTTTCCTGGAGGAGCGGGTCTTCCGGATCGAGAAACTGGTGGAGAAGCCGGCGCTGGCTGACGCTCCTTCCAATTACGCCGTCATCGGCCGCTACATCATGACCCCGGATATCTTCCCGCTGTTGAAGCGCGAAAAAAAAGGGGCCGGCTCGGAGATCCAGCTTACCGATGCCGTCGTCGAACTGATGAAGCAGCGCCAGGTGCTGGGCTATTTTTTCGAAGGGCGGCGTTTTGATGCCGGCACTACCCTGGGCTACATTGAAACCCTGATCCATGTCGCCTTGCATCGTGAAGACACGCGCGATTTTACCCGCCGTTTGCTGCGCGACCTGGCAAAAAATGAGAAATTATGAGGTATTCTCCACCACAGCCGATACAGGGATCAGGTTTATGGGCCGGGATTTCCGCGGCCTTTATGAAAATGCCTTGCGGGGCTTGAATCTCCTGCTTTTCGGTTCCCATCCCCGGCGAACCCACGGTGACGATTCATTTCATTTCAGTTACAGCGGTGACGGGCCAGAGAACGTCCTGGTGAACTTTTTAGCCGAGGTGCTGTTCCTTGCTTACCAGAAAAAAAAACAGGTGCATGCTCTGGATTTCATCCATGCCGACGATTGCCGGCTTGAGGCACGGCTGCGGCTGGCCCCTTGCGGCTCAGTGCCGAAAGTAGACATCAAGTCAGTCACCTATCACAACCTGCGCCTGGTTGAAAAAGCCGGCATGAAACAGGCGGCTGTAATTTTTGATATTTAAATGTCCAAATCCAGGAATTTTGAAAGAATGTCTCCCTGGCGCTGGCGCTTGAGCAGGAACGCCGACAAGGACATGGTCGCTGACGCTGAGGTCTTTGCCTCGGAAGAAATTTTGCGGCAGGCGCAGGATGACGGCTCCATCGAGCAGGTGGTCAACGTGGCTTGCCTGCCCGGTTTGGTCGGGAATTCGCTGGCCATGCCCGACATCCATTACGGGTACGGTTTTTGCATCGGCGGCGTGGCGGCTTTTGCGGCCGACGACGGCCTGGTGCTGCCGGGTGGCGTGGGCTATGACATTAACTGCGGAGTGCGCTTGCTGGCGAGCTCCATCCCGGCAAGCGAATTCAGCGCTGCCGCCGAAAGTATCGGTTATGCGATTTTGCAGCGCATACCCAGCGGCTTGACGCCGCGCAGCAATTACAAACTGAACAAGAAGGAATTTTTACGCGTCATCAGCGGCGGCGCCCGGGAAATCGTCCGCAGTTTTGGCGGCCAGGCCGTTGACTTGGCTTTCATCGAGTCCGGAGGATGCCTGCCGTTCGAGACGCCGGGAGTTATCAGCGCCAGGGCTTATGAGCGCGGCGGTCCCCAGGTGGGTTCGCTGGGTTCGGGCAACCATTTCATCGAGGTCCAGGCCGTAGAGGAAATATATGATGCGCCGGCCGCCCGTTTATTCGGCCTGGAAAAGGATCATGTTGCCATCATGATCCACAGCGGTTCGCGTGGTTTCGGCCACCAGATCGCTTCCGATTATATTGAAATATTCCGCAAAAAAAACCTCGGCAGTGCCAGGCTGAAGGATCCGCAACTGGTGCACGCTGCCATCCGCTCCCCGCAGGGA
>JALHTJ010000231.1 GCA_022865785.1 Candidatus Aminicenantota bacterium
AAATTGGCGTCCTGAACGGCTTGCTTGATCTTCTCTTTCACTTTTGAAAGGTTGACTTTTTTCATTTTTCCCTCATGAAATTAAATTCAAGGCAGTAAGGTGTACTTTATATTTTTTTGGACCATTAGTCAAGGGTGCTTTCATTTTTTAAGCAACCGGCTCCGGTCCGTAGAAGCATGCGAAACAAGAACGGGGCTGGCCGGAGCGCTGCTTACTTCACCGCCTCCACGGCCTTTCTGATCGCGTCCTCAAGCAGCTTGATATCCGGCTCCTTGATGAAATTGTTCTTCATCAGCAGGCCCATGGCGTCGCGCGCTTCCTTGATGTCGGCCATGGTTTTATTAAAGACCTCGTCCCAGGTTTTTTCGATGCGGGCCACGCCTTTCTTGACGGCTGCAACCGCCACGTCGGCAGCTTCATGGGCGAATACCTCGGTCTCGTCCATGGTGGGCATGATGCGCTCGGGGTTGATACCCTTTTTCTGGGCAAAATTGGCCATGGAATAGGCGGCGGCAATTGCCATCTCATCGGTGATCTTTTTGGCGCGTACCACCAGCGCCCCCTTGAGGATGCCCGGGAAGCCCAGCGAGTTGTTCACCTGGTTGGGGAAGTCGCCGCGGCCCGTGGCCACGATATAGGCCCCGGCTTCCTTGGCCGCGTAGGGATAAATTTCCGGCACCGGGTTGGCGCAGGCGAAGACAATGGCCTTGGCAGCCATCTTCTTGATCCATTCCGGCTTGACCGTGTTCGGACCGGGTTTGCTGACGGCAATGAGCACGTCGGCGCCGTTTATCGCCTTTTCGATGTCGGTAACGCGGCCTGGGTTCGTCTTCTGGCAGAGTTCCCACTTGCGGTAAAAGGCCGGGTCGGCCTTGATGTCGTCGCGCCCAAGGTGCAGGGTGCCGGTGCTGTCGAACATGATCATGTTGGTTGGGTCGGCGCCGGCCTGGATGATCAACCGCGCAATGGTGGTATTGGCTGCTCCGGCGCCATAAAAAACGATGCGGACCTTTGCCAGCTCCTTGCCGGCGACACGCAGGGCGTTGATCAATCCGGCCAGGGTCACCGACCCCGTGCCCTGGGCGTCGTCGTGCCAGACCGGAATGTTGCACTGCTCACGCAGCGTGTCGAGCACTTTATAACAATTGGGCTGGGAGATGTCTTCGAGGTTGATCGCCCCGAAACTGGGTTCGGCCATCTTGACAAAATCGATGATCTTGTCGGGATCATGCTTGCCCTTGTCGTTGTAGCTGTTGACGCACAGGGCCACGCCGTCGACACCGCCGAGATATTTCATTAAAAAGGCCTTGCCTTCCATGACGCCCAGGCCACCCGAAGGGGTACAGTCGCCGTCGCCCAGCACACGGGTGGAATCGGAAACCACGGCCACCAGGTTGCCGCGGTTGGACAGGTCGAACGATGTATCATTGTTATCGCGGATGGTGGTCGAAACCTTGGAGACGCCGGGAGTGTACCAGACGTTGAACCAGTTGAAGCCGTACACTCCAGCCTTGGGCATGGTGGCGATTTTGCCGCCGTAAAATTTGTGGCAGGTATAGGCCAACTCTTTTAAAAATATGGTCTTGGCTTTAGCCAGCTGTTCCTGAGTGAAATTGTCCGGAAACAGTTCGTTCAGGTTGGCTAATCCCAGATCGGGTTTCTTCATCATAGACCTCCTTAATGTTGTTAACAAATAAACTATTCGTTTGCCGTAAAATCAACTTTAAAGATTTTATTTTCAATAGTCAAGAATTAAATATTTTTTGTTGCAGTCCGGTCCTGAAATCATTATCGGCGCCAACGCACGAAACCGTCGCGGGCCAGCATGGCGAAAAACCGGGCCAGGCGCGGCTCGGCCGGTTCGATCTTGGCCGCGAACGCCTGCTTCAGAATGACGCTGATCTGCAGAATGGTGCGTTGGCCGTCGGTTTCGAGCCAGGCGGCCGAACCCAGATCATCGAGATGGATGTGAAAATCCTGGTTGCGGCCCAGCCAGCCGATGATCTTTTTCAAGAGTTTGTTTTTGGTTTTTTCCTTGATTAAAAAAACCTTGCCTTTTGCATCCCGGTCCCATTGACAGTTCTGCAGCGGCACATATTCAAGGATATTGTCTTTTTTTACCATAAATTATGTAGGGGCACGGCGCGCCGTGCCCCTACCCTGTTTCATTTCTCTTCTATACCTTTTATCTTTTTCTTCCCTCGTCACGCGTTACGCGTCACGCGTCACGAATAGGTTTTTTATTACATCACCGCCGGTGCCGCCGGTTCGTCGGGATCACCGGCATTGGCCAGGGGCAATTTGACCAGCAGGTAGCCCAGGGCCAGTAATACCGCCACACTGATCAGGTACGTAGGCTGGCTGATATTGAAAAATTTCTCGGCCAGGTTGGGAACGCGACCGTCGTTGAAAAAGGCGATGGCGGCAAATACCAGGCCTATCAGCGCTTCGCCGGCGATCAACCCCGAAGCCAGCAGCACGCCACGGTTGTCTATGCGCGATTTCTGGTTGTCGTTGTACTTGCGGCGGGCGATCAGCGAGTCGACCACCCAACGGATGATGCCGCCCACGAAGATCGCGGCCACGGTCTCGAACGAGAGATACATGCCGACACATACCAGCATGGGACTCTTGACCTGGACCAGGATGAAAGCGATGGCCATGAGGATGCCTACCACGATCAGCGGCCAGACCATCTCACCGCCGACGATGCCTTGCGAGAGCTTGGCCATCAATCCGGCCTGGGGTGCGGCCAGGACCTCGCCGCCGAAACCGCCCTTGTAGCCTTTCAGGGCAGCCATTTTCAGGTCGCCGGCGTTGAGGATGAACAGCGGGATCCACATCACCAGGGCGGAGATGATCACGCCGATCAGGTCACCGACCTGCATTTTCCAGGGCGTGCCGCCCAGGATATGGCCGACCTTCAGGTCCTGGAGCATTTCACCGGCCACGGCAGCCGAGACGCAGATGACGCCGGCCACGGCCAGGACGGCCGTCACGCCGGGAATGCCCTTGGCTCCCAGCAGCACCATCAGGATGGCGGCGATGACCAGGGTGGAGAGGGTCAGGCCCGAGATGGGGTTATTGGAGGAGCCGATCAAGCCGACCAGGTAACCGGAAACCGCGGCGAAAAAGAAACCGGCGACCAGCATGACCAAGGCCGCCACCAGGGCCGGCACGAAGTTGGCCTGGTTGAAGCCCATGAACCACCAGTAGACGAAAAAGGTGACCAGCGACATGCCGATCAAACCGGCAAAGACGAACTTGATGTTGATGTCCTTGTCGGTCCTGAGCGTGGCCTGCTTGCTGGTGGCCGCCTTCTTGACGTCGTCTACCGAGCGGCGAATGCCGCCGATCAGGCTCTTGCGCATGCGGAACAGGGTATAGGCCGCGCTCATCAGCATGCCGCCGATGGCCACGGTCTTGACGATGTTCTGGAAGATGGCGTTGGAAACGTCGGCCCAACTCATAAGCCCCGCCGCCACCGAGGAAGCGTACTGGGGAGCAAGCAGCAGCGTCAGCAGCGGCACGAACAGGCCCCAGGACAGGACGCCGCCGGCGAAGTTCAGGGACGCCAGGCGTGGGCCGATAATGTAGCCGACACCCAGGAAGGCCGGGCTCAGGGACGGTGTTTTAAACAGGAAGCCGCCGCCGGTGGCCACGCCTTTAAAGTTCTCACCGATGCCGGTGCGCGGAATGAGCTTGGCGGCGAAGGCGCTGAATTTCTGCCACTGCGCGGCCAGCAGGCTAAAGCCCTTGAGCAGTTCAATGAAACCGCCGATGCCCATGGCGTAAAAGAGATACTTGGCCCCGGTGCTGCCGCCACGGCCGGCTTTGTGGATCTCCGAAGCCGCGACCGATTCGGGGAACTTCAGCTCCGGATCTTCGACCATGACCCGCCGCAGCAAGGTGACGAAGAGGATACCCACGATACCACCGACCATCATGATGACAGTGGATTTGAGATAGCCGCCAAAGCTGCCGAAGTATTCCGGGCTCCAGACGCCGGCGATCAGAAAAGCCGGCAGCGTGAAAATGGCGCCCGCGGCCACCGATTCGCCGATGGAACCGACGGTACGGGTGAAATTCTCCTCGATGATGTTGTTATCTTTGAACAGCCGCAGCAGGGCCATGCCCAGGACGGCTGCCGGGTAGGTGGCGGCGATGGTCATGCCGGCCTTCAAACCCAGGTAGGCATTGGCCGCTCCCAACAGGACCGCCAGGAACAAGCCGATCAGCAGGGCGCGAAGGGTGAATTCCTTCAGGTTGGTTTCCGCGGAAACATACGGTTTGAACTCATTGCTCATGGATATCTCCTCTTGAAATATTTGAAAAGACATTATACCGGCGGGAAAACATAAAAGTCAACTACATTTTCAGCCGGGGCCGCGGAGCAGAATGACCTGCAGGTCCATGACGTTGGTGCCGCTGGGGCCGGTCTTCAGATGGTGCCGTTCGCCACTCAAACGATCCCATTCACAAAAAAAAGAATAGGAATCATTGTTGTCCAGGAAAGCCCGGGCGTCGAGGCCTAGCCCGGCAGCTTTCGCTTCAGTGGAGCCGTCTACCACGGCGCCAGCGGCATCGGTCGGGCCGTCGATGCCGTCTGTTCCGGCACTCAGCAGTTCGATCCC
>JALHTJ010000232.1 GCA_022865785.1 Candidatus Aminicenantota bacterium
GCCCAGGAAGCGAAGCCCTTCGTCGCGGCTCCGGAAAGCAAGGCCAAGGCAAAAAAGTTCCGCCTATTTTCGATCCTTTCCTGGATCGTGGCCATCGGCCTGGAGGTCGGCGCGATCCTCATGCTCAAAAAAGTGCCGATCCAGACCACGTGGCTCATCGTCCTGATCGTGGCCGACCTGATCTTTGCCGTCATCGGCAACCTGCTCTGGAAAAAGGCGAACCGCTTCGATCCCGCCTCGGAAAAGGACAAATTCCGGTTTTTCATCCAGAACCAGCTGGGCGCGATCATCGCCGTGATCGCCTTCCTGCCCCTGGTCATCCTGATCTTCACCAACAAGGATCTGAAGGGCAAGCAGAAGGGTCTGGTCGGAGCCATCGCCGTGATCGCCCTGCTGATCGCGGGATTCACGGGCATCGATTTCAACCCGCCGTCCCAAGAGCAGTACGCGGCACAGACGGCGCAGGTCGAACAGCTGACCGGCCAGAACCACGTCTTCTGGACGAAGTCAGGAACCAAGTACCACCTGTTCTCGGATTGCTATCACATCAACACCAAAAAAACGAATGAGATCTTCGAGGGCACCGTCGCCCAGGCCAGGGAACTGAAGAACATCAACGAACTCTGCAACACCTGCGAGCACCGCTGGAAAAAGGAAAAAGTCCCCCCTGCCGAGACCACAACCCCCGAAGTCGAAGAAGAACAAACCGAATAATACAGACGTTCCCCGGGCCGGGCCGGCTGGGGAATGCGCTTGATCTTCGCTACCAGTGCCGGCTGTCGGGGCCCAGTCCATCCGGCTCGGGGATCTCGGCGCGCCGGCTCTCGCGGCCGTTCAGCCGCTCCACTTCCCGCCTGATCGCCACGGCGGTGATGGCCGCCGCGGTGACGTCCGCCAGCGGCCCGGCCAGCCACACGCCGTCGATCTTCAGCACCAGCGGCAGCAGCAGCAGCAGGGGGATGAGCAGGATCACCTGGCGCAGCAGGTTGAGGAACATGGCAATCTTGGCCTTGCCGATGGCCTGGAAAAAATTGGAGCTGACCACCTGGAAGCCCACAACGGGAAAGGCGGCCAGCAGGATGCGCATGCCCCGCACCCCGATGTCGAGCAGCCGGGGATCGCTGCGGTTGAAGAGCCCGATGATGGCCGCGGGGAACGCCTGGATGCCCAGGAAACCGGCCGTGGTAATGGCGGTGGCGGCGACGAGCGCGATCTTCAGGGTGCGCTTGACCCGCTGGAACTGCCGGGCCCCGTAGTTGAAGCCGATGATCGGCTGGGCGGCCATGTTGATGGCGATGACGCAAAAGACCACCATCATGGCCGCGCCGCTGATGATGCCCATGGCGCCGACGGCCAGGTCGCCACCGTAGCGGATCAGCTGGATGTTGAAAAGAGCGTGGATGACGCTGCCGGCCAGCTGCATGGCAAAGGGCGCCATGCCGATGGCCAGGATCCCACGAACGATGCGGCCCTCCAGCCGGAAGTTCCGCCGCCGCAGACGCAGCGGGCTTCGCTCGCCGCTGAAATGGGCCAATACCCAGAGGCTGGTGACGGCCATGGAGATCACCGTGGCCAGGGCGGCGCCGGCCACCCCCATCTTGAGGACAAAGATGAAGATCGGGTCCAGCAAGATGTTCAGCAGGGCGCCGAGGACCATGGTGGTCATGGCAGTGCGGGCGTGGCCCTGGGCGCGGATCAGGTTGTTCAGGCCGAAGCCGATACCCTGGAAGACATTGCCCAGCAGGATGATGGTGATGTATTCCCGGGCAAAGCCCAGCGTTTCCGGCCCGGCACCGAACAGCGCCAGGGCGCCGTCGCGCAGCAGCAGCCCCAGGACGGTGATGGCCAGGGAGGTGCCCAGCAGCAGGACGAAGGCATGGCCGAGGATCTTCTCGGCCTCGGCGCGGTTGCGCTCCCCCAGGCGGATGGATACCAGCGAGGCCGAGCCCATGCCCACCAGCATGCCGAAGGCCATGGCGATGATCATGATGGGGAAGGTCACGGTCAGGCCGGAGAGGGCCAGCGCCCCGACCCCGCGGCCGATGTAGACCCGGTCAACAAGATTGTAGAGAGTATTGGCCAGCACGCCGATGATGGCGGGGACGAAGTATTTCCAGAGTAGTTTTCCGACCGGGGCCTGCCCCAGTTCCTTGCTATTGTCCAATCTGATCGCTCCGGGAAGTTCCGGCGGTCTGCGCCGGCGACAAAGACGACTTCAGGTTTAAGTTTAATTATACCCTAAAAACGGGCCCGGGGGAAGCCGGGTACCGTTCCCGGCGTCCCAGCCATTCCTGAAAAACCGGGTTGAATCAGGCGGTGAAGACGCTGCCGTGCAGGCTGGTGATCTTTTCGATGAAGAACTTTTTCTCCCCGGCAGGAACGGTGACGACCACCTCCTCGCCGACCGTGTGATCTTGCAGCGCCCTGCCCACCGGCGAGCCAAGGGAGATTTTGCCTTCGCAAGGGTCGACCTCGATGGGGTGGACGATGGTGTACTCGCTGCGGGTGTTGGAGTTGAGCTCGAGCACCACCACGACCGAGCCGAAGCCCACGCTCTTTTCGTCGGTATGGGACGAAGCCACATCGTTGTATTGGCTCACCAGGTGGCTCAGCTGGGCGATGCGGGCCTTGAGGAAAGCCTGCCGCTCGCGGGCGGCGTCATATTCGGCGTTTTCGCTGAGGTCGCCCTGGGCGCGCGCCTCGGCGATGCGTTTGGGCATCTCGACCTGGTACTCTTCGCGGAGCTTATCGATCTCCGCCAGGAGCGCTTGCTTCTTCTGTTTAATTGAATCCGTCATCCGTAACCGCCTCCCGGAACCCGTCCGGAACCTATGGTATTTTGTCAGAAGAATGTACAACGGATCGGGAAAAATTGCAAGCCCCTCGGCCGATCCGTTGCGTAGCATCGGTAGCATCGGAAAGAATGGAACTGGTCTCTCGGCACTTTATATTCAAATCAGATTAATGACCAACCATAAGGGCAGACCCTCGTGCCCGCCCTTCCCAAATCTCAGCAAAAATATCTCGTGGCTAGCGCGATGAAAAGGAGAAGTATCTCAAGGAATTGTACAGCAGTGCCGATACCCCTGAAAAAAAGGAAAAGATCAAGCAAGACCTGGACACGTTCTACAAAAAGCGCCAGGCCTATCTCAGCCAATACGGCATTACCCCTGAGAACGAGAAGCCGAGCAAGGAAGAGCTGGAAAAGAAGCTGCAGGCAGTTCATGAAATGCGCCTGAAGCTCAAACAGCTCGCCGCCGAGGAGAAGGACCAGGACAAGCTCAAGGAGCTCAAGCTGAAATTCGCGGATCTCGGCAAGCTTGAAAAAAAGCTGAAGATCAAGATCGAGGAGAGCTCCCCAAAACGCCCCTAGGGGAATCTTTTTTCAAAAATTTCCTTATCCCTGACGGGATCATCTACCGTTTTCCCTGTGCGGGGCGGTTTTTAAAAAGCCGTCCCGCACAACCCATTATTGAGTTCAAACGCAAAACGGTCCTCTTTAATCAATTAGACGGCAACTATAGAATTGTAGTTGGTTTAGATACTAAGGGCGTAGTAACTGAATCCAATGAATCAAATAATATTACAAATGTCCCTTAAAAAGTCGATCGAATAATTATTTTTCAGCAGGGCAAGTCACAGGAACCTGTTTAAAAAGCAAAATACATGCCACCATAGAACTTGACGTAAGAAAGATTCTCACTTGGATCAAATATGAGTTTAAAAGTGCTGCCAATTCGGGCGCCTATTTTTTTGCCCAGAGCGAATTCCATGCCGGCACCGGCATTGAGTCCGATCTGAGAATCGGATTCGAGGGTAACGTTCCCATAGGAAGCGGTTAAGGAAGTCGAGGAAAACCCCGCCTTTACGAACATTTTTGTTTCATTGGACATTTTTATCTTATACACGCCGTTCATGCTGACACCAAAAGCGGTATTGGTGAAAGATGACTTGATCGGATTGACATTAATGTCTACCTCGATCTCGCCGAATATGTCCGGAGTAAAACCATATTGAAACCCGAATCCGGTCAAAAAACCCTTAAAATCACCTGCGGCCAGCCCCAGGTCAACGAAAATGTTCATTCTCGATTCCTTGACATTGGCTTTCGGTTTCGCTTCTTCATTATCTTCGATGGGTAGAGAAAAACTCAACGATGCCAGCAAGAGAACAGACAAAACGATTGGTGCTATTTTTTTCATTTATCCTCCAAGGCGGCATTATAGCAGGATTCAGCTTAAAAGCAATTTTTGCAGTCAGCAGCGCTCATGAACCGAAGCGGCAGGATGATTTTTACTTTAAAATGGAGTAGAATAACGCCTTCAAAAAAAAAGGAGAGAAAATGGCACCATTGAATCTTTGTCAACCTGAAAGGAAACGCCCCGATTTTTTTGGCAGAACGATATATTTCATGATGATTCTTTTTATTCTGCCTTTGCTTGCCCGGGCCGATGTTTATGAAAAAATCGACGGATTGAGTATGAAATGCCAGGCAGGAAATATGCAGGCATGTGTTGAACTCTCCGATATTGCCAAGAATGACAAAGACGGCAATGTGCGTCTGGCGGCAGCGGCAAAGATGAGTGACAACTCCCTGGCACAAATTATTATTGCCAATATCGCCAAGTATGACAAGGACAGTGCGGTACGCGAGGCCGCGGTGGAAAAACTCACCGACCGGGATCTCCTGGCCAACCTGGCACAGTATAGTAAATACAGTTCTATACGCCTGGCCGCTGAAAGAAAACTCAACGGCCAGGATCCTCCTGCCGGGATTACCAGAGATGAAGAAACACCCCGGGCAACCGAACCGGCTATCCAGGACAATGCACCGGCCGTTGCGCCGGACCGCAAACGGGAAGGGAGCGACAACAAAATTGGCCTTTATACATTCGAACTCCCGAAAATGAAACACGCAATAGGGATAGGACTCCTGGACATTATTGGAGCGGAGGCGCATAATGCCAATGCGCGAGCAGCCATGCCCTATTTAGCGAAACTGCGGTTGGAACTCATTAAGGTTGCAGCGGCTGCTTTAAAGGACAACACAATTTTTAATTTTATCCCGATAGAAAAACTGGAATACATGCAAGCGGACCAACTTATTCTCCCGGATATTTTTATCACAAAAAATGATCTCCATGCGTCTCTGAGCGTGAAAATAGTGAGTTGGGGAGGCAATCTGGCAATCAAGAAGAAAATGATTATGAAGATGCAATGGAAAATCAAAAACTCTTCGGGTTATGAAGTGAAAATTAAGACATATTGCAAAACCAAGGACAGCTTTGGGTTGTTTCCCGAGCCCAATAATCCAAAATTTGAGCCTGTCTTGGTCGAACTTGCAAAGGAGAGCACCCAGCAGTTTCTGGAAAAGCTTGCCGTAATAATTGAGGAAGACAAGAAATTGCTTTAAGCTGCCGGGGGCAAAAAACAATTATTTTTTCTTTCATTTCCTGCCGGCATCAGACTTGCAACAATTGTGAATATCTGGTAAGTTAGAGCTTCGGATTCAAATCTAATGAGGAGGTCAGGCAAATGCCCGAAATCCGCGTCGATGAAACCCGCTGCAAAGGATGTGAGCTATGCGTCACGGCATGCCCCTTGAAATGCATTGCCATGTCGGAGACTTTCAGCGTGACCGGGTATTACCCGGCAAAATTGGCGAAGCTGGAGTGCTGCACTGGCTGCGGACTCTGTGCCCAGATCTGTCCCGATCTGGCCATCGAAGTGTGGAAATAGTCCATTCGATGTTTTCCAGACAAGAGTTCAGGTATTGAAAAATAAAAAATTGGAGAAAACAAATGGCTGAAAAAATTTTGATGAAAGGCAATGAAGCTTTGGCCGAGGGTGCTGTTCGCGCCGGTTGCCGTTTTTTTGCCGGATATCCAATAACCCCCCAGAACGAAGTGCCCGAGTATATGTCCTGGCGTATGCCCGAGGTCGGGGGATCGTTTATTCAGGCAGAATCGGAAGTGGCGGCCATCAACATGCTATACGGAGCTTCAGCCACCGGCATCCGTACCATGACATCCTCTTCAAGTCCCGGGATCAGCCTCAAACAGGAGGGGATCTCCTATTGCGCCGGAGCCGACCTGCCGATTTTTTTTGCCAATGTCGTTCGCGGCGGGCCGGGGCTCGGGAACATCGCTGCCGGCCAGGGCGATTATTTTCAATCCACGCGGGGCGGCGGTCATGGAGATTATTATACGATCGTGATGGCTCCCAACTGCGTCGAGGAGATGGGCAACTTTCCCAGGCGCTGTTACGAATTAGCGGAAAAATACCGGCTGCCGGCAATGATCCTGGCCGATGCCATCCTGGGCCAGATGATGGAACCGGTCGAATTCGATTTCGAACCCGTCGATCCCAAGACATTGAAGGCTCCTGACTGGGCCCTGGGGATTGCCGCCGGACGCGAACGGAGGATCGTCCGTTCTTATGATCTGCGGGAAGGAAAACTCGAGCTTCTGAACCTGGAACGGATGGAACGTTACCGCAAGATCCAGGAAAAGGAAACATTGCATGAAAACCGGCAGACCGACGATGCAAAACTTGTTGTCGCTGCCTATGGCACCTCTTCGCGCATCGCCGCCGGCGCGGTAAAAATGGCCCGGGACAAGGGGATGAAAGTCGGGCTTTTCCGGCCGATCACCCTGTGGCCGTTCCCCGCAAAAGCATTGGCCGCGATTGCTGAACATGTGAAGAATTTCCTGGTGGTGGAGATGAGCATGGGACAATTCGTTGAAGACGTGCGTCTCGCCGTCTGCGGAACCGCCCGGGTCGACCTTTATGCCCGGCCCGCGGGTGTCCCATCGGCCGATGAAGTCTTCACTGAAATCGAAAAGGTATACCAGGGTATCAGGTAAGGAGGAAAGTAAACATGAAACTGATCAATAAAAAGCCGGCCAGCCTGGTCGATAAGCCGATGCGCTATTGTCCGGGCTGCGGGCATGGGATCGTCCACCGGCTGATCGCCGAAATCATGGACGAACTCGATATCAGGGAACGCACGGTGGGTGTGGCTCCGGTTGGCTGCGCGGTATTCGCAGACGAATATTTCAATTGCGACATGATCCAGGGACCGCATGGCCGGGGACCGGCCATCGCTACCGGGATCAAGCGCTCCAAACCTGAATGTATCGTCTTCTCCTATCAAGGGGACGGCGACCTGGCCTCAATCGGTATGGCGGAAACCGTTCATTCGGCCGCCCGTTCCGAGAACATCACCATCATATTCATCAACAACGCTATTTATGGGATGACGGGCGGTCAGATGGCCCCCACCACCCTGCTCGGCCAAACCTCCACTACCTGCCCCGCCGGACGCAGTGTCGCCGTGAACGGGTATCCGATCAAGGTATGCGAAATGCTCGCCCAGTTGCAAGGCGCACGCTACCTGGAACGGACAGCGGTCAGCACCGCTCCCGGTGTGATCAAGACTAAAAAAGCCATTAAAAAGGCGTTTCAGAACCAGATCGATTGCGTCGGTTTTTCCATGGTCGAGGTTCTCTCCATGTGTCCGACCAATTGGGGAATGACTCCCGTGCAGGGCGCCCGTTTTGTCGATGAAAAAATGACCCCAGTCTATCCCCTCGGTGTCTTCCGGTCACCGGAAAAATAAGGAGCCATACCATGTATCAGGGAATAAGAATTTCTGGATTCGGCGGCCAGGGTATCATTTCCGCCGGAATTCTACTGGCCCAGGCTGGCATGATCGAAAACAAAC
>JALHTJ010000233.1 GCA_022865785.1 Candidatus Aminicenantota bacterium
ACCGTGCGGCTGAAAAAGATCCTGGGCTGCGCCGCAACCGCAAAGCCGGCTTGGTTCATGAGGGCGATCGACTCCAGAAATTCATGCCGCGAAACATGGAATGATGGTTCGACCAGCAGGATCCTGCCCTGAGGTTTTGACAGCGCCTTGATCTCCCGCAATAATTTTTCCTGGTCAGGCACTTCGTGGAGCATGTAAAAAACCAGGATAAAATCGAACTTTTGTGACAGACCGACCCGGTCAGGCAGGCATTGATGGAACTCAATGATGTCTGCAAAAACGGTGTTTTGAATTTTTTCCTTCACTTTTTCGAGCATGCCTTGCTGCAGGTCGGCGGCGATCACCTTTCCCGTCTTGCCAACCAGCCGGGCCATTTCCATGGTGAAAAAACCCGGGCCGCAGCCCAGGTCCAGAACGGTCATCCCTTCCCTGATATACGGCCGCAGGATCTTTTTCGGATTCTGCAGCAGCTTGCGGAAAATAAAATCCAACACTCCGGCATGCTCAACCGGGCATATTCTGTTTTTTTTATTTGTACTCATTACTTTTTTGCTCCCAAAGTACAATTCAGGGCTTCCTCATAGTAGCATTTTGGCAATAAATTTTATATTTTCAAGGCATCTACCCATTTATTTCCGTGCCGAGACCTTGATGCTGGTGATGGCAGCGAGCGCCGTCTTGATCTCCTGGCGCGACAGCGATGCCGCCTCCTCGGGGAGGTCGGCCCAGAGGTCGACCGGCACCCCGCTTTCGGCCACGATCTCCACTTCGCTAAACCCGGCCTTGGTCATGGCGGCCAGATATTCCTGGCGCGGCAGCGCCCCGCCGATGCAGCCTGTGTAGGCGGCAACCGAGTTCTTTACCCGCTCGGGCAGCTCGCCGTCGAGCACGATATCGGAGACCATCAGGCGGCCGCCCGGCTTCAACACCCGGTAGACCTCGCGGAAGACCCGCTCCTTGTCGGGAGAGAGATTGATGACGCAGTTGGAGATGGCCGCGTCGACCGAGCCGTCGGCCAGCGGCAGGTTCTCGATCTCGCCCAGGCGGAACTCGACATTGTTCAGGCCGCTTTTTCCCGCGTTCTCCCGAGCCAGGCGGATCATCTCCTCGGTCATGTCCACGCCGATCACCCGTCCCTCGGGGCCGACGCGGCGGGCGGCCAGGAAGCAGTCAATGCCTCCTCCCGAACCCAGGTCGAGAACCGTTTCGCCGGGGCGCAGCGAGGCCAGGGCCACGGGGTTGCCGCAGCCCAGGCCCAGGTTGGCCCCCTCGGGGATGACGGTGAGGTCGTCGGCCGAGTAGCCGACACTGGCGCTCAATTTCTCGGCGGACGGCGCCGCACAGCAGCCCGACTTGGCCGAGCAGCAGCACGAACCGGAACCGGCCGCGATGCTGCCGTACTTTTTCTTGACTTCCTTCTGTATGTCTTTTTTCATTTTGAAAACCTCCTTTTGATTTCCGTTTTGTTTATAAGATCTATTCTTGGAGCAGTCCGGACAGCAGCGGGCCCAGTTTTTCCTTGACCATGCCGGCCAGTTCGCCGGCCTTGATCAGGGTCAGGCAGCAGATGGCCCCGTCCTTTTCCCAGGCCACCAGGGCCAGCTTGTCGCCTGCTTTAATTCCCGCTCGCTCACGGATCTCCTTGGGCAGGATCATCTGGCCGCGCTCATCCACGCTCAACAACGACGTCACCTGGCAGCAGCTGCCGCCCGCCTGGCCTTTCTTCTTCTTGGTCATCCGCACTTCTCCTCAATCTGATTAATCAGTTAAATCAGACTATACTGACTATTATAATATCGCGAATCCATTTTGTCAACAAAAAAAATGCGAGAAAAATTAATTTTCTAAATTCTCAATCTATCCTTATTCACTATCGAGCCCCCCAATCTTCCCAGTTCTCCCCAAAACCATCTCACCCACCTTCTAATGAATATCTTTCAGAGCATCCCTAGGGGCTCTATCCAGCTCATGGCGGATGGCCTGACAGATCTTTTCCATTATAAAGGGTTTCTGGATATACGCTCCGGCTCCCAATTCCAGGGCTTTCCGGGCGCGATCGGTTTCGGCGAATCCGCTAACGATGATGGCCTTCTGTTTTGGGATCATTACCTGTATCTGACGGAATGTTTCCAATCCATCCATGCCCGGATCCATGATCATATCCAGGATGACCAGGTCGGCGGTATGTTGACTCAGATATTTCAGCGCCTCCTCCCCACTGTCGACGGTCTTCACAATATAGCCGACTTTACTCAGCATAGCCGCAGCCACCTCTCGTTGCTCCGGTAGGTCATCAACCACCAGGATGGATTCGCCCTTGCCCATGAAATGCGCGAGAGAAACCTGAGTTTGATCCAGACACCGGCTTTCCCTGGTAATGGGGAAATAGAGGGTGAAAATCGATCCCTTCCCTTCTTTGCTTTGAACATCAATGTAACCATTGTGATCCTTAACCGTTCCCCAGACGACGGCCAATCCAAGACCGGTGCCGCTGCGGCCCATTTTCTTTTTAGTATAGAAAGGTTCGAAGATCCGTCCGATATCCTGAGAGGCAATGCCGCTGCCGGTGTCACTCACCGTCAATACGGAATAGTCTCCGGCTTTCATCTCATCATACCCTTTGATGGGCTTATCCAGGTAACAATTACAGGTGGAGATGGTGATGACCCCGGCATCGACTATTGCCTCGGCGGCGTTCAGGACCAAGTTCATGATCGTCTTGCTAAGATGAACGGACGATCCGCTGACATTCAGCAAATCTGCTGCCAGCGAAGTTTCCACCCGGACATTCGTTTGTTGCGACAAGAGCTTCATGAATTCAGGGGATTTCAGATAATCGTCGATAATTTGATTCAGGTTGGTCACCTCGGAGACGGCTACTCCGCGTCGCGCCAGCGTCAACAGATCCTGGATGATGGCCGCTCCGCGCTCGGAAGATTTCAGAATTTTACCGGCATGCTCACGAACCGGACTATTGGCCTTTGTTTCCATCATCAGCAACTCGGCATAGCCACTCAAGACTCCGAGCACATTGTTCAGATCATGGGCTACGCCGCCTGCCAGGGTGCCGATGGCTTCCATCTTTTCCATCCGGCGCAGGCGCTCCTCCAGATTCCGGCGTTCTTCCTCCATCTGCTTGTGTTCGGTAATATCTTCGAACATCCCCATGATACCGACAACTGCGCCGGCAATATCGAGGATCGGGACCAGGTTGGCCCGGAGATATACCTTCTTGCCCCACTTAGAGGTATAGGGATACTCACCGGTGATCAGACGGGATTCGTCCATACATTTTTTAAAGTCGGCTCCGATTCCGGCTTCAATAAGAGGTGGAAAAGTTAAAATATTGATCGCTTTTGTGGCCGCAGCCGACGGGGAGCCGAGAATCCGCAGCAAAACCGGATTAACGTCGATGATATGCCCTTCACAGTTGGCGGTCAGGATGCCCATCGGCGCGTTGTCCACCATCCTGCGGTGACGTTCTTCACTCTGGCGCAGGGCCTCATCCGCCCGCATGCGCTCGATCATCATCGCCACTTGGTTGGAGACGAACACCAGGACATTTTTGTCGGTATCGCTGTAGCGGACGGACTCGGAGTAGGTCTGGACGGTCATCACTCCGATTGTTTCTCCCGCCTGTGTCTTCAGCGGTACTCCCAGCCAGTCCAACGACGGTTTGCCGATGGATGCGACCTCCCCAGATTGAACAAGCCGCTCAAAAACTTCCGGTGCCGCCAGAAGAGGCTGTCCGGTACGCAGTACGTAATCGGTCAGCCCCTTGCCCGGATGGTTCGAAGGTGGAGTGGCATCGAACTCATCGACCCAGTAGGGAAATTGCAACAAATCGGCATCACGATCGTAGAGAGCGATATAAAAATTCCGGGCCGGCATCAGTTCGCCGATGATAGCATGAATCGACTGGCAAAGCTGCTCCAGGCTGGTCGCGGCTTGGGCGGCCTCCGAGATCTCGTAGATCGCCTTTTGTACCTGTTCCGAATACTTGCGGCCGCGCTTTTCCTGCAGCAGTTCCTTCTGCCGCAAATCGTCCTCAAATTTCTTTTTCTTAAAAAAACCCGTATCCTCGAAAGTGACCGCCTGTTTGGCGATTTGCGGATGCTTTTTCACGTAGCCATCGACAAAATCCCTGATCCGATCCGGATGCCCCATGATGAAGCGGCAATGGTCGGCTCCTCTTGCCTGGCATAGGATTTCCGTCGCGATCAGCGGTACGCCGAAGCTCTCCTCGCACCAGCCGGAGGAGTATCCGGCATTCATCACACAGACCGGAAACTCCATTTTTTTTCCGGTCGCCTGCCAAACCTGGGCTTCAAATGAGTGGGGATGGTCATAGATCAGCAAATAATCCTCATTGGGAACGGGATGGCTTTCCGGAAGGATGTGGACTACGCCCCATCCCGAATAGGCGAAGTGGATCGGTCCGACGGACAATTTTTCAATGGGTGTCTTTAAATTCATTTTAGCATGAAAATTCTTCGCATCGGCCACCCCGATCGCATGCGCGACATCAAAGAGAAGATCGCGTGTCAAGGCCATAGCCTGTTTTTCGCTTTTGTCCGAATAAAGCTTCTTGATCACATCGAAAAATTCGGCTGACAGCGAGGCGGCCCGGATCAGAATATATCTCTGATCTTCGATTTCAATCGTACCTTTGGAGGGATTTTCCTTTTTTTTACGGAAATATTTTTCGACCAATTCCTGTGAGCGTAGAAAGATCTTCTTGAGATCCGGGGGAACGCCCACTGTTTTTTTACTCATTATTTCCTGCCTTGCCAGAATATTGAGGTCTGCAATTATAATGGCATTTTTTCTTAATATATTCAACTTAGTCGCGGGGAAAAGACCTCATTCTACCTGCTTACCTCTGGGCCAAAGTCGGATGCTCCTTATTTTTTCTTATAATCTTCGCGGACAGGGTAAAACACATCGATGATTTTACAAGCGCTGACAGCCCTGCCGCAATGGGATACGCCCCCGGGGATCAGCGCCACTTGCCCGGGCTTCAAAATCGTCGCTACGCCGTCAATCGTCAACTCGAATTCTCCTTCGCTGACATTGGCTACCTGTTCGTGGGCATGGGCGTGGCTCGGCAACGCCGCCCCCGCCTC
>JALHTJ010000038.1 GCA_022865785.1 Candidatus Aminicenantota bacterium
CGCGGCATCCCAAGTGACATCGTGGACATGATCCGCCAAAATGTCCTGGAAAAAAAGAAGACCCTGGTCCTGGTCAACCGCATCCAGCCCGTGCTGCACCTGTTCTGCGGCCAATGCCGCAAGATCTCTTCCTGCCCGCGCTGCGGCGGCATCCTGCAGGTGGAAGAAACTCATACAGCCGCCTGCCGGCGCTGCACGTTCCACAAGGAGACGCTGAACGATTGCCCGCGCTGCGGAAAAAGCCTCACCCTGCTCCACGACATCAGCATCGAATCCCTGTCCCGGGCCGTGGAACGCGCCATCGGCGAAAAAGCGGCGCTGGTCATAACCGCCAGCGATCTCAAGAATGCAGCGCCGACAGTGGCCGCCGCGAACGCCAGCCCCGTCATAATTGCCACCCCGGCTGCTCTCAATCATTTTTTTCGGGAAATGTTCGCCACCGTCATCTACATCAAGCCCGAATCCTTCTTCAACATGGAGGAATTCAATGCCGCAGAAATGATCTACGCCACCGGAGCCGAGATCGGGGAAACACTGAAAAGTGGAGGGGAATTGCATGTCTTTTCGGTTTTTCACTTTCATTACGCCCTGCAGTTCCTCACGGACGAAGAAAAGTTTTTTGAGCGGGAATTGAAATACCGCCAATGGTTCATCCTGCCCCCGTTCGCCAGTGTGTATCAGCTTGAACTCAAAGGAACCAATTTACGTTCCCTGGGCGCCGCCATGCGCGGCCTTAACCTCAAACACAAGGAGGAGCTGCAGATAAAAAGAATTTATCTGGTTTCACGGCAGCCGCTGCGGGGAACCTACAGGGGCATCCTGGAACTGCACACCTCGGCTGAAAAGATCGCCCAAGCCGGGCTGCACAAGATAAAAAGAAGCCACCTGAAATTGATAGCCGGTTAGCTGGCAAAACCTTGCCAACATGCCGGCCGTATAATGAATAACGGGAAGTGCCCGCAGCGCGGAATAAAACACCCCAAGGAGACGTCATGAATGAACAGGCATTGTCATTGAAGGATCTGGTCAAGGATTTCGACGGCAAAAGGGCCGTGGACAATATCTCCTTCACTGTCCGCAGAGGAGATATCCTGGGTCTCCTGGGCCCAAACGGAGCCGGAAAAACCACGACCATCCGCATGGTCATGAACATCATCGCCCCGGACGCCGGGCACATCGAGATCCTGGGCAAAAATTTTTCCGAGAAGGTGAAGGACCGCATCGGCTACCTGCCTGAGGAGCGCGGCCTTTACCGCAAACTGAAGGTGATGGACACATTGCTCTTCATGGGCGAGTTGAAGGGCATGAAGATCGCGGCCATCAGGGAACGCGGCCGCCTGCTGCTGAAACAGTTCCAGTTGGACGGCTACGAGGAAAAGAAAGTGGAGGAACTCTCCAAGGGTATGGCCCAGAAACTCCAGTTCATCATCACCATCCTGCACAACCCCGAACTGCTCATCCTCGATGAACCCTTCTCCGGGCTCGACCCCCTGAACATTGAACTGATCAAGGACATCATCCTGTCCAGCAAGCGCGAAGGAACAACAATTATCTACTCTACGCACTTGATGGAGTACGCCGAGAAGACGGTCGACTCGCTGGTGATGATCGACAAGGGCCGCAAGGTACTCGACGGCACCCTGGCCGCGGTCAAGGCCGAATACGGCCAGAAGTTCGTCAAGGTCCAGTATGAAGGCGACGCCCGTTTCGTGGGCGCCTTGCCTTACGTCAAATCCTGGCGCGACTCCGGCCGCGAAATGGAAGTGGAACTGGCAGATCTCTCCAAGCGCGAACAGCTTTTACGTGACTTGCTCGAAAAGGTGACGGTCAACGGCTTCCAGCTAAGTGAGCCGTCGCTGCAGAACATTTTTATCCGCAAGGTCCAGGAAGGAGAAAGAGCATGAAGAAGATCCTCGCCGTCATAAAAAAAGAATACAAGGCCATCGTCAAGAAGAAGTCGTTCATCATCATGACCATCCTGACGCCGGTGCTGATGGGCGGCATGATGTTCGTGCCGGTACTGCTCATGAAAGTGGGCCGCACCGAAAAGAAGATCGCCGTGGCCGACTTTGCCGGCGGCTATTACCAGGCCCTGACCGCCAAATCCACGACGCGGCAGGAGCCCGGGAAGCCGGGCTTCGACCTGGAAGGATCAATGCGCAAGCCGCGCGAGTCGGAAGTGGCTGGTTTGATCAGTTTCAGCCCGGTTAAGCTGAACGGTCGGGACGCCGCCGTCGTAGTCCGTGAATATGAGCAGAAGATCTTGAAAAAAGAAATCGACGGACTGCTGCTTATTCCGGCCGATGTCAAGTCCGGCCGCCAGGTCTCCTACTATGCGACCTCAATTTCCGACTTCGCCACAAACAGCTTCATCGCCTCTACTCTGCGCACGGTCATCTCACAGCAATTGCTGCTGGAAAAACAGATCGACCCGGCAGTGGTACGCGAGGCCACCCGCGACGTTCTGGTCGACACTTTCAAAGTCAAGAAGGAAGGCACAACCAAGTCCAGTTCGGGCATGGATTATATCATGTCGCTGTTCATGATGATCATTCTTTTCGGCGTGCTGATCGGCTACGGTCAAATGATCATGCGCGGCGTACTTGAGGAGAAGAGCAGCCGCATCTCCGAACTCCTCATCTCGTCGGCCAAGTCCACATACCTCTTCTACGGCAAGGTACTGGGCATCGGTTTGGCCGGATTGACCCAAGTAGCGCTCTGGATACTTCTATCCATTATCCTGGTATCGCGTTTTTCCGGCGCGGTCGACGCTTCTATCCTTTCTTTCCTGACCCCCGAGATCGGGCTCTACTTCGTCGTCTTCTTCATCCTCGGCTTCTTCATTTACGCCATCCCCTACGCCATTGTCGGCGCCGCGGTCAATACCGATCAGGAAGCGCAGCAGTTCTCGACG
Organism: Candidatus Aminicenantota bacterium; assembly: GCA_022865785.1. GTDB lineage: Bacteria > Acidobacteriota > Aminicenantia > UBA2199 > UBA2199 > UBA2199. The sequence goes on from JALHTJ010000038.1 coordinate 2,915, forward strand.
GCCATCGTCTGGATGATGCTCATCCCCTATTTTATCGGTTTCTCGGCGACCCAGAACCCGAACACTACCCTGGCCCTGGTGGCCTCGCTCATCCCCATCTTCAGCCCCATCCTGATGTTCATGCGCATTACTGCATCCACGCCGCCGCTGTGGCAGATAGCCACCTCGATCATTCTCTGCTCGCTGACCATCTGGGGCCTGGCCTGGTTGGGGGCAAAGATCTTTCGCGTGGGCATGCTGATGTACGGAAAAAAACCTTCACTGGGAGAGATCCTGCGCTGGATCCGCTATAAATAGAATTATTGAACTGATATGCGGGGGCGCTTCGCGACGCGCCCCTACCCCTTACTCCGACAATTTATAGGATAGGGCTTCCTTCAATTCAAAAAAATCGCTGCCGCGCGGCACATTGCGCAGGCGGGTCAGCAGGGACTGGGAGTCGATAAGTTCACTAAAGGGCACAGCAACGATCTGGAAATTATCCGAAACCGAGACCATGCAATCGAACTGGCTGTCCTTATAGAGTTTGTAGGCGCCGAAGCCGAGCATGCTGGCCAGGACCACGTCGAAACTAATGGGCAGCGCGTTGCGGGTTTCGTAGCCGATCTGCTTGTAGATGATCTTTTTTTTATGCCCCGTCCGTTCCTTGTAGGCATGTTCGGCGGCATCGCGCAGGACCCGGCCCACTTCAGCCGTTCCCAAAATCACGTTGCCGTGACGGTCTTTTTCGGTCGGCCGGTATTTGTCAGGCAGCTTGTCGGCCAGCCCCTCGGCCACGCAGATCACTCCATAGTACTTGTTGTTTTTTTCACGCCAGAGGATGGTGTCTACAATCTTTTCAGCCAGTTTGTCGATATCCAGAGTATCTTCCTCAACATCCTCGGTGGAGATCATTTGCACCGCTTCGCCGGCGATGCCGGCCGCATAGGTCAGCCAGCCCGCCTTGCGCCCCATTAGCTCTACGATAAAATAGGAACCGGTGCTCTCGGCGTCGGCCTTGAGGTTGAGCAGGGCCTCCTGACTGGCCTGAACGCTGCTCCAATAGCCGAAGGTCCAGGCGATGCCGAAATAATCGTTGTCGATAGTCTTGGGAATATGGATCACCGGCAGGCCGAGACGGGCCAGGAAATTGGCTGTTTTCAGGGTATCATCGCCGCCGATGGTGATCAGGCAGCCGATGTCCAAACTGTCAAGGGCTTGGAGTATGTTTTGCAGCTTCCTGGATTTTTCAGGATCCTGCAGATCTTCAGGAGATTTTATAAGGCGGCCCGGATTGGCCCGCGAGGTTTTTAAATACACCCCGCGCCGGTTGCGGATAGCGGAAATATTGGCATCCAGCGCCTGGTAATGGACGTTGGGGGACAGCGAGTAGCGATTCTTGTGATCGTAATTTTCCAGAAACTCGAAACCGAAGAAAAAACCGATGATCGGCACCTTGGCGTTGATGAAATTCAGGGCCACCGAGGAGATGACAGCATTGGCCGAAGGCGCCGGTCCACCCGAAAACAGGATGGCCACTTTCTTGTGTTTTTTAAAATCCAGCATGCCACTGATAGTAACGGTTTTCCCCGATTCTGTCAAGGCGAAGCCGCTGGCGTCACCCCGTTTTTCAAAATTGGAAGTTGGGGCGCTTCCGACTATCCTCCCCCGCTGGGGACGCTTCGCAGCCTGAAGCGGCGTACGCAGCCCATTTTAAAGAAAAATGGGCGAAGTCGCTTTCCGCCTATGGCGGACCGGAATGCGGATGGGATTTAGCTGAAGGAGATGTCGGAAAAAGCCCCCATAGCATGGAATTCTTAAAATAAATTAGAGCAACGCCTTAGAGAAGAAATGCATCGAAAAACAGCGATTGTCACGCCGCTTCAGGCGGCCGAGAGCCTCAATATTTCGATCAGCATGGCCAGGGCTTTTTCCATGTCGGCAACATGGATATGTTCACTCGTGGAATGCTCGTCGCGGGCGCCGATGCCCACCACCGCCATCTCGATGCCGTGGTTGTTGTAGATGGAAGCGTCGGTAAAGCCGGTGATAAAAGTTGTTTTGGCCTGGATGCCGACCGTTTCGAGGGCTTTTTGCGCCATGATCACGGTCCAGGCGTCGGGGGCGATCTGCACCGCCCGGCAAAGATTGTTGATTTTTATTTCGACTTGGGCGCCAGCCGCAGCCACTTCCCGTTTGATGATCCGTTCCATCTCGTCGGCCAGGGCCTGGGCCTTGTCATGCTGCAAGCTGCGGCATTCGGCCAAAAATCCGGCCGCGGCGGGAACGCCGTTGCGGATGATCCCGCCCTTGATCACGCCGACGTTGGCCGTGGTTTCATGGTCGAGCCGGCCCAGCCTAAGGGCGGCGATGGCCCTGGCGGCGGCGGCAATGGCGTTGATGCCCTTTTCCGGCTCCATGCCGGCATGGGCCGAGCGGCCCTGGACATCGACGTCAATGGCGAAATATGAAGGGCCGCCGATGACGATGGTATCGAGCGTGTCGTTGTCCAACAGAAAGCCGCGTTTGGCATGTAAAAAGCTGAAATCCAGGTTCTTGACACCCAAAAGTCCCACTTCCTCCTGGCGGCTGATGGCCACCTCGATTGGCGGCCGCATCTCGGCCGTGCGCAAAGCTTCAAGCATTTCAGCAATGCCGGCCTTGTCGTCGGCGCCCAGGATGGTGTCTCCCTGCGAACGAATCACACCATTTTCTATTTTTGGTTTGATGCCCCGGCCGGGCAATACCGTGTCGGCGTGGCAGGAAAG
>JALHTJ010000234.1 GCA_022865785.1 Candidatus Aminicenantota bacterium
CGATCAGACCTTGCTACGATCGAGCATTCAGCTCCAGGGGCGATACGGTCATAAAAAACATCGGGGCGTTTGGAAATATTTTAATACTTAAAATATTTACAAAGAGTAATATACAAGGGGCGATCCTTGCGATCGCCCATCTTAAATTCCAAATAACAAATCCCAAATTCCAAATAAATTCCAAGTTCCAAATTCCAATGTTCAAAACAAGACCAGTGTCAGTGCAAGTGTCAGTGTCAGAAAAACCCTAACCGAAATACCAGATCGTTTTATTTTCTTTCTGTCACTGTCACTTTCACATCTCTACGTTTTGGTCGTTGGTGCTTGTTTGTGATTTGGTGCTTGGGATTTGGAATTTTCTTTCTCGTCACGCGTCACTCGTCACTTGTCACGGAGCTCGCTTCATTTTCGACCTTTCTTTCCCGCCTGTTTTTAGGTATAATAAGGACGAAAATGAAGAAAATACTAATTGTTGACGACGAAAAAAATATTCAGGTTTCGCTGGCCACCGTGCTCGAAGATGAAGGGTACCAGGTCTATTTCGCCAAGGATGGAAAAGAAGGGATCGAAAAATTCAAGAACATAAAACCCGACGCCATCTTTCTGGATATCTGGATGCCCGGCATGGACGGCCTGGAGGTCATCAATCGCATCCTGGCCATCGATCCGCTGCAGATCATCATCATGATCTCCGGGCATGGTTCGGTGTCGGCGGCGGTTTCGGCCCTGAAGGCCGGCGCTTATGATTTTCTGGAAAAGCCGCTCAGCCTGGACAAGGTGATCTTCGTGCTCAAACGCGGCCTGGAATTCCGCCAGGTCCGCAACGAGAACATCATGCTGAAGACCATACTCGAACAGGAAGACGAATTGGCCGGAAACGATGAAAAAAAGAAGCTCCTGCGCGAAAGCACGGCCACCCTTGATTTTGAAGCCGCCGACGCGCAGTATCTCCGCAAGCAGCGCACCGTGGCCCTGAGCAATATCATCTATGGCATCGGCCTGCATTCGGGCGAGAAAACCGGCATGGTCATCAAGCCTCTGCCGCCGAACAAGGGCATCCGTTTTGAAAACATATCCAAAAAAAACTACATTCCCGCCCGTATCGAATACCTCAATACCACGGGCTACGCTACTTCGATCAAGAAAGACGACCTGGAAGCCCGGACCATCGAACATCTCCTGGCCGTACTGCACGCTTTCGGAATCACCAACCTGGCCGTCAAGATCAACAAGGAAGTCCCCATTGATGACGGTTCGGCCATTAATTTCTGCGATTTCATCAAGGAGTGCGGCATTGTCGACCAGGCAGAAGATATTCCCGAGATCGTCATTACCCGGCCCCTGCTCATCGGCGAGGAGACCCACGACGGAAAATTCATCAAGATCGAACCAGCCGATGTCTTTTCGGTCCTTTATACCTGCATTTACCCCGAACCCCTGGGCCGTCAGAGTTATGAATTTGTCATGCATTCAGGCGAGGATTTTCAGCGCGAGATCGCGCCGGCCCGCACCTACGGTTTCGTGGACGATTTCAACAAGCTCAGCGACATGGGGCTGGCTGAAGGCGGCCGCATGAATAATTTCATACTTATCGACAGGGACAGGATCATCAACACCACTCTGCGTTTTCCCGAAGAATTGGCCCGCCACAAGATCCTGGACATCATCGGTGATTTTTACCTGCTGGGCCGGCCGATCCGCGGCAAGATCATTGCCCAGAAAACCGGACATACCGACAACGCCAAGATGGTCAATATGATCAAGGATACGTTCCTGAAGAAAGGCTGACCTCGGCGTACGGCATACGGTTAACGGTTTACGGTTGACGGTGTAGGGCAAGAAAAAAAAGCAAAGGGCAGTGTAGCGGCGGCGTCATGGACCTGCCCTTCTCAAATTCCAAATCCCAAGCAGCAAATCACAAACAAGCACCAATGACC
>JALHTJ010000039.1 GCA_022865785.1 Candidatus Aminicenantota bacterium
CGCCGGCGCCTCTCCTTTCAATGAGTTCAATACTTTAAAAAGAAACATCACCGGACACGCTCCCGACCGGGACCAATGGCTGGTCTTTGAACTGGCTGAAAAATACCGTTCCCAATTCCCTTTCCTGGATGAGTTCCTGGAAAATTACCGCAGCCTGGCCAAGGATTTCCGGGAAACTGCCCGAAGGGTTAATGACTTGCTTGCTATCTCCAGAGAATGATCTGAATTTGACAAATCGCCTTGCAGAAAAAAAAAGCCTAAAATAAGTGTTGCACGCAAGTTCACGACTTTTTTTCTATTGAAATTGCTGCCGATTTCCCGTAAAATGACCTGATGGAAATATCAGCAAACACCAGCAAAGAAATACCATGGCAATTGAAGATGTTCAATCGCTCCTTGAAGAAAAAGATGAAGGTCGCAGCTCTGGCCAGATTCTTCCCTGTACTTACCAACCGCAAGTGTCTGCTCCTTACCTGCGGCGACAACAACGGCGCCATCAACTATAAAATACGCCATATGGGCGGCCTTTGGACCTGGGCCGACTTTGAAGCCCAGGGCATTCCCGGCATGGAAGAGCTCCTGGGTGAACCGGTTCTCAAACTTGATGGTGAAACAGCTTCTTTGCCCTTTGCAAATGATGAATTCGATCTGTCGGTCTGCATAGACGTGCACGAGCATCTAGACGACCCCCTGCCCGTCACCCGCGAGTTGGCGCGCGTCACGCGCCCAGGCGGCACGGTGATCGTCACCACTCCCAACGGCAATGAGAAAAAGCTCGCGGTGCGCATCAAGAAAGCCATCGGCATGGACGCCAAGGCCTACGGTCATCGCCGCACTGGATTCGACGTCCCCGACCTGCGCCGGCTCACCACAACAGCCGGATTAACCTTCAGACGCAGCGGTTCCTACGCTCGTTTTTTTACCGAGATGCTTGAACTCGCGATCAATTTCCTTTATGTGAAATTACTGTCCAAAAAAAGCCGGGTCCCGGTCGAAGCCGGAACCATCGCTCCCGTTAGCAAGAGCCAGCTCAACTCGGTTAAAAAGAGTTACAAGCTTTACACCATGCTCTATCCGGTCTTCTGGCTCATTTCCCGCCTGGATTACCTGATCGCCTTCACACGCGGTTATGCCGTGGTAGTGGAGACCGTCAAATGATCGCCGTCATTACCGGGGCCAACGGATTCATGGGTCGCCACCTGGTCGAGGACCAATTGGCGCAGGGCATGACCGTGCATGCAGTGGATTTGCATACGGATCGCCTGCAGGCCCTGGATTTCGGGCCCGCCTTGAAAATATTCCAGGCCGACATCTGCGACCTGGAAGCAATGAAAAAGGTCGTAGCCGGAGCCGCAGTGGTCTTCCATCTGGCCAGCGCTCATCTTTCCATCACCTTAAGTGAAGAGGCTTACTGGCGCATTAACCGCGATGGAGCGCTCAACCTGGTCCGCTTGTGCCATGAGGCAGAAGTCGCCCGCTTCGTTCACGTGAGCAGCGTTGGCGTTTATGGAACGATCACCGACCCGCCGGCCGACGAAACAACACCTTGCCATCCCGATCTGATCTACGAAAAAAGCAAGCTGGCCGGAGAGCAAGCCGTGCTCGACTATGCGTTGCAAAGCGGTTTGCCGCTGACCGTGATCAGGCCGGTTTGGGTATACGGACCGGGCTGTCCGCGTACGGAAAAATTGTTTCGTTCGCTGCGCAGGAGAACATTTTTCTACATCGGCAGCGGCAACAGCCTGCGCCATTGCATTCATGTCGAGGACTTCAACCTCGCCTGCCGGCTTTGCGCCTCGCGCCCCGAAGCCGTGGGCCAGGTATTCGTGATCGGTGACGCCCGTCCGGTATCCCTGCGCGAATTGCTGGGCGCCATGGCCCAGGCATCCGGCTTTCCGAAACCCCGGATACATCTTCCCTTGCTCATAGCCCGCCCCCTGTTCGCCACAGTCGAATGGCTGGCCAGGAAATTCAACCGCGAGCCTTTCGTTTCCAGCCGAACCTTGAAGTTTTTCACCAACAACACGGCTTTTTCAATAACCAAGGCTCGAAAACTGCTCGACTTTGAACCACGCTTCGACGTGGTTGAAGGCATGCGCCGCACCTGGGACGCGATCAGCCAATTGCCGCCCGCCGCGGGGAAGAACTAAACCATGTGCGGCATATGCGGCTTTACATGGGAGGACAGGCAGGCAGTGCAGGCCATGGCCGATGAGATCGCTCACCGGGGACCCGATCAGAGCGGCTACCATTGCACTCCGGGGATCTCTCTGGGGCACCGCCGCCTGTCGATCATCGACCTTTCCGAAAACGGACGCCAGCCCATCACCAATGAAGACGGCAGCCTTTGGCTGCTGCACAATGGAGAAATTTACAATTTCCGCGAGGTGAAGCACTGGCTGGAAAGCCGTGGGCACGTTTTTCGCAGCGCTTCCGACTCGGAAGTGATCCTGCACGCTTACGAAGAAGAAGGCATTGAATGCCTGCGTCGTTTTAACGGTATGTTCGCCATAGCCCTTTGGGACGCCAAACGGCAGCGTCTGGTACTCGCCCGCGACCGGCTGGGAGAGAAGCCGTTATATTATTGCCAGGCCGGCGACCAGCTAATTTTCGCCTCTGAAATAAAAGCTCTGCTCAAGAACCCCCGCGTACCCAGAAGGATCGACGAAGCCGCCCTCGATTGTTTCCTGGGCTTTGAGTTCATTCCGGCACCCATGACAGCCTTCGCCGGCATCAGGGCGCTCCCCGCCGGCCATTGGTTGGAATGGGATAACGGAAGCGCCAACATCAGGCAATATTGGCGCCTTGGTCAACAAAGCGAAGAACGCCCGGAAAAGGAATGGAGCGAAGCGTTGCGGGCCCAGCTTGAACGGGCTGTGCGTCTGCGTCTGGAGAGCGACGTTCCCCTGGGGGCTTTCCTTTCCGGTGGTATCGACTCAAGCACGGTCGTGGCCATGATGCGCCGGGCCAGTGCCGGACCCATCCGTACATTCGCGCTGGGCTACAAAGAAGCGGGATTTTCTGAGTTCGCCTACGCGAAAAAGGTCGCCAACCACTTCGGCACCGTGCACAACGAGCTTCTGATCGATCCCATTACCCCTGAAATCATAGAAAAAGCGGTTTGGCACCTTGACCAGCCGTTCTCGGAATTTTCGGTACTTCCCTATTTCCTGATCTGCCGCAAGGCCCGCGAGCACGTCACGGTTTGCCTTTCCGGCGAAGGGGGCGACGAAGTATTCGTAGGCTATGACCGTTTCAAAGCCAGCAGGGCCGAACGCTACCTGCAAAAACTTCCTGCCCCGCTGCGTCGGGCGGCAGGCACCCTGGCAGCCTCCCTTCCTGACCGGCCGCAAAAAAAAGGCGCTTTGAACAGCCTGCGCCGTTTTTTCCAGGGTGCCGCCCTGCCCTCCGGCGGCCACATGCGTTGGCAGTATTTCTTAAGCGCGGAAATGGCTCGGGACCTCTTCCGCGGTCGCTCAGGCGAGGAAATCCTGGCGACCACCCTGGCTTGGGCGGATCGTGCCGCGCCAACATCCGGCAACCAGGATACCCTGGAGCGGGAGATCCTTTGCGAGCTAAGCTTCATGATGCCGGAAAACCCGCTGATGAAAGTGGACAAAATGAGCATGGCCTGCGCGCTGGAAATTCGCGCTCCACTCATTGACCACGAACTGGTCGAGTTCGCCAACCGCATCCCTTCCCGGCTCAAGCTTGCCGGCTGGACGACCAAGGCCATCCTTAAAAAAACCATGGCCGACCTCCTGCCGCCGGGAATAGCCTACCGCCCCAAACACGGCTTCAGTTTTCCAATCAAGCACTGGCTGCGGGGAGACCTGCTCGCTTACATGGAAGATGTATTGAGCGGATCGTCCTTCATCCGTGAAAGATTCAATGCGGCCACGGTCGACCGCCTGATCGCCGAACATCGCACCGGTAGCAGGAACCACGACCACCTGTTGTGGAGCCTGGTTAACCTCGCCCTTTGGCACAAGCGTTTCCTGTCCGCATCCGCATAGCATGTTTGCCCGCATCGCCGTCGACGTTCACTTGCATTTTTACGAAAACTATGACCAGGAACGATTCTGGCAGGCGCTTTGCGATAACCTGGCTTTAGGCGCTGCTGAACGGCATTGTGAAAATACCCAGCTGCAGAGAATGGTCCTGCTGACCGAAGCTGCGGGATGCAATATGTTTCCCCGCTGGGCCGTCCCGGGCGCCTCCGCACCGGGCGGATTCACTTTCAGCCCTACAGATGAACCGTACTCGCTGGCCCTCAACCGCCTGGGCGAGCGCCTGCTCCTGATCATCTCGGGCCGGCAGATCGTCACCGCCGAACACCTTGAAGTCCTGACCGCCGGTGTTTTCCCCGCCATTTCTGACGGCCGGCCGTTGCCGGAAGTGGCGGCCGAACTGGCTGAAGCCGGAGCCCTGGCCATCATTCCCTGGGGAGCAGGCAAATGGCTGGGCCGGCGCGGCCGCCTGGTGCGGAGAATGGCGATTTCAAACGCAGACCCGACCATGTTCCTGGCCGATAACCCGGCCCGCCCCACCTTCTGGCCGGCACCGCGTATCTTCCGCACCATGGAGTCAAGCGGCAAAGCCGTTCTGCGCGGCTCTGACCCGCTGCCGCTGCCCGGGGAAGAAAAACGCGCCGGGGCTTTTGCGTCATTGCTCGAAGGCGATTTCAACCCCATGAGACCGTTGTCGTCGCTAAAAAAAATCCTGGCACAGAACGGCCGGGTTCAGGGTCTTGGTCGACGCGATGGAATGATCACGTTTTTCCGCAGGCAGATCAGCCTTCGTCTGCGCGGATAAAGAGAAACCAGCCCGGGAGCCGAAGAGACCTTTGTTTTGATTTTTTTCCAAGGCAAGACGACGATCACAAGCGCCAGCGACCGATACATAACGACATTCTGGATAGGAACGCTTGAATTATTTGCCGGAATGAACTTTGCTGCACATGGCGTACAGAATGCGATCCGATTGGGTGATGGCTTCGCGGCGCTCAATGGTGAAATAACGCTGGAACTCTTCTTCGAATCCGCAGACATGGTAATCGGGAAAAATATCATCCCGGGTAGCCAGCAGGAGCCGCACCTGGGAATCACTTTTTGGAATGAACTCGATAATCAGGTTCCGGCAGAAGCGGCTGAAAAAATCGGCTATCTTGGCCAGCGGCAGGTTGTTGGCAATGGCCAGGTGATGCACCAGGGCCAGGGCCAGGACCGTGTCGACTGGACAACGCTGCAAAAGCGATGTCCGCTCTGCGTTCTCCCAGCCGATGCCCGGGCTGGGATTGGTGATGTCGCCCAGGAGCGGCAGCAAAAACTTTTCGCCGGAGAGGCGGCACTGCAGGTAGTTTTTTTCCACTGCCGCTGCATCGATATCCAGGGAAACGGTCGGGATGCTGCGCTGAGAGGCCAGGCGGCTGAAGACGCCGGTGTTGGCTCCGATGTCCCAAACATGGCGCGGGTTCAGCCATTGCAGGAAATCATCTACGATATTCTTTTTGAACTCAAGCGCCTGATCGGAATAATTCGTATGGCCGTAATATTCGGCCCACTCGCTGCCGCTTGGCTGCCAGTTCAGTTTCTTCACGGCAGTTTCCAGGCTATTCAGCAAAGCCAGGAGGGCAAAACGGCTCATGGGGCGCTGTTTGGATCGCAGCGGCTTGTCGGCATAACGTTTTTGCGAACGGGCGTGCAAATGGATATGAGAAAGCAGGGAGAATCTGAACCGAGTGCGCTCGGGCAACAGGCTGCTGGCCAGGTCCAGGGGGACGCCGTCCAAATGCAGTCGCGACAATTGGTTCAAGCGGACATCTCCGTAGGCCATCAAGGCCAGCGGCGCCAGAAAGTGCTGGCAGAACTGGCGGTAGGCCACCCAGGGACGCCCAGCGGGATATTTTTCAAAAGACAGGGTATCGATCAACAGAGGTCGCCCGGAGACAAACTGCACATTATAGGCGCTGGCGTCTTTGAGTGACATGCCGTATTCCAGCGCCGTTTTCTGGATATTCAGGGTCAGCAGGGCGGCATCCTTGAGCTGGCTGAAGCACCATTCGTAGGGATAAGAAATGAAAGGGACCAGGTTCGGACGGATGACTTTATAGGCGGCGGCAGTGCGGGCCAGTTTCAAGTCGCATTCCTCATGCTCAACAAGTTGCCCGGCACCGGCAAGTTTTTCGTACAGGCCTGAAGCGATCAGCTGATCGTAATTCTCGCGATAGGTTTCATTGACCTGTCGGAAAAGTTGATTTTCATGCCAAAAAAGAAAACCGCTGGGGTCGCGGAAAGACCCGGACACGGCCGTACTTTCAACCTTCATTTTTCCTTTTTGGAAAAAAGCCGGACGACAAATATCTTGATCTTGTGCCAATACACCTTGACAGCGAATGAAAGCGCCACAAAAGCCGCGATAATGATCTGGAAGACATAGCTTCCCGTCCCGGGATCAATGTACGCGTAGGAATAGCGGGGGAAAAGCAGACAAAAAGCCGCCAGCAGCAGGCAGGAATGAATAATGTCTTTTATTTGCTTCATCGGATCACCTCATTGAAAACCATGAAAACAGCTCTGTGGTCAGTAAACTTTGATCGTTTCAGGAAATTTTATTATATATTATTTCCCCAATGCGGTCAACCTCGGGAACAGACCGGTGTTTTCTTTTCATATGGATTTTGCTATAATAAAGCCTGCCCATGACGCCAAAAGCCATTAAGATTTTTTTTGCCATGTTTCTGCTGTTCATAATCTGCTTTTCTTTCGGCACCGATCTGCCCAAAACCAAGCACGGCGGTTTTTTTTCTGATGAATCGACCTATTTTTCCATCATGCAGAGCCTGGCCTTTGATTACGACTTGGAATATACCCGGGCCGACATCATGCGCATCCGGGAAAATTATTGGGTCGGCCCCATGGGACTTTTCTTGAAGCAAGGCCGGAATAACCGCATATATTACGCCAAATCATTTATTTACCCACTGGCACTGGCCCCGTTTTTCAGGCTGTTCGGCAACCACGGCATCCTGCTGGCCAACTCCCTGATGGTTTTTTTTGCATTGCTCATGGGATTCCTGCTGCTACGGCAGCAATATTCCCTCAAGCGGAGTTTTGTCTTCACCATAATGTACATATTTTGCAGCATTACCTTCATCTATGTGTGGTGGATTACCGCCGACCTTTTTAATTTTTTCATCAATTTTGCCGCCCTGTTCTTCTTTTTTTACGAATTCAAGAATCCTGCCTGGTCAAACATTGCCGGTGTTTTTTTTGCCGCGGCGATCTTTTCAAAACCCAACAACCTGCTGCACATCGGCGTACTTTTCCTGCTGCTCCTCTATCAGAAAAATTGGAAGAAATTCATCAGCCTGGGACTGATCTGCGTTGTATTCCTGGCAGGCCTTTTTGCCTTCAATTACAGCCAGACCGGGGAGATCAATTATCAGGGCGGGGAAAGAAAGTCATTTTATGGCAATTTCCCATTGGAAAGAGAGGATTTTTCCTTTGCCAGCGGCCACAAAATGAGCACCGACACCTATTGGAGCAGATTCTACCTGAGTCCGGCCATCGCCCTGCTCAATATGTTTTATTATTTTTTTGGCCGCTTCACCGGCATGCTGCTCTACTTTTTCCCGGCTTTCTTCCTGCTGCTTCTATTCTTTTTTCAGAAAAAACAACCACAGGACTGGTTCCTGTTGGCCGGGATCGTTTCAGCCATTCTTTGTTATATCCTGTTGATGCCTGACAATTATTTCGGCGGCGGCGGCTCCCTGGGCAACAGGTATTTTTTGAACATCTATCCCTTGTTTTTCTTTCTAGGCTACCGCGAGCGACGCTTTCAATTCACCCTGTTGCCCGCGGCCGCAGCCATGATTTTTCTGGCGCCGATTTTCATGAACGGTATGTTCAATTCGGCGTTTCCCCGCTATCCCGGATTGTCTTTTCCCATTAAATTCTTTCCGGCGGAAAAAACCCAATACGCTACTTTGCCCAGCAACACCAATCCCCGCGCCTTCAACAGGAAAATCGCTGAAAAATATACCTTGTTTTTCCTCAATGACAATTACAACCCCATCGAAGGCGAAGCTTTTTGGACCCACGCCGACAAAGAGTTGGAGGTGTTCCTTCTGGCCCCGGGCAATGTAAAGAAGTTCACCTTTCAATTGAAAAACATCCCCAAGGCCAACCATATCCGCCTGCAGGTCGAATACAAATCCAAAACCGTTTTCATCGCGCCCGGAGAAGTTCGTGACGTCACCTTCAGCCGTGTTCCGGGCCTGCGCATCGCCAGCCGTTTCATTTATCATATCAAAATCAAGAGCAGCAACTATTACTGCCCGTTCTTCACCGACGCCAAAACCCAGGATCGGCGCCTGTTGGGAGTACAGGCCCAGATCGAACTGGATTACTGAACAGCACGCCCCGGAGCGCCCGCTGCCGTTGACTTTTGCGGCTGCATTCCTTAATATGGCAGCCAGTATGAGAATAGCCGCCGATCTTCACATTCATTCCACCCTCTCACCCTGTGCTTCCTTGGAAATGTCACCGGCGGCCATTGTGCGGCGTGCCAAGGAGCTCGCCCTGGACCTCATCGCCATCACCGACCACAACAGCATGGAAAACAGTTTTGTCGCGGTTAGCCTGGGAATGAAAGTGGGGGTGCGGGTCTTGTACGGCATGGAGGCGCAAACAAGTGAAGATGTTCATTTCCTATGCCTTTTCGAAGACCGGGTGCGGGCCGAAGCCTTCAATGTAAGGATCTACGACCATTTGCCAGACGTAAAGAACGAGCCTGAATATTTCGGCGACCAGGTGGTCGTTGACGGGGAGGAAAATATCGTCCGCTATGAAGACCGTCTGCTGTTGAACGCCCTTGCTCTCTCCATCCCGGAATTGCTTGAGCTGGTGAGTGAACACGGTGGGGCGGTCATTCCCGCTCACGTCGAAAGCGCTTGCTTCGGCCTACTGGTCAACATGGGTATGGTGCCCCGGGAACTGCGCGACTCCGTATTGGAAATTTCCCATACCGCCGGCTGTGAAGATGTGCAGCATTCCTACCAAGAGTTGAACCGCTTCCCCTTGATCACCAACTCCGATGCCCATTTCCTTAAGGACATTGGCTGTGCCTATACGGTTTTCCAGGCCACGTCCCCCTCCCTGCCCGCTTTGATCAAAGCCGCCAGGGCCGGCGCCTTCGCCAGGGTCTACCGCAAGAACCATGGTTGAGGATCTCTGTTTCCACCTGCATGACCTGGTTCAGAATTCGGCCGCGGCCGGAGCGAATAACATTTCGGTGACGATCAGCGATCAGACTGCAAAAGATATTATAACCATGACGGTCGAGGATGACGGCAAGGGCATGGACCGCCGGACCCTGGTCAAGGTTCAGGATCCTTTCTTCACCAGCAAAAATTTTAAAAAAGTCGGCCTGGGCATTCCCTTGCTCAAGGCCACGGCGCAGAGCTGTCGCGGCGATTTTCGCATCAGCAGCAGGGTGGGACATGGAACCAAAGTCAGAGCCAGGCTGCAGAAAAGCCACGTGGACTGCCCTCCCCTTGGCGATCTTAGGGAAACCCTGCTTTCGCTTCTGGTCGGTTTTGACATGATCAACATCCGCTTCACCTACCAAAGCGAAAAAGGGGAGTTTGCCTTGGCCAGCGAAGAGATCCGCGGCCAGGTGGGGGACCTGCATTTTTCCCATCCCGAGATCCAGAGGTTTTTAAAAGGATACATCCATGAAGGGCTTGCCCGCGTACTCGTCACCCTCGCTTGAGGCCGAGCCGTCGGCCGCGGCGGTTGTTCTACTTTCGCCCAGTATGCTACAATTGCATTCATGAATCCAGACAAAGATATCATCATCGAAATCCTGAAAAATCTCTCACTATTCCAGGAATTGAATTACAACGCCGTCAAAGAGTTAACCTACCTGTTTTCAGACCGGGTATTCCTTTCGGGAGAAACGATCTTCGAGGAAAATGACACGGGAAACTCGCTGCTGGTGATTGTTTCCGGCGAAGTACGCATAAGCCAGAGGGCCGATGTCAGCGGCGAGGAAACCCTGACCGTACTGAAAAAAGGCAATTTTTTCGGTGAGATGGCCCTGCTGGACGACTTGCCGCGCAGCGCCACGGCTATTGCCCAAAGCGATACTTTCATGCTGGAGATCAGCCGCGAAAAATTCCTGCACTTTATTGAAAAGGATACGGCCAGCGGCATGCGCATCCTGCTCACCCTGGCCAGGAATTTGTCAGCCCGCCTGCGTGAAGCCGACAGCAAGATCAAGGCCTTCGTCAACCTCAGCCAATGGCTTTAAGTGGTGTGCTGGCCGGAATCCTGGGTTCGCTGGCCCTGCTGCTTGCCTGGTTCCTGGGCGATGGCGGCCTTTTTTTATTGCTGGCCATGGCCGCCGTCTTGGCCGCGGGCGAATATTATTTCCGCATCAGCGCCGACCGCTTCCCCCTGCCTTACCTGACCCTGGGACTGTCGCCGCTTCTCCTGCTCAATTATTCGTCGGTCGCTGATTTCCGTATCCGTCTGGCCTGTTTCTTTATGCTGACCTGCATTTTATCCCTGGCGCGGCGGCCTGACAGCCGCCGGCCAGGGATCACACTGCCCAAAGCTACTCCCTGGCGCGTCTGGTTCACCTCATTCCTGGTGTTTTCGCTGGCCGCGGCTGTTTTTTATGTCCAGGGCATCCATTTGTCCGGCGACGAACCCCATTACGTCATGATCGCCCAGAGCCTGGTCGAGGACGGCGATTTTGACCTCAGGAACAATCTGGAAAACAAATCATATTTTGCCTTCCTGCCGGTGGAAATCCGTTTCCACGGCTCAATCCATTCCGGAAAGTACCATTCCTTTCATCTTCCCGGGCTCTCTTTTCTTTTGCTTCCTTTTTTTTATTTGTTCAAATTTTTCGGCGGACTGTTTCCCGGCAACTTGTATTTCCGACTGGCCGCCGCCTTGATCAATTCATTTTTCGCCTTGGGGCTTTTTCTTGTTTTACGATCCGCTCTTCCGAAAAAAAACAACGACCATCTTTTTATTTTTTTCCTGGTCACTTTCCCGCTGATATTTCAGGCCGTGCATCTCTTTCCCGAATTGCCCGCTGCCACACTGCTGATATTCGCTTATATTTTCGGGCGCGACAAGCAGCGTTTTTTTCTCGCCGGCATGTTCCTGGCCTGTCTCCCCTGGCTGCACCTGAAATATTCCATGCCGGCATTTGTACTGGTTCTATTCCTCATAGTCCGCATCTGGCGGGACAAACAGGGAAAGGGCCCGCGCCTGAAGCAACTGCTGTTCTTCCTGACGGCTCCGACGCTCAGCCTGGCGTTGCTGGGTTGGTACAGCAAGGTCTTCTACGGCTCTTTCAATCCGAGCGCTATCTCCCCGGAAAAAAATTTCTTTGCCATCCCGTTGCGATTTAAAATTGAAACCTTATTCTCTTTTTTTCTGGACCAGCGTGACGGACTTCTGATCTTCGCCCCGATCTTCCTGCTGGTTTTTCTGGTCTTTAAAAAAGAGATCAGGACAGGAATACGGGATTTCCCCTTATTGGCCTCGATTTTTATTGTGTATATCCTGTTCCACGCCTATACAACCGTGCGCGGCGGCTATTCCCCTGCGGCCAGGCCTACCCTCTTTGTAATGTGGATCATGGCTGTTTTCCTGACTGCCTGGCGCCAATATGCCCGGTCGGGAATTCTCCGTAGCCTGTTCAGTTTTCTGGCAGGGATGACCGTTTTTGCCACGGCCTGGATTTTTTACTATCCACTTTTCCTGTACCAGCCTGTAACCCGGGAAGTGAGCCAGCGGGCATCATCCTTTTTGCGTTTCATGAGCAGTGAAGTGATCGATCTTTCCGCTTTTTTCCCCTCATTTCTAAAAAAAGACAACTCGGCTTATCCAGCGAACATGATCTGGTTGGGAGCGCTCATTTTGGGGGCAATGCTTTTTTATGCTCGAGGCACGGATCGCATCATGAAAAAAACGGCGAAAGTAGTCTTTCCGTTTCTGGGTGGGGCGCTGCTTTTCCTGGTCTGCTACTTTCCCCATGTGATCCTGCAGACCCGCTACGCTTCCCGAGGCCTTTCTTTTTTTTGCAATTCCAAAAACTTTGCCTTGCAACCCGAATTGTCCGGGTTCCGCATAAAGGCGGGACAGGATTACGACCTGTTTTTTGACTTGAAAGGCAGCGTAACCGATAAGGCAAACCTATTCTTTTTCAATACGGAAAACACGATAATCCGGGTCAGGAACGGCAAACGTACTCTTTTAAAAATCAACGGCGACCGACAAGGACGGCTCAGTATCTCGTTGAAGGACATGAAGATTCTTTCTCTTTCCGACCGGAAACTCGTTCACATCGGGCTGGAAACCACAGCCGCGGTCGGCAATGCTCAGTTCGGGTTGAGACTCGAATAAAAGCTATTGCCCCCAGGCGCTTTCCCGGCCGACGCCGTCCACAGAACTGATCGCGTACTCATATTCCCGTGCCACGGAACCCAGGCTGCGGTCCAGGTATTCATAATCGGACTGGTTACCGGTCTGCAAAGTATAAAAATGGCTGAACCCGCCTTTGCCGATCTCGCGCCGGTAAATTTTGTAGGCGACGATTCTTGCCCCGACCTCATCATTGCGCGGATTGTGATTCCAGGTGATACGGTACAGGTATTCCAAGGAGAAAAGGTTGCGGTTGACATGGCGCTGGTATTGCACGTTCAGCGGCGGGGCGATGCCAAACACCTCCAATTCGCCTGTTGCCGTCGCCGAAGCGCCGATATTATCGACGATCCTCAAGTTAATCTCGAAGCGATTCTCGCTCTGATAAACGTGGGTGACGATCTTGCCCTTACCCGAGGAACCATCACCGAAATCCCAATTGTAGCTGACGATCTCTCCGTCCAAATCCTTGGAATTGCTGGCATTGAAGTTCACGGACAAAGGATACAGGCCACTGATCGGCGTGAAAGTGAAAAGCGGGATCGGCGGCTTATTGGGTATTGGTATGGGAGGGGGGGGGCCAGGGGGACTGATTGTATCAGAACTGAGATTCAAACAAACAGAATCGCCTCCGTTCGTATAAGCAACTACCGCTGTTTTCGCATCGGGACTGAGAGCACAGCTGGTATAATCGGGTTGGGAAAGAGCTGTATCCACCCTTAAGTGCCCGCTCCACACCCCATTTTGCTTCCAATTATAGTAGATCCTGCCTGCGAGTTCCACGGTGAAAATGTTGTTCTTGTCGACGACGCTCAATCCGATGTTGCTGTACGACCTGGCCGCATCATCGGAAACGATAAATTTTGGAGAAAAGCCATTGCCGGTCCAGTATTTGTAAATAGAAACCCTGGCGCTGCCATCATCAGCCATGTAGAATACATGGGGGACACGACTGGGATCAACCGCAACACGGGGGCGATGGATGCCATCACGGACATCGATGACAGTCTGAAATTTACCGTTGACCGTGTTGGTGCGTTTGCAATAGGCGATGGTATATAAATTATCCCACAATTGCTGCCAGGCGATGTGGATATAGCTCGCGTCGACCGCGACATCCGGGTGCTTGGATCTGCCGGCCATCGGCCAGGTTTCCAGCTTGATGGTACTTCCGTACTTGCTGATGAATTGGCAGCGGGCGGCGGGTTGGACCATGTAGACGATGAAGACATTGTCGTTTTCATCCGCGGTGAGACGCAGGTCTTCGACCCTGCGGTTGACGAATGGAGGCCTCAGTGCGCCGGTAATAGTCAGGGTTCGCAATACGGAGACCGCCGACCAGCTGGAACCGTTATAAAAACGGTATTTGACATATTGAGTATAGGAATCATAACTGCTGTTTTCAACCCAGGCAATATGGATGAATCCCCGTTTATTGATCCACATGGACGCTTCATAAGCCAGAAGGGATGATTCTGAGATTTTTTTTTCATACGCAACCTTGCTGCCATCAAAAGAACTGAGATGGATCTTGGTGCCTGCTTCGTAAACGACATATATTTTCCCGGCCGGCGAAAAACATACGACCGGTTTTTTGTGTTCGCTTCCGGCTTGCTCAGAGATCAGTATCGCATTGCTCCATGCGAACAATTGACTCTGCGCAAAGAGTGATAAAACAAAAATGAATGAACAGATTTTTTGAAAAATATGATTTGTTTTATACGTCATGTATAAAATATAGCATAATTTGTCTGCAATTTCAATTTTCTGAGCCTGGCGGTGGGCATATAGGAATGCTTTTTTCTGATCATCAAAGACCTTTCGGGGATGAAAAATCCTGCGACCGGCCTGCCGGTGCGGACATTTTTAAATAAAACATTCTAAACCTGAACCGCAAATGATTTGTTTGCCGCATAGATATGAATAAGTTCAAATACATATTGGACTCTTAGGTAACTCACAAAGTGAGTCACTGACGGCGAGCCGAGGTCCAATAGGTTATGGATTCTTACAGAACATTGACATTATCCCAATAATTAGTTATAAAACAACTGAAAATACTAACACAAACCCACAAGATAAATGAGGCAATCATGAGTGATATGGAACAACGAACCGTTTCAGCCGTATCTGATTATTGGCAATCCCATCCCCTTGGCGTGCAATACAACATTGACAAGGAAATCAAGATAGGCAGCCCGGAGTTCTTCGCTCATATCCGGCCGTGGATGAATCCTTATAAATTCCCCTGGAACATGGAACGGATAAAGCGTGAGGCCTCACTGCTCAAGGGGAAACACTTGCTGGAAATTGGTTGCGGCATGGGATTCGACAGCCTCGAATTCCTTAAGCGCGGGGTTCGCGTGACGGCCACAGATCTTACCGCGGCAGCGATCGAACTTGCCCGCCTTCATTTTAAAATCGAGGGAGTCGGGGCGGAGGATGTGCGGATGGAGAATGTGCTGGCGCTTTCTTTCCCAGACAATTCATTTGATGCTGTCTGGGCAAACGGAGTGCTCCATCATACAGGGAACACCGCACAAGCCATCAGAGAGGTTCACAGGGTTCTTAAACCTGGTGGTCGGGCAATCATCTCTCATTTCTATCGCAAACCATCCTGGATGTTCTGGCTATCTCGTTTCGGACACGAAAATATTGAGCACAAAGAAAAAGATCCTCCGGTGACAGATTTTTTCTCAGAGAAAGAAATCCTGGCCATGTTCAAGGGATTTTTGGTTGAAGAATCGGTACAAGAACACTACCGCGCCCTGCCGATTGCCCGCAGGGGAATCAAAGCCTTTTTATACAAGTGGGGATTTCGACCTGTATACAACCTGCTCCCCGTACCCATTGCCAAGCGCCTGGCCTACAAATTCACGGTAACGGCCATCAAGACCAATAGCCCGGCATCATGAGCCGTCAGGTTCTCAAGTATAGAATGCTGCGGTAGCAATGCTTCGCATTGTTTCAACCGAGCGATAGTGTTATGATTAGCCAATGATGAAAGTTCGGCGATTCAAGATAAATTTTAAATCCATCCTGCTTTGCTGCGGTGCGCTATACATCGTTATTTACATCCTGGCGGCGATTCTACGCATCGCCTATCCATACGAACTCGAGCCCATGGAAGGCGGCATGGTTGATCATGTCAGGCAGATTCTCGAGGGAAAAGCGCTCTATGTGCCGCCATCATTGAACTTCGTCCCCTACGCTTATCCGCCTCTTTTTTACTATCTGGCTGCCGTCTTTTCCAAATTACTTGGCGTGGGTTTTTTCCCACTGCGTTTGATTTCTTTTTTGGCTTCCTTGGGGATCATGGCCTTGATTTATCAGTTTGTACGCCGGGAAACCGGCGACCGCTTGTGGGCGGTTACCGCTGCGTCCCTATTTGCCGCAACCTACAAACTAAGCGACGCCTGGTTCGATTTGGCCAGAATCGATTCATTGTTTCTTTTTCTTATGCTCCTTTTTGCCTATCTGGTTCGTTTCCGTCCTGCCCGAATTTCATACATTTCGGCCGCGGCAGTACTGTTCCTGGCTGCTTTCACCAAGCAGTCGGCGCTGATGATCGCCCTGCCGCTTTTGCTCTATGCCATTTTTTTTGAAAAGCGCAACTGGCCCTTCCTGCTGGGGACATCCACGATTCTGATCGGGGGCGGCATCTGGGTCTTAAATGCCCTTCATCAAGGCTGGTATAAATACTATATTTTTGATCTGACCGGCCAGCGCTGGTTCGGAAAACTGCTAAAACCGCGTATCATCGGTTTTTGGACCGACGATATGCTGAAACCCTTGGCGGTGACGATCTTGCTTCTATTCGCTTTCCTGCTTGTCGAGTTCGTCGCGGCCAAGAAAAAATATTTCTTTTTCTATTTGGCATTCACCGCGGGCATGATCGGAACCGCATGGGTTTCACGGCTGGAGTACGGGGCGTACGGCAACGCGCTGATTTCCGCCCATGTCCTGCTCGCCATCGGCTTCGGTTTGTCAATGGCCAAATTCTGGCAAGAGGTGACTTTTCCTAAAAACGACCCGAGGCGGGTTCAAAACATTTTCTTGTTTGCTTTAGGACTGATCCAGTTCGCACTGCTCGCCTACAATCCTTTGCTTCTGATTCCCAACGCCTCTGACAAAAAAGCGGGAGACCATTTTATCAAAACCATTGCCAGCCTGCAGGGAGACGTCATGGTTCCCGGGCACGGTTTTCTCCCCTTCCTAGCGGGAAAATCCCGCTATGCCCACGAAGTGGCTGTTAAAAATTTGACAAAGATCGATTCGGGGCCGGTCAAGCTGAAGCTGGAAAAGGAAATCACGGGGGCCATCGAGAACAAGCGGTTCAATGCCCTGGTTCTCGATTCGCACAATTGGTACAGGCCTCTCCTGATCCGCAATTATGAATTCAGCAGAATCATTTTCTCCGACCCAAAACAATTCTGGCCGGTTACCGGAAAAAGACTGCGGCCTAATTTTATTTATCTGGCAAAAAAGCCGCGGTCTTAGGGCCAATTACAGCAAGATCCCCACACCCAGGTTCAATTCCAATCCGCTCAAATTCAAAGGATCATCCAGCGTGGAATCCGGGTATATATCCTTCTGGGCCAGGTTGAATTTCAGGAACAACTGGGCGAACACTTTTCGGGATAACTGATAATAACCGCCAGCCAGGGCGTTGAAACCGATGAGCGTGGCCTTGATGTCACCGGCCGGGTTCACATCCTTGACCAGAAACACATTGGGGCCGGCGCCGGCAAAAACGCTGAGCTTGCCTTTATCCAAGAAGTAATAGCGCACAGCCGCCGACAGGGGGATCAGCCTGAACTTCAGCTCATCCGGGCTCCACTCGGGCGTATTGTTCTTCGCAGCCAAGCCGCCGCTGACCCAAAAATCCATTTTTTTGGCAAACTGGAAGGCGATCGAACCGCCGAAACCGCTCAGGCCGACGTAGGTATCCTTGAAATTCTTACTCAGCATCATGTAGTAGGTGCCGTGCACGGCAAATCTCAGGCGATCACCGAACAGGCTCACTTTTTCGCCGACAGTTGGTTTTTCCTCTTTCGCGGCGACTTTGGCCGAAGTTTTGAAGGTAATGGTGGAAATTATCTGTTCATCCTTTAGTTCGAAAGTGATCTGCTCTACAGAGTATTGCATGATCAGGTCTATTAATTTTTTCTGCGTTTCAAGTCCGGAGAAGACTTTCAGTGTCGGATGTTTTTTTATTTCAGTCTTTTCATAACGTTCATATTGCAGGGTGTCCTTGTTGGCCTCCAGGTGAGCGATAAATTCTTCGATTCCCCTCAACTGTGCCGCAGTTTTTCCCTCCGCTTCAGCCTTTTTTTCCTCTTGCTTGGCCAGGGCTTCTGCTTTTTCCTTGGCCATCTGTTCCTCGTTGACAACGCGGATCTTTTTTTTATCGGCCAGGCATTCGAACCCGGAAACGATGAGTTGGCTGTCCGCGACCAAACCCTTTTCGATCATGGTTTTGCCCGTTTCGCTCACGCCCAGGGTCACATAAAGTTTTTTGGCTTTTTTCTTTTCCGCCGCGTAGACAAAATCGCCCAGTCCGTCATGCTGAACGGCGGAGGTCGGGACAACGATGGCGTTAGGATACTCGGTCTTCAGCTTTTTGCAGCTGATGGTCATGCCTTCAAGCAGTTGATGATTGGAGTTGTTCACCCGGAAACTGACCTTGCTTTCGCTGGCGGCGACGATCTCCGCTTCCATCACGCCGCCGACACCTTCGGCCGCGCCCGTGAGTTTTTCGCCAACCTTGAAAAACCCGGCCGCACCGGCTTCCAGCGCCGCGTCGACCCGCAGATGTAGTGTATCGACGATCTCGAACATAAGCGTTTCCTGGGCGATCTCGGCTCCAGGCAACGTTTTTAAGCGGGCGATGCCGGCCAGAGGGGCCAGGATGACTCGATTGGCCAGAGCCTTGTTCTCTTCCAAAAGGGTTAGAGCCGCTTGATAATCCTGCTCAGCCGTCTGGATGGCTCTTTCGCTTTTCACTTTCCAGTTTTGCCGGGCGGTCAGGATTTTTTTCTTTTTTTCAGTTTCCTGCTTGAGAATCTTTATTTTTTCGTCCTGGCCGGCGTTCAAAACGGCCAGTTCCTGGCCGGCGTCGACCAGACTGCCTTCCTCGATTTTGATCTCCGAAACGGTCCCGGCCACCGGGCTGACGACGGCAATTACATCGAACTGCCCCTGGCCCGATAAATAGCGGTACTCGGAAAAAGTAGCCGGCTTGACAGTTTCAAGCAATACCGCTACCCGGCGCGGGCATTTCGCTTTTTTCTGTACTGTCCCGTCCGTGCCGGCCGCAATCGTATCGCTTTGAGCGGGCATCAGCAATCCGCTCATCGCCAACGCCAGACCGCATAAAAATAATTTTGCTTTGTTTTTCATTTCTGCTCCTTTACTGCGCATTGAATATGCAAATCGCATGGATTGGCCGTAAGATGGGGCTGCCAATCCGTTAAAAATTGTCGTATGGGCTTTTGTGCCCCTGGTCATCGACCGCCGACACGGCGTAATAATATGTCTTGCCTGCTTCGATGCTGATGTCGGCGAAGGCGCGCTTTTCGGCGCCTACTTCACCGATTTCCTGGTAATCGCCGTCGGCTTCCCTGCGGAATATCTTGTACTTGACGATATTGTAGCCGTCAACATCATTCTTGGGGTTGGGCTCCCACTTGATGACGTTGCCTTGGCGGTTATAGATCAGGGTCTTGACCTGCTGCATGGACCAGGTGGCCGGAGCGGTATAAAGAGCCTTAACGCTGATAACCTTTTCGGCGATGCCGCGGCCGTCCTTGTCGTCAATGACCGTCAGACGCACCCTGACGTTGTTGTAGCTTTTATCGAATTTGTAAGTGACACTCGAGCCTTCCATGATCCTGTTGTCCTGGATGACGTTCCACTCGTACTTGACGATGGTGCCGTCGTTGTCAGAACTGCCGCTGCCGTTGAAAGTGATCTCTTCATCCCAATAAACTGTTTCCTTGTCGGCGCTGATCACGGCCACGGGCAATTCATTGATGATCAACTTTTCGCTCAGGATCAAATAGACCCCGTAGGGTAAATTATAAACGAAGGCGGCGATATCGTTCCTGCTTAGAGCCACGGCAGGGTTGTCGAAAGAGCCCGAGGCCCCGGGTACGCCCACCATGCCCAGGGGATTCCATATATCGTTTTTTCTCCAGTTAAAAAAGAATTCAGTCGATGTGCCTTTGAAAACCGCTGCGGAAACGATCATATTTTCATCGTCTTTCACGGCAATGTCTACATTCTGGTATTTGTTAATTACCTCGGTGAGGGTCAATCGGTTCGAAAACTTGGTGCCCATCCAGTGTTTGTAGACAACATGGCGTGCGGTTGAATCATCAGCCATGTAGGCGACATGGGGATAACCGTTCTGGTCCAGATCTATCACCGGCCTGTGAATGCCGCCCTTGATATCGATGTTTTCCCAGGCGGCTCCGACAATGTTTTTCCGGCGGGCATAGTAGACCGTGTACTGGCCCAGCAATTGCTGCCAGGCGAGATGCACGTAATCGTCCCCCGCTTGCACGCTGGGATGTTTGCTGCGACCTCCCAGAGGCCAGTTTTCCTCTCTGACCGTGGTGCCATACCTGCTGAGCAACTTGCAGCGGGCGGCCGGCCAGGTCATGAAGGTCACGAACACGTTTCCGGAACTGTCTACATCGAGGTTCAAGTCGTCGATTTTCTCTTTGTTGAAGCTGTCCGGGTTGAGGGTACCGGGGACATTTAAATCTTTAAGAATGATAATGGGAGACCAGACACCGTTTTCGTAAGTGCGATACATGATCGACTGCAGGTCGGCACCAGCGGTGGCGGCCTCGGCCCAGGAAATGTGCACCGTGCCATCCGCAGAAACGACCATGTCGGGCTCGTAACAATATTTCTTCCCATCCGACACTTTTCTCACCAGCTCACCTTTGCTGAGGTTGCCGGTGTACTTGAAAAGGTAAATCTCTTTGCGCGACAGTTCCTCGTCATGGGCCATGCAGGCGACATACACGACACCGGACGGGTGGAATTGGACCGCCACTTTGTCTTCGTAGGTTTGGCCGCTTTCATTGGCGACGATGATGGGATCGACCCAGGCCATGAGCGAACTGGAAACACCCACGAATACCAGTGCGGCAAGCGCACATAAAATTATCCTTTTTTCAAACCGCATTTTCATACTCCTAGTTTTTTTTAGATTTTCAGGAATTTATACTTTAGCAGAAACAAAATCAAAAAGCAAATCAGTGAAACATTCATTCGCTAGCAAATATCGCTTCACTCGATTGACGGCCTCGGACTAATCGATTAAAATAGATGCCGATGAATAAAATCATACTGAAAGGAAGCAAGTATTGGCCGTCTGGTAGTGATCGCGTTCCTTCCCCTGACGCTTTTCTTCTTTGGAAGGGGCCGGTAATTTTTTTCAATCTCAACGAGTTCACTACCGCTCCGGACGACAAAATCAAAAAACAAATTCAAGGAAATTGAATGGAAAAAATTAAAAGAATCTTTAATGAAATGATGTTCATCATTGCACCCGTGGCCATTTCGTTGCTGCTATTTCGCTTGATCAGGAATTTTCCCATTTATCCTTATGCTTCCATTGTTGGCTCACTGGTCAGTTTGCTGCTGATCGCTTCGCTTTTTTTGAAAGTGGATTTTAAATGGCTAGTGCTGATACGGAGTGCCGGCATTGGCCTGCTGTATTTGTTTTGGTTGAAAGACACGCCTTTTAATTTTGAAGGCATGTTCGGTGACAACCATTATTATACCCTGGCCGTGGAAAAATTCTACTATTCTTTTCTCCCCTACTCTCATGAATACAATAATATTCATTTTTCGCTGCCGCCGTTGTTTTTTTTCCTGATTGGCAGGGTTGGCGCTCTGTTAAAAGTGTCCCTGCCCGATCTTCTGAAGTACTCGGCTTTCCTATTTGCAGTCTATTTGCCATATATATGGGGATATTTTTTGGGCGGGATATTCAAAAAAGACAAATGGCTGGCTGCGTTTCTTTTGTCCCTGCTGATCCCCTTCAAAAATCCCCTGCCTGAATACAGCTCCCTGGCCTACCTGGCGCAGAAAGGCTGGCATTTCTTGGGAATGTTCTTGATTGTCATCTGGTATTTGTGGCTAAAAAGGGAAAAACCCCATTTTTTAAAGGCAGGAATTGCCGCAGGAATCATTTTTGCCCTGGATTTTTCCCCTTTCCTGTTTATTTTCATGGCCATCATTTTTGATTTGTTCAGTGTTTTTTATCGTGAACTCAAAGATTCCAGCGGCTTGGGAAAATCCTGCCGGAAATTTTTTATTGAGCTCTACTATTACGTCCGTTTGGGAATCATATCTTTGTTGGTCAACCTGGTCTGGCTTCTACCGGTGATCAAAGATATGCTCAGCCATCGCCTGGGGACCTATTTCAATAATTATTTCGCCTACAGTGAGGGCCACGCCAGTATTTTTCACTCTCTTCCATTGCTCGATCCTTTTGACCTGTTTTCAATCGTATTGATCTTCGGGTTACTCTACCTGTTTATTGAGGATTCGCGCCAGGAAATCGCTTCTCTGCGCCTGATATTTTTTGGGATGATCCTGTTCGCACTGATTTTTTACTCGTTGACCTTTGCCAAAATGCCAATGCCCATGCACCATTTTTCACTGTTTATTCTGCACGTCATGGCACTGGCGACGGTGTTTCTTGCTATAAAATTCAAGCACCATATTTTACTGCCGATCGGGGTTTCGTTGCTGGTGCTGTTCAGTATTTCGCAATTGAACGACAACAAACAAAACCAATTTGCCCTGAAGCAATCCAAATTGAGCGCTGCCATCTATAACCGGGGTGAAGTTTTGCGGCAAAAATACGATTTTTATGAAAAAACCATTTTTCCCACCACCAACGAACTTTTTTTCGGCAAAAAAACCTATTCGTTCATCACCGCCGATTTTTTCTCTGACGCCGCGGCTTCTTTCGATGATCGTCTGGAATACGTACGCACAATTTATCGCCATAAGGAAGCCGGCCAGGCCGCCACTTTTTTCAAGGCTCTAAAAAACACTCCTTTCGGAGAAGTGGGCTATATCCTGCTGCAGAAAGGCAAGGATGACCAGCTCTTCTTTTCAATCAACGCCTATCACAATGATTTGAAGGAATTCAGGTCTAAGAGAAAATTCTTTTACTTCACAGCCACTGATTTTTCTAGTGAATATTTCAATGAGATATACGATGATGATGATTTCAAGGTTTTCATGTTGAAGTGAGGTTTAGTTGATGAACAAAAAAGAATTTTATATATTCAGTGTTTTATTGTTTGCGATCAGTTTGATTTTTACGCTGCACACAGCATATCTCATGTTTTCTTTTTTCAGCGCCTGGATTTTGTTTCAATTGGTTTTAAAGCGCAATAAAACCATATTGATACTGCTGGTCAGCCTTTTAGTCAGTTTTTTTCTCTTCGAATATGCCGGAAGCAAAATATTGAAAAGGCGAATCAGTCAAGAATATTTTTCCGAGCTAAGCCATTACCCGAAGCCTGACGCGAACAAGGGATTCAATGAAGACGGTGTCAGAACCTACCTGGATCGCTCGGTGTTCCAATTCAGCCAAGATACTTTGAATATCATTTTTTTGGGTGATTCATTTACCCAAGGCTATATGGTTCGCAAAGACCAATCCTTCCCTTTGCAAGTCGGTGCGCTGCTGGAAAAAACAAACCCCGGTCTGAAGTTTAACATCGCAAACTTCGGCTGGATTTCCTCTTCTCCCTTGCTTTCCTACTTCCGCCTGGAAAAGATCGCCGCCAAATACAAACCCAACCTGGTGCTGCTGTGCCTGGACATGACTGATTTCCACGACGACCTGAAATACCGCGATCGCCTGGAAAATCCCAGGTGGTTTTCGCCTTTCACATTTTTTCTTTATCGCTTCAACCTGGCGCAGCGCTGGCTTGAATTTAAAAAGGGGCTGCGTTTTTCCGCCAGGAATCCTAAGATCCCGGAACAGCGTTATTTCATTCTCAATCAGCCATTGGCAAAAAACAGGAAATACTTAGGCGAGATCGAACGGAATATTCGCAGCATCGCTGACTTTTGCCGGGAAAAACTGCAAGCAAAATTTGTCTTGATCATGCTGCCGCGCAATATCCAGTACAATCCACTTGAAACTCCGCACAACCGCCTTGAACCCGGCGAATATTCTGTCCAGGGGCCCTATGTCATGGAGCCATTCGTTTGGCTCGATCAATTCAGGCAGAAAGTAAAATTCCCGGTTTTTTCCCTGTTGGCTGATTTTAAAAACACGCGCTTGTTCCCAACATGCTTTGCGACCGATCCGCATTGGAATAGTAATGGACACGCCGTTGCCGCCCAGGGCGTGATGAAAATTCTGAAAAAACTGGCAGCTGAAAATTACATTGATTTAAGGTCTGCTGGAAAAAAACAATAATCCAATTTTTTGCATTCAGGAAAATTCGCATGTCTTGACTTTGGCGAGGATTATTCTTTACAGGTATCCTAAGGTTTCGAGGCTCTTTTTATCTTTTTCCGACAGTTTTTTTTGGAATTTGCCCTGCTGTATAGCCTTAAAATAGTTGTATCTTTTTAAATACGCATCATATTTGGCGAAAAGGGCCGAGGCTTCCACGATCCTGCTGCTGTATAGATTCTTGTTTTCCCAAGGATCCCGGAAAAATTCATAGAAGTGCCGGGGTTCTATCTTGAGTCGTTTTGAAATTTTCGGATTGACATTGATGAAATGGCAATCGTTTTTGACGACGGCCTGTGAGCCCATGCCGAGGATGTACAGCAAACGATCTTTCTCAGGAGTCAGCAAATTGACGCCCTGAAGCTCATAAGGAGGCTGAATTCCCAATTTGACCAGAATGGTGGGGTAGATATCCATGATGCTGACCGGCGTTTTGACCGTGCCGGCTTTTTGACCAGGTATATATATCATCAAAGGAATCCGGGCTCCCGCGGTGAAAGTCAGCGAACCGTGATCGAAAAAAAAGTTGCGCTCACCCAGATCTTCGCCGTGGTCGGCGGTAAAAACCAATATAGTGTTTTGGTCCAATCCTTTGCGGAAGAACGCATCGATAATCTTCCCCATTTCCGCGTCGATGTAACTCACTGCCCCGTCATAACGTGCAATGTAGTATCCTTCGCTGAAATTATCATTATCCTGCATTTCCTTCGTGACCCGCCGGGGCACTATACGGTTTTCCAGTTCAAGAATATTCCTGCCCGGTTTGCGCTCGGGGACAAAACGAGCTGGAGGAATATAAGGAGTATGCGTCTCGATGTAATTGACCCATAGAAAAAAAGGTTTTTCCTGCCGGGCATTCATGAAAGAAATGACTTTTTCAGTTATGAAAGGAGTGGATTGGCTTTTGTCCGCTACTTCTTTCCAGACCTCGGTATAGGCAGCAAATCCCTGCTGAAACTGGAAAAAACTTGAAAGATTGGCGTTATCGACAACGGCGGCTGTATAGTAGCCATTGCTTTGCAGCATTTCCGCCAGAGTTTGGAATTTTTCGTCCAAGGTGCCGCGGTTTGGCTTGGTTTTATGAATGCAGGGATGCAGTCCGGTCATCATAGAGGCGAAGGACGCTGAGGTTTTGGGTATGGGGCACCAGGCATATTCGAAAAACTTGGTTTTCTTTGCCCAGGCATCGAGTCGAGGGCTGGTCGGGTGCGGATAGCCGTAGCATCCTAGATGATCCGCCCGCAGGGTATCCACAGCAATGATAATGACATTGTATTTTTTAGCGGCCGGCGCTGCTTTTCCGCAACCCTGGAAAATAAAAGCAATGCTGATCAGCAAGATAAAATACTTCATGTTGACTGAGTGTAGCAATTTGCTCCGTTGCTGTCAATCGATGGTTGCATTTGCGAGATAGTCAACCCTCATTCTTTCTGAATTTATTGACCTGGACTCATTCCAGTAAAATTTTCAGTCGCCGTGGAGAGGAGAAGGGCCAATGGGGCCGAGAGAACCGTAAATGGCCTCGGCTGCCAGGCGGTTGGCGACTTCGTTGGGGTGGGCGTTGCTTGGCAGGGTCCAAAGAAGTTCTGATTTTTTGCCCAGAAATTTCGGCAAGAGGTTGATGCAGTCAATCCCGTTCTGCTGGCAGAAACGGACGATTTCATCGATCTCTTTTGTGAATGGATAGCGCCGATCCAGGTCGACGAGCAGTGGAAAAACGATCACTTTCAGGGCGATGCCCCGTTGCCGGCAGCCGGAAGCGATAGCCAGCAGGTTGGCCTGCGCCCTTTGCCAGCGTTGCGCCCGTTCCGGGCCGAGAAAGTAGGCATCGTGAACGTTGGCAATAAAATCCCTGCGCATCCTGGTGCGGATGAATCTTTCGCGAAAGAAATGCACCAGCCGGATGTGCCTGCTCCAAAACCCTTTTTCTTCCTGCAGCTCTTCGGTGGTTCGGCTGTCAATGGTCATGGAGGCACGCTTGACATAGGCGTCGTTCAGATTGAACGAGATCATTACCATGTCAGGATTAAAGTTGTAGCCGCGCACTCTCATGAATCTCTGGTAATAAGCCGCGGAAGCGCCCGGCTGGGAGGCATTGATCAATTCGATCAGGCGGGACGGGTTTTTCAATTGCAGCCAGCATTCCAGCAGTTTAAAGAAAATGCGCCTGTTGTCAAATACTCCCCAACCCCAGGCAAAGGAATCTCCCAGACCAAGGATGCGATAAGATCCGACTGGTTTGGCCAGTGGATAATCATATTCGCGCAGCCGGGTGCCCAGGACCGGATAATTGTGGTGCTGCAAGGCGGGACGTTCCATGCACGTCCTGTTAAAAAAAGGATCCCCAGGAGGATAGCGATGTTTGGCTTCTTTGCTGAGCCGCATTTGCTTTTGGGGCGTCCAGGTTGTTTGGGAATTTGAGCTGAGTCGGAGAAACAGCTCGGCACCAGCAAGCGGGATAAGTATCCCCATCAAAGGAAGAAATATTTTAAGAATGACGGTCCGCTTCGGCATCATTCCGGCATCGGCAATTTTATTTTTACGACAAATGGCAGCACCATTCTATAATTTCGCATGTTGGAAGTCTAAAATAAACGCCGCCAAATGTCAATCGCGCTACCGGGCAGCCAGTTGACAACAACGGTTTTTAATGATAAATTTAATATTCACTCAAGAGAAACAATAATGTTAATATTAGGAATTTCCGCCTTTTATCATGACAGCGCGGTTTGCCTGATCGATGACGGCAAGCTGGTCTTTGCCGCCCAGGAAGAACGCTTCTCGCGCAAGAAACACGACTCGGAATTCCCGGAAAAAGCCCTAAAAAGATGCCTGGAATACTGCGGCATCCAGGCGGCGGATCTCGACGGCGTCGTGTTCTATGAAAAAAATTTCTCCAAGCTCGACCGCCTGTTCTCCACCTACATGCAGTTCGCCCCGGCCGGCATCCGCAGCTTTCTTTCGGCGGTTCCGGTCTGGGCCAAACAGAAAATCTTCATCAAGGAGATCATCAGGGAAAAACTGGGACGCGACGACCTGCCCATCTACTTCAGCAGCCACCACGAAGCGCATATCGCCTCGGCATTTTATCCCTCGCCCTTCCAGGATGCCGCGGTCATCACCGTTGACGGTGTCGGCGAATGGGACACCCTGACCATCGCCCGGGCCGTTGGTAACGATTTTTCGATCCTGAAACGCATCACCTTCCCCCATTCATTGGGACTTTTGTATTCGGCTTTAACCTACTTTACCGGCTTCAAGGTCAATTCCGGCGAGTACAAGCTGATGGGTTTGGCGCCATACGGAGAACCCGTTTACCGCGACCTCATATTGCAAAAGTTGATCGACGTCAAGGAAGACGGCTCGTTCCGCCTGAACCTGAAATATTTCAATTTCCATACCGGTTTGACCATGACCGGAAAGAAGTTCGCCAAACTTTTCGGCGTCAGCCGCCGCAAACCGGAAACCGAATTGCGCCAGGTGGACATGGACCTCGCCGCCTCCATCCAGCTGGTGCTGGAAGAGATCATGGAAAAGATCGTCCGCTACGCCAAGGCCCATATCGCTTCCGACAACCTTTGCCTGGCTGGCGGCGTGGCTTTGAACTGCGTGGCCAACGGCAAAATACTGAAAAAACAGATATTCAAGAACATATGGATCCAGCCGGCCGCCGGCGATGCCGGCGGCGCCCTCGGTGCCGCGCTGTATTTCTGGTATCAGCATCTGAAAAACAAACGCCAGGCTGACGGCGAAGTTTCGGCCCAG
Organism: Candidatus Aminicenantota bacterium; assembly: GCA_022865785.1. Lineage (GTDB taxonomy): Bacteria > Acidobacteriota > Aminicenantia > UBA2199 > UBA2199 > UBA2199. The sequence goes on from JALHTJ010000039.1 coordinate 27,721, forward strand.
GGCGGTTCCTTCCTTGGGCCCCATTATTCCGCAGCCGAGATCAAGGCTTTCCTCGAAGAAAAGCAGATCAAGTACCAGGAATTCGAACGCGCCGAATTGTGCGTCAAGGTGGCGCAATTGATCGCCGACCAGAAAATCATTGGCTTTTTTCAGGGCCGGATGGAATTCGGGCCTCGGGCTCTCGGCGGCCGCAGCATCATCGGCGATGCCCGCTCGGCGGCCATGCAGTCAAAAATGAACCTCAAGATCAAGTTTCGCGAATCCTTCCGCCCTTTCGCCCCTTCCATGCTGGAAGAGTGCACCGGCGAATATTTCGATTTTCACCAGCCCTCGCCATACATGCTGCTGGTCTACAACATCAAGGAAAAATACCGCATTCCCATCGCGGCCGAGGCGACTGGGAAAAAGGGGCTGGCCAAGCTGGCGGTTACACGCTCGACCGTGCCGGCCATCACCCATGTCGATTACTCGGCCCGTCTGCACACGGTCAACCGCAAAACCAATCCCTATTACTACGATGTCATTTCCGCCTTCCAGCAATTGACCGGCTGCCCGGTGATCATCAACACTTCCTTCAACGTGCGCGGCGAACCGATCGTTGAAAGCCCCGCCGACGCCTACCGTTGTTTTTCCCGGACCAATATAGATTTCCTGGTGCTGGAAAATTTTTTGATCGAGAAGCAGAAACAGGATTTTATTGCCGTCGATGAAGACTGGATGAAGGAATTCCCCTTAGACTGATGAAAAAAGTAACCTATCAACCCAAGCAGGTCAGGATTTTTTTGATCCTTTTGCTCGCGCTGTTATTCGTGCTGACTTTCAGGTTTACCCGGCACGGGGCCACGGAGACCCGTTGGTTCATCCTGGCGGCCGAGGCCGCGGCCGTCGGCGCCTTGCTGGCCTTCCCCAAGGTATTCTTCCCCGCTTTCAAGGTGATCATGATCGCCAGCAGCCGCCTGGGCAGTTTCATTTTCGCCGTGCTCGCCATAATGGTGTTTTTTCTGATCCTGACTCCGATGGCTCTAGTGATGAGATTTTTCGGAAAAAAATTCATGGATCCCGACCCGAACTCTTCCCTGTCCTCGTATTACAGCGAGGCCGAAACAGGGCACGACATAACAAAACAATATTAGGAGCTGCGCATCATGGCCAAATTGTCAATATTGAAGGAAATGTGGGAATTCATTAAGCATAAGAAAAAGTACTGGTTGCTCCCCATTGTCATCACCCTATTTTTACTTGGCCTGTTGCTTTTTTTGACCGAGGGCAGCGCCATCGCCCCTTTTATCTATACACTTTTTTAATCCGCGCCCATAGCCAGTGGGTTCCCTGGCGCCAACGGGATCGCTGGCCGTGGAATCGTCCGGGATCAGGACAATTTTTTTAAAATCTTCAATATTTTTTCCTTGACCGGCCGCCGGTGCGGCGATCCGGCTTTTTCAGCAACCAGGCGGTCGTAGTTGTTTTTGAACCAGTCAAAGCTTTCGCGGAACATCTCATCGTTGGAATACCTGGCTTTCCAGCCCAGGCGCAGCAGCGGTTCCATGTCAAAATAAAAAGCCTTGTGATAGGTCAGGTAATGCCAGGGAGCCAGTGGGCTCAAACCGGCCAGGTCCAGCAGGCGCAGGGAGTTCACCGACAGCCAGACAGGCAGGCTTTTTACCAAGGAACTTGAACCGACGTGCTGGATCAGGTTCTCCAAGCCCTGGCGCAGGGTGCCGAAGCGGTCCGTGCCCACGTTGTAGACACCGGGCTGCCCCTTGTCCAGGGCCAGCATGTATGCATCCATCAGGTCATGGGCGTGCACGAACTGGAATTTCACGTCCCCGGTGCCGATCACGTAAACATTGCGGTTCTCCGCTATCCATTCGAAGAGGATCTGAAAGATGCCGAGGCGGCCTTCGCCGAGAATGGTGCGCGGGCGGATGACGATCAGCGGCAAGTTTCCTTTGGCGCATGCTTCCTGAACCGCCAGTTCCCCGGCCAGTTTGGCCCTGCCATAGACCTCGATGGGGTGCGGCGGCGTTTCAACGGTGATCGGGTTAGAAAGTGGGGCCCCGAAAAGCGAACTGGAACTCATGTGGATGAAAACCTTTACCCCGGCCTGCAGCGCCTCTTCTGCGGCGACGCGGCTGCCATCGACGTTGACCTCCCAGAATTTTTTACCCGACTTGGTCAGGGGCACCAGCGCGACGTTGTGGTGCACGATGTCAATGCCGCGCATGGCCGCGGCCACGCCGGCGCGGTCGCGGATATCGCAATTGACGAATTCGATCGCCGCCGGCCGGGAGGTGTCCTCCCAGATGTCCAATACTTTGACCTCTTCGCCGCGGGCCAGCAGCCGCTTGGCGATCAGGTTGCCCAAAAAACCGGAGCCTCCGGTCACCAGGTGTTTCATTTATTAATCCTCCATGATTCTGCTTTTTGAAAACCGCATCCATTCGCTGGGTTATATTTTTCCATACGTGTCCAACACCCATTTCAGGCTGCGCCGCATGCCTTCTTTCAATGAAATTTTCGGATCATAATTCAGTATGGTTTTGGCTTTGTCAATTGAGCAGGCAATGGTTTTATTCATTTCTGAAAGGACGTGAACCTTCTGGTTGTACAAACCCAGACCCTGGATCATCCGATCGGCCAGGGTGGCGATTTCACCGCTCAAAAAAGGAAGTTTGAGCCGTTTGTGGGCCACCGGGATGGAAAATTCATTTTCCAACAGGTTTTCAATCGTGACAATGATTTCGTTCATGGTATAGGGCTGCGCATCGGCAATCCAGAATACTTGGCCATTGGCCGCCTCTTTTTTTTCACACAATATCATCCCCTGGCTGATGTTTTCCACATAGGCCATGGAACGCCTGTTTTCCCCGTTTCCTACCAGAGGCACCTTTCCATCGCGAATCATTCGAAAAAACAGGGATTGCCGCTCCGGCTGAAAAGGACCATAAAACCAGGGGGATCGCACGATGACGATTTCAATTTTCCCCCGCTGCTGAAATTCTTTTAGCAGCAATTCCATTTGCATCTTGGAACGGCCGTAATTCATGTATGGATGGTAGGGAGAACTTTCATCGAAGCGATGTTCAGGTCCCGGATTGGTGCCGAGCGGAGAATTGGATGACATGGCAATCACCCGTTTGACGCCGGCCGCTTCCGCCGCCTGCAGCAGGTTCAGCGTACCCGTGACATTCACTTCATACAGTTCACTGACGCGGCGCCGGGGATGGATCAGCCCCGCGCAATGGAACAGGGTGCCGCCGGCCGCGTCCCGGCAAAAATTTATAACCGCATCCGCTTCACACAGATCGCCACCGTGAAATTCAATGTCAGGTGCAATACGTTTCAGCCGTGACAGATCGTCCGCTTGCAGCGTCAGGCAGCGGATCCGCCGGTTGGCAGCAGGATTCTGCATAGCAGGAATATTGTCAAATCCCTTGACCAGATTTTGCACCAACTGGGTTCCGAGCCACCCGGTTGCCCCGGTTACAAGTGTTAGCGACATTGTTTGCTCCTAGATATTATTTTTTTCTGTTGGCGATGAAATGATTGGCATTGCGCAGAGCCAGGGCCATGACCGTCCCCTGGGGATTGACCCCGGGCGAATCGGGGATGAGGCTGGCATCGCCTATATAAAGATTATCGAAGCCGTGTACGCGGCCGAAGGAATCGGCGGCACACAATTGGAGATTCTCGCCCATGGGGCAGGAACTGAATACGTGCACACTGCTCAGGCTCATATCCGCGAAAGGGATGTTGCGCTGCATGTATTGCCGGCATTCCCCCAGCGAATCGATGTGGGCCGGTTGGCGCAGGGACGGGAAAATCTTTTTGGCGCCTGCCGCAAAGAGAACTTCGCCGATATAGGCCATCCCCCTGCTCAAATGAACTTGATCGGCCTTGGAAAGATTGTAAATCCCTACGGCTTCACCGCTGAAGGGGAAAGCGCGGACGATGCCCTTGCCCGTGCCGCAGCAGGCAACATAATATAGCGCCATTTTGTGCCATTCCCTCATTTGCGGCTGGTTGATCTCCCAATTTTCGGAAAGGTTCATAGCCAGAAAACCCGGAGTGAACACCGAGCCGCCGATGGTGATATCCGGCCAGAAATGGGTTACTTGATACACTGGCAACGCCGAAAGGTGCGAATCCAGCTGTTCGTCGAACAAAGCGGCGACTTTGATCATGGGATGGATGCGCAGGCTGTTGCCGACATTTCTCTTTATGCCACTGTGGCGCAGCAAGGCCGGTGTCTGGATGGCTCCGCCGCAGACGAAAACATTTTCCGCCTCGATCTCGATTTTCCTCCTGCCGCCATCGTCGTCCCGAGCCACAGCCAGCACGCGGTTTACTTTTTTCCCGTCGTGGCGGATGCTGACGACCCGGCAATTTGTCAGCAATCCGGCTCCCGCTTGTAAAGCCCGGGGAATGTAGGTCAGCGACATGGAACGTTTGGCGCCAGGCACGAAAGGACTTCCGGGACCGTTGATGTTTTGCGCACGCGGCACTTCCATGAATTCCCAGTTCAACGCTTCCAGACCTTTGCGCAGCAATTCCGAGCTTCGGGGCGATTGCTCGGAATTGCAGAACGAAACATTGAGTTCCTTTTCGATTTCCGGATAAAGCGCATTCAGGCCCGCGATGGTCAAATCCCTGATCGCGTAGTTTTCCCGCCAGCGTTCGATGGCCTGGGGCATGGAACGGTGCCAGAAGGCGCTGTTGATCTCGGTGCCGCCGCCCACGCAGCGGCCTTCGACAAAAGCAATTTTCACGTTACCCAGAATCGGCGATAAGCCGTTGTTCCGGTACCACAGGCGCATTGCCTCCGGAGAATGAGTGGGGATGCTATTCTTGATTACATTACCCCCTTCCTCGACGATCAGCACTTGCCAACCGGCTTCCGCCAGCTTCGCGGCCGTAATGGCGCCGCCGGCACCGGAACCGATAACCAACACCTGGGTCTTTATTTTTTCTTTCATGACTGGGGCTCGGCGGCCAGGCGACCGATTCTGGCCTCAAGCGCTTGCAGCACCAGCGGATGGTCGAGATAGGAAAGCAAAACACAGCTGCGAATCAATTTGATGAAATCCCGCATCAAGCCGATGGGGCTGCGGCTCCAGAAACGGACATATTGGCCCTGCTTTTCCTGGTCGATGCGGGTAAACGGCAGGCCGAACCGTAAGCAGGACAAATAGTTGAACACATGCAGGGCCAGTATATACGGCACTTTTAAATAAGCCGGCATGGCCAGGATCTGACCGGCAAGATAGCTGCTGACCTTTTCTTCCACCAACACTTTTTCCGCGGCGGTCAGCAGCGGTTCTTTAGGGTACAGTGAACGCGCCATGAAAAGCAAGAGCCTATGATTCAATTTCATTTTCTCTCATACTACCAGATGGGGGTCACTTTCAGCCAGTTGAAATCCTGGGCCAGCTTAGCGATGATCCAGGCGTTGTTGATCAGGACCAGGGCGATGACGGTCAAAACAGCGCCGCGGTATTTCCCGTGCACCTGCCAGCAATGGTCCCGGAACCCGTAGGCGCTGATAAGCATCATGGCCGGAATCATCAAATCGAGATGCTTGGTCATCCTCCAATCCACTAGCGAAAACACGAGCGCTGTTGAAACGACAATGAACAACAACACCATCTCACGGGGGAAGGCCTGCCGGTTCTTGAACATGAGCATCGACGAAGCCAGAAACAATACGATAAAAAAAGCACCATAGTTGAAAGCAAACATGGCCCACAGTCCGCCGATGGAAGGATAATTCATCCCGGGAATGGGATTTTGATGCAGCAGCCGATCGATGCCATGGCGCTGGAATTGATCTTCCAAGAGACTTTGCGGATGGATGAGAAAACCATAAGCGTAAAGCAACAGCATGCCGATCACAAGTCCAATAAGCGTTTTATTGAGCAATATTTTTTTGAAATTCGTTTTCTGATGAAGAAGCCAGAAACCCACAGCCAACCCCAGGATGATCACGCATTTCTGATTGACGGTGGCCAGAAGCAAAGGCGTCAACCAGTCTTCGCGATTTCTGATGAAATGGTATATGGCCAGCAGCAAAAAGAGATTGCTGATATTCTGGTACCCGGCATATGAATTCCTGACAAATATTTCAGGCAGGGTCAAAAAAATGAGACTCAACGTAAAGGCCAGTGAATGAGAATGAACGATTTCAGCTATGATTGCGAACAACAGCAAGGCCAGCATGATCGAGATGAAAATCGAAGTGGTCCGGGTTTCCAAAATGACCCGGTCTGCCTGCCTGGGAAACCAGCGCATGAATTCGGCATGCCACATGCGCACGATATTTTTTTTAAAATCCGGCAGATTCAACGCCGCCAGGGATGTATCGTAGTAGTGCTTTACCCGCTCCAGGTTATCGGTCAAAACCAGGGGGAAGGCATAGATGAAATGAGAGGTCGGCCCCTTGGCCAGGTAAAAAGGGACACGGGTTTCGATGCAGTAAGGTTTTAAGGTTTTTGCCAGCCCATAGGCCGGGCACTCCATGACCGCGTCATGGTCCTGCAGTACCGGTACTACCCGCACTGCACCCCAGAAAGACAACCCCCCGGCAACGAAAATCACCATGGTCGCAAATAGATAGAAGTGCTTGTCTTTTTTCTCAAAGACGATTTCCTTTTTTCTCACTAAATTGAAAATCAGGAAAAAATTGCCCAGTAAAAGCAGCGCCGCCAAATAGGAGGGTTGCCGTAGCGGCATGCTTATGAAGACGGAGATTGCAAAGACCGCCATGGAAATAACGGTCGAATAAACAAAACCGCGCACGATTTTCAGCAAGCCGTTGCTTTGCGAAAACAAGACCAGGCCGGCGGCCGGAAATAGAAAGATCAGGGTCAAGGCGGCGAATTGGCTGACATAAGGAAGTTTGCTGTAAAGAAGGACGATGCCCAGCGCAGCAGATAAATTGAATACGGCAATGACCTGCAATTTTCTATTCATTAACTTTTTTCGAAATTGAGTTTTATTGGAAATTCTATATTAACAAAGGGGCGGCCCGAAGTCAAATAAAAGGGAAATTTAAGCTCCGGGGTATGCTTGGGACCGGCGATTGTGATAGAATGGCCAATGATACGAAAACGAATCCTTCTCATGGGCATAGTGCTGGTCGCTATGCTGGCCGGCCTGGTGGGGTTATGGCTGCACTTTCGGCCTGCCCCCTGCTTGTTCCTACGACTCGATATCACTTCTTCTCTTCACGATCCCAAAGTGGTTGCCATCAATCCCCTTAACGGAGACATGAAATGGCAAGGGAAAAATAAACGGGAACGGAGCCGGGTTTCCGCAAGCGGCGGGGCCGGATTTGCACTGGCCGGGCAACGGAGTTTTTTCTTTACGGTTCCCTGGAAGGGAGCCAGCGGTTTTTTTTGCTACTATGACCTCCGTGCCGACAATGGCCAGCCCATTTCCATGGATCTTTATGTCCTCCGCCGCGAAGGCGAAATTTTAGTCGGCGGCGTGGCGCAGCCCAGAGGAGCCGGCTTTTTCGTTCAAAAGATGAATGTGCTGCCTGGGGATCGCTACCAATTGCGCTGGCAGGGTTCGGGCCGCGTTTTTGTCGGTCGCCCTTTGCTCTACAGGGTGCTGCCGGTGCACGAAAGAAAAACCATTGTTATGCTGGCCGCCGACACGCTGCGCGGCGACCAGATTGATGCCCGGGTCGGGGATGTGGCCGTAGCTCCGTTCCTCGCTTCCCTGGGCAAAGAAAGTGCCCGCTTCGAGCGCTGCCTCAGCCCCAGCACCTGGACCCTGCCCAGCTTTGCCAGCCTTTTTACCGCCCGCCATGAAATCACGCACGGACTGAACTCACCGGGGATTCTGGACGCCGACCAACCCTTTCTGGTTGAGGCCATCTCTGATTCCTTTATTACCATCAACTTCAACGGCGGCTGCTGGATGCAATTCCAATCGGGATTCCAGCGCGGCTTCGACATTGTTCGTGAGGGCGGATATTTCGGGGAACGAAGAACAGTGAGCGCCAAATCCCTGCTCGAGGGAGCCTTGGACCTGTTGGAAACAGCCGAATTTCCGGTCACATTCCTTTTTCTGCATACCTTTCAGGTTCATACCCCCTACGCGCCTCCTGCCGATCTGCTGCGCCGGCTGGATCCAACCCACCCCGCCCTGGCCAGCGGCATTTTTCCCGTCGAACCACCGGCCATGACTGCCAGCCTGTCTGAAAAGGAACACTATTTTCGCCTCTATCAGGCAGGAGTGTCGGTTTTTGATCGGGAAACCAGCCGCTTTTTTTCCGGGCTGAAGCGGACCGGGTTGTATGCGCAAACAATGTTCATCCTGTTCGGCGACCACGGCGAGGCATTCGGCGAACATGGGACCTGGGAACACGGTTCCTCTTTGTTCGAGGAGCAGACGCATGTCCCCCTGCTGATCAGGTTCCCGGCCGGTCAATTCGCCGGCAAAAAAGTGGTAATGCCGGTTTCGCTTCTCGATGTATTTCCCACCCTACTGGATTGGCTCAAGATCCCTGCCCCCAATGTTCCGCTGGATGGTAGCAGCCTGATGCCGATCCTGGAGTCGGGTGCGACCCGGCCGCTTCCCGTGGTCTCCTCCCTAATGAACTGCTGGTTCGATCCAGCCATCCCGCCCATACTGGCCCTCACCTATCCCCGCTACAAAATCGTGGTGACCTTTGCCGCCCCCAAAAGTGGGAAGGATGATATCAAAGCTTACGACCGGCAAGAGGATCCGCGGGAAATGCAGCCCTTATCCGCGCAGCCTCCGGCCGAATGGCAGCAGTCCTTGCCAATTATCCGCAAGTTCCGGGCCTATCTGAACCAACCGCAGTATAAGCAAAGAAAATTGCAGGGCAAGGACCTGGATCCGGAGTTGCGCGAACAGTTAAAAGCCCTGGGTTACCTTTAAACCAAAAAGTTTTTTTTCATTGATTATAAAAATGGAATAAAAGTATCGCCGATCAGTGTTTGCGGCGGGTCAACGGGGCGTAGAATTCGATGGTCGGCGAAACGAAATCGCAGGCGAACATCGGATCCATGGCCGCATAGATTCTCCGGTTAAGAAACGATGCATCAAAGATCTGTAGGCGGCGGAATTTGCGAGGGTTCTTGCGGATCGAATTCCACAACCGCAGCCGTTCAGCGGCTTTTTCCCCCAAACGGACGTCGCGCAGAAACACCAGACTGCTCAGGCAAAGGATATCGCCGCGGCCAAGTTTTTTGCTCGCCAAATCGGACATGGTTCTGTTCAAATCCCGCGTCAGCACTTCGAAACGCGAGCGGTCAAACAATGGCATGTAGGACTTTTCCATCACCTTGGTCAAGGGAACGGTAAATGGTCTGGGCCCCGAGCTGTCGGCGGGAACAATATAACCGCGGTCAAAAATGGGATCGACCAGAACAATGCGGCTTTGGGCGGGAAGCATCCTATCGGCCCAGGTGGCGGCCGCAAGCCTTGTGTCACGGCGGAAGCGGTCCACAGTCGAAATATCATATGCCAGGGTGTAGCCAAGCACCAAGACGGCGATTAGTCGCAGGAACAATTTCCAGCGCCCCTTGACCTTGGCAAACGCGCCAACGATTGAGGAGGAAGCTAGTATCAGCAGGATCGGCAACACCGGTAAATAGTAGCGGCTGGGAACGAATTTCCACGAAGCAACAATACCCAGGTACACGGCGGTGAAACAGAGACCCAGGATTACCCTTAGCCATTGTGTACGCAGGATGAAATGAATCAAGGCGATTGCGGTCACCAGGAAGAGCGGCAGGCCGAAAGAGAAAGGAAAAGCGGCAAACAACTGGTATACGTAGGGGAAATAGGGCCAACCGGATGGTGAAAGGTCGAACCCGTAGTGTCCGCCCTTGACATGGGCCGCCTCGAAGAAAAAAGCGTCCACAGTAGCCTTCAGGTGTATCAGCGAGAAAGGTGAGACCAGGAAAAAACCGAGCAGGGCGGCACTGCCCGCGGCCAGCAACAATACCAGCACCTGCGGCAAGCGCTGGATACGCCGTTCCTTCCAGGCAGCAAGCGCCGCAACCAGAAATGAGATTCCGGCCAGGAGGCCGTTGAACTTGACCCCGATGGCGATACCCACCACCAATCCTCCCAGCAGGAAACGCCAGCCGTTCGGCTTTCGGTATGCGCGCACCGCTAGCCAAAAAGCGGCAGTCACCCAGAAAACCAAGCTGATATCGCTAGTGCCGAAGTGTGAATGCCAAATATGGATCGGCAACAGCGCTATAAGCCAGGCTGCCCAGAGACCCGCCTTTTGTTGTTCGAAAAAATCGCGAGCAGTCAGATAAGCAAGTGGGATAGTCAAGGTGCCAAAAAAAACGCTCCAGAGGCGGTTGATCAACAGCAGCGTGTGCGGCTCAAGGGGGATGCCGAACAAGCGGACGACCTGGGCCGCCAGGAAATTCAGATAGAAGGTAAACCCTGAATAATTGTAAAAGTGGGTATCCAGATCACTCCAGCGTAACCGGGCACTGATATTCCATACATTGAGCTCATCGGGGCTCAGATCGACGCGTGGGAACCCCCATTCGATGCCCCACAACCGCAAGATAAGCCCGATCAGCAAAGCGCCCGCCAGGGCGATCAGCGGCATGGGGATGGATAACTTCTGTTTTTCCTCGCCGAGCGAACTTGGCTTGTTAGGCATTGGTAATCAAGGTTATTAAAACAACGTACTGCTAGTGGGAATCAGCCGCCACATAATCTGGTGCGTAACAAAACTTTCATTGGAATTGATTATGACCATGTGAGTATTTTAAAAGAAATTCCTCAGAATATCAATAGAAGGCAATGCGAACTTGTGCTTTTTTTGATCCGTGATCATTGCCATTTTTTCAGGCGGGATGCCGGGGCCGCTTTTTTTCTCTTAACTTGACATCCCGATCCACTTATAATATATTCTTTTTTTCCATATAAGGAGTCACCATGAATTCTTCCCCTAAGGAAATGCTGGTTGATATTCTCCTCCCCGTATATAATGAAGAACACACTCTTGAAAAGAGCGTCACTACGCTGCGCAGTTTTCTCCAGAAAAATCTTGACGGTTTCCAATGGATGATTTCCATCGGCGACAATGCATCTACCGATAAAACGCTTGAAAAAGCAGAACAGCTGACAGCCCGATACCCCGATGTCCGGGTATTCCATCTAAACCAAAAAGGCCGTGGCCGGATGGTTAAGTATGCCTGGATGAAAAGCGAAGCACAGATTTTGGCCTACATGGATATCGATCTTTCCACGGATCTGCAAGCGCTGCCGCCGCTGGTTCAAGCCATTGCCGATGGAAACGATGTCTCCATCGGCTCCAGGCAGTACAAGGGATCTGTGGTGGATCGCAGCCTGAAGCGGGAGATCATTTCGCAAGGGTATATTTTTATTTTGAAACTGCTTTTAAAATTTCCTTTCACCGACGCCCAATGCGGCTTCAAGGCCATGTCAAAAAAAGCGGTCAATGAACTGTTCCCCTTGATCCTCGATGACGAATGGTTTTTCGATACCGAGCTTTTGTATCTGGCATACAAAAAAGGCTACAAAGTGAAAGAGTTGCCGGTGCGCTGGATTGAAGACAAGGATTCCCGGGTAAAGATCTTTAGAACCATGTGGCTGGATATCAAGGGGGTCTTCCGCATGAGGCGTTCCCCCCTCAATTAGATCGAATCACCAAAACCATTCATCCCCGCCTATCGCCAGACTCAGCCCACATTTCTCACAGATATTGTCGCGAAATTGCGCAGATGGGTATGGATATAAGGAAGGCGACCGAGGAGACCGGAGACGTACTGTTGGTACGATGGATGGTTCCGACCAAGCCTGACGCCGTAGACATGCTCATATCAGCAATTGCAGCAAATATTTGTGAGAAATGCGGGTTAGGTTCGAATGGATAAAGCAAACTTTTAAAATTCTTTTTTGGCTACCCGCGCGGCATTGGCCATCAGAGTAAAAGTCAGGTTTTTGGCCGGCAGGAAAGGGAAACTGGTACCATCCACAAAATGCAGGTTGGGGAAATCATGGCTGCGGCAATCGGCCGAGGCCGTCAAAGGGGCTGACGCCGTTGACATGGGAATGACGCCGGCGTAGTGCACGCTGGCACCCATGGGCCTGATGTGCAGCATGCCCGGCGGCACGACCACTCCCAGTTTCAGCAATATTCGCTTGACCTGGCTGATCAGGTTTTTCAAATTTTTATTTTCCCGGGCAGGTGGCGAATACTTGATGAGCAGCTTGGCCCGTAGCGGGTCGGGGTCAGCCGCGATCGTCACGTAGTTGCCCGGGCGGCGGTCGTCGTGTAAGTTGATATTGGCCACGCCCAGGGCGGCGTGCAGGTTGCGGCCTAAAAATATCGAGGTTTTTAGGTCCAAGGGGATGTCTTTGATGATCGGGTGCATCAATGCCGTTTTCAGGGTCGTGATCTGCCCGTGGACAAATTTCCTGGGATCGGCGGCGGCGATACCCATAGCTAGCTGGTGGTATTGGTAAGTTTCCGGATTGAAGGGCTTGCCGACCAGTTGCAGGTTGATGAAAGGAATCAGTATCTGGCGGTTGTCCATCAAGCCCGGCAGAGTCATAATTTGTCCTGTCTGGCGGTGTATGGAGTTGAGAAATATCTTGGCCGTACCCAATGTGCCGGCGGCGAGCACCAAACGGCGCACCGGGAATTCGCGGGTTTGTTTTTTCTCCAAATCGTAGGCGACCACGGTTTCAATGCGGTTGGCGGTGCCATATATGAAATGGGTGACCAGCATTTTGGAGATATAGGTGAAGGCCGGGAAGGTCAAACAGGTTTCCAGGGTCAGGGATGGGACGTAGAGGGAATCACTGGGGCAGCCCCACATGCAGCGGCCGCTGTAATCGCAAGCTTGGCGGCCAGCGAAATCGCGGCTCAGCACCGCCAAGCGCGAGCGGCCGAAATAGCAGGAGAATTTTTTCTGCAGCAACTCTCTTTTCCCCTGGTAACCAGCATAGAGAAGAGCGGCGTGTTCATCGAGTTCCAGTGGCGGCAACAGATGCTCATGCCATGGATGAAAGCGGGCCAGGTCGTCATTATCGCCCAAAATTCCGATCCGTTTAGCGATTTCGTTGTAGAACGGTTCCATGTCACCGTATTGGAAAGGGAAATCGGCGAGTTCCTCATCGTTATAGGCATAAGCCCCACCGGTCCAGGCTTCGGCCAGTCCGCCCCGGGCAAAAGAGAAAAGGGGCTCGAATCCCGATGATTGCTCCCGGAAATTTTCAGGGATCTTGAAAACGTAATCCTTGCTCGGTGGAATGCCGTAGTACTCCTTTTCGGCATCGGGCAGGATCAGAGCCTGGTATTTTTTCCCCAGGAAATATCCCACTGGATCAGCGAGGTTTTCCTTTAGCCCGTTCAAAGTATCCTTGGGATTGACCGTCTCCGGCTTGGAATAGCCTACGTCGAGCATCGTAACGGTGTAGCCCATTTGCAGAACCGACAAAGCAAAATGAACGGCACTGGCTCCCGAGCCGACTATGGTGACTTCAGACATGGGACTCCCCTTTCCGTCGTGTGAACCCGATTATTTTCAATAGCAGTTGCAGCGGCAACAAAACGAACAATGCAGGCAGCAGGAAAAAAACCATGCCCATCCCCTTCCACATGATGCGGACGAAAAACATAAACCACCCTCCGGAATCGGTTGCATCGAGGAAACGGAAGGTGGGCGGGGTCACTTCGGCGATGGCGAGCAGCAGGACCATTTTTTTTCGCAAGGCTCCCTGCGGCACAAAGAAACGCGCGTAGGCATCGCAGGCTTTGGCCAGCAGCGGGTGGCGCACGGCGATGTTTACCAGCAAGGCATCAAAATGCCCGACAGTGTTTCCCAGTCCGAGCATGGCGTTTGCGGACCTGTATTTGTCACGCACGTATTCATTGACTTCCTGATTGAACAGGTAGCGGCCGAGAGCCAGGCATTCGCCATCAATCTTGGCATCAATTTTTTCAGTACTCATGGGCAAAGGCTTTCCTCCAGCATTTGTTTGACGCTCAGGAAGTGAGGAGACAGGCGTGATGAAAGATGGTTGGGCCCAGCCAGACCGTCGCATTGGAACGAGTACAATTGCCCGGCGCTGAGGGGCAGGATGGGAGAAAGAAATTTTTCCAGCACGCCCAGCAGCGGGATGGTCGGTGCCAGGGGCCAATGCAAGGCCGCAAGGCTATGGCCCTTCAAGAATTCACGGATCCGCTTCATGAAATCCTCGATGCTGAGGCTTTCGCGCCCGCCCAGTTCCAGGGTTTCACCGCTGAACCCGTCCCCGGACAATATTTCACTGATCGCCAGCGCCAGATCGCCGACAAAGATCGGCTGCACCATGGTCTTGCCGGTGCCAAAAACAACCGGTTTGGGCAGGCAGGCGAGCCGGACCAGGCCGGCCAGCGCCGCTGAACCCTTGCCGATAATGATGGTCGGGCGGAGAATGGTATAATGCAAACGGCTGTGGCGAACCTTGGCTTCAGCTTGCTCTTTGGCCAGGGCATAGTGGTAATATTTTTTTTGGGGGAATTTCACGGCGATCGAACTGATGAAAAGGAAATTTTTCACACCGGCTTTTTCACATTCTCCAAGCAATATCTCCGTGCCTTCGGCATTCACTCGATGATACTCGGTGGGCTTTGCTTTCCCGGTTGCGGCCGCCAGGTGAATCACTGTTCTGCAGCCCTTTAAAAATGATCGATAGCCATCGGGGTTGGCCAGATCGGCGGCAATCTCACACAAATTATGCGGCGCCGGCTTTTGAAGCAATGGCACATTTTTGTTTCGACTTAAACTGAAGACTTCGTGATAGCTGGTAAAGTCAAGATAGTTGAAGAAGTTTCTGCCGACAAACCCCGATCCGCCGGTAACGAACAACGATTCCAATATCGACCTCCTAGGCGCTGAAGTGGCAGATAAAAAGGTTTCGGGGGCGGATCTTTGAGAGACAATATGACATTTTCGGTGCTGGAGTGAATAAAAACGTTTTGTGCATGATTTATGATTTTATCAATTCGCTCGCTTGCTGTCAATGTGAGATGAAAGCCGGTTTTGCCAACAGGGTCTTCCTGGGCAAAAATTCACAAATTAAAACTTAGTTGATATAACCCAGCGCCTTCAGCTCTTCAATGGCTTCACGGTCGGCGGCCTGGTTGCGCACCTTTTTTTTGTTCTTGTCCAGGGAATAAAGCGAATATTTCAATTTGCGGCTTAACTTGAAAACATCCTGAAGCGGCCGTCCGTCCATGTTCCTGTCCACCGGCAGGCCGAACAAATAAAGGATCGTGGGCGCGATATCATAGATGCAGGCATTGATCTTGCCGGGCTTGACCGACGGGCCTTTAACCAGCAAAATACCGGGAGGTGCCTCCATATCTTTGGGCAAGTCATAATGGTTGTAGCCGCCGGGGTAGAGGCTGAAACCATGATCCGACATGATGAAGAAATACGCATCCTTGAATTTCGGGTCGTTCAGGTATTTTTGCAGCAAACGGTCCATGTAGCGGTACACCGGCTCCAGCTCCTGGGAGATACGGCCAATGACTTCATGCTGCTTTTCAACCGACATGTTCCAGGTCTCACCCTCGGGGAACGTGGATTTGATGTATTCGTCGTCGAACAGGCGCAGCACCAAATGCTGGACGATATCGGGCAGGCGGAAATAGGTCAGGTACAGATCGGCTTGCTTGCTCTTGAAAAGGGTGTCAGTGACGTCTTCGATCAGGGCATCCTGCATGACGAAGGTGCGCGAGTTCTGCAATGTGAAAGATTTTCGGACATCCTTGCCGGGATTGATTTTTTTGAACAACTTGATAAAATCGGGCATGCCGATGCGCTCGATGGTCCGGCCGTAATCGCGGCGGATGACCTTTTTCAGGCGGTAAAAATCCATGCCGGGAGTGACCGTGTCGACATAATCGTTGGCGAACTCGGGCTTCTTGATTATGATCTGGCGGAAGCGGTCCGAGACCATCACGCCGTTAAACTGATCGGGAGGATAGGTGACGTACCAATTGATGACCACACTGCGCATGCCGAAACGGTCGAGCATCTGCCACAGGGACGGCTCGCGTTTTTCCGAATTGGAAAACGGGACCTCGAGGTTGTTATCCTTCAGGTAAGTGAAATCCAGAATTCCGTGTTTCTTCATGGTTTTGCCGGTGGCGATACTGGTCCAGATCACCGAGGACTTGGTGGGCTTGTCGGTTTTGAAGTCGGCCCAGGCGCTTGTTTCCTTGAGTTGCTTTAAAAAAGGCAATTTGCCGGCGGCGATAAGCGGATCGATGGTAGGCCAGTTGGCGCCGTCGAAACCCAAAATGACTACCTGAATTTTTTCCTTTTTCCCTGAGCCGCAGGTCAGCAGGGAAAGGGCGGCCGCGAGCACAAAAGTCATTTTTATGGATTTCTTCAAGGTCATGAAAAAATTATATCACATCAATATAAAACCTGTCAATTCATATATCTATCTTCTGCCCTTTTCGGCAGTGTGCCTGCCTCCCCTAGGAGCAAAGTCAATTGGAGTTCTTGGTAAAATCAAACCAGTCGGGCCTGGAAACGCTCCAGAAATTCCTGCACCGAGAAAATCTTCTTCATGCCGAATTGGTGGACCGAATTATCGGAAATGTCCCTGACCCGGGCGGCGATGAAATCCAGGTTGGTTTCAGGGTCCTTGCCGGCGTTGCAGAC
>JALHTJ010000235.1 GCA_022865785.1 Candidatus Aminicenantota bacterium
ATTGGCAAGAATCCTTGCCTTGTAAATCCCTCAGACATTCCACCGGCCCCGGCAAATAAGTCTATATAAGTCAATTTATTCATTTTTCTGAGCCTAATCTTTTTTTTATCGATGAGAGTGTATTATTTCTCTTTTCAGGTGTTAATTGACATTGCCATACAATTATTACTTTCCAACCGAGTTTTTTCAGATCATTAACATTTCTGTCATCTCTTTTTTTATTAATATATATTTTTTGAAACCACCATTCAGTTCTGGTTTTTGGGAGAACAAAATATTTACATTTTTCATGCCCGTGCCAAAAACAGCCATGGACGAAAACTACTTTATTCAGCTTTGGAAAAACAAGATCGGGCTTTCCCGTTAATTTATTCTGGTGAATCCGGTACCGGAATCCTTCGGCAAATAGAAATTTTCGTACCAACATTTCCGGCTTTGTATCCTTACCCTTAATTTGGCTCATGTTATAGCTTCTAATAGTTTTTGAATGAACATCAGCCATTTAATATGTATCCCCCTTTACGTTATTGGGCATTGTTTTTTGTTATTATATCATTAATAAAAAATGCGTTCTATCAAAATCTAATTCATAAAGATTATTATCTTTTCACTCCCCCCGCCCCATTTTCAATAATTCAGAACGGCAGAATATTCAAGTCAGATATCCAGGTTCCAGAAATCATCATCGCATCTCATCCCGGCAATGTCATTTTTCTTTATTCTTTCTCAATCAATTCATCGGAAAAATAGAGTGAGGAGATTAAGGATCTATTCCCAGACAGCGTTGAAGAACAATTCCAGTTTTTTCGGGTCGAGGCGGCCATTGGTGCGCACGCCGCTGCAGACGTCAACGGCAAAGGGTTGGACCTGGTCAATGGCGGCTCGGACATTGGCGGCGTTCAGGCCTCCGGCCAGGAAGACGGGCACCGGGGATTGCTCGACGATCCTGCGGCTCAGGCGCCAGTCGTGAACGCGGCCGGTGCCACCCAATTCCTTGACCGCCAAGGCGGGATTGCCGGAGTCCAATAACAAAGCATCGACCTCTGTTGCGGCTTGGAGCGCCTCGTCGATCGATCCTTCGTCGCGGACATGGATGACCTGGACGATCTTGACGACGGGCAGGACGAGGCGGATGGCAGCGATCGCTCCGGCCTCGGGCGCGTCGACCAGCTGCAGTGTGCCGGTCTGGGTGCGCAGGTGGTGGGCGACGATGGCGCCGGCCTGCGTCTCGCAGGTCAGCAGGAAAGTGGCGATCGGCGGCGGCACCGAGCAAGCGATGCGCCAAATGAGCTCGTCGGGAATCGGGCCCGGGCCGCTGGGCATGGCGGCCACCAGCCCCAACGCCGAGGCCCCGAAGGAAATGGCCGTCTTGGCCTCTTCCTCAGAGGCGATGCAGCAGATCTTGACCCTGGTTTTCATGGTTTTTCAGATAAAATATAGCACACAACTGCAGAACAAGCGATGCACAACCAGAATCCCCTATCCACTTTTTTATACTGAATAAAGGGTACGGGAAAAGCGAACGGAAACGGAGGGTCAGGGGAACCCACAAAGCGAGGGGGGACGTGCCTTTAGGTAAAATGGCCACTGTTTGAGGCCGTAGGCCGAGTCGGCCATTTTAGTCTAACCGAGCTTCTGTTGGTCTGGCCCGAAGTGGTGAGCGTTTCCGCACCCTTTATTCCATTTGAGAATGGTTCATTAAACTTGATTCCGGCCCCCTTTCTTTTTGCAAGAGCGTGGTCGGGGGTGAGTTTTCTCCCTGGCTCCACATTTCAACCGGCAGCTATTGACATTTGATTAATAATTATGTATTATTTCTCCATATCATCATTATTGGTGATATGGGGAAATAACATGGACTTCAGGAAATTCAAGGAAAAAGTAAAGGTCCTGCCCTTTTTCAGCAGCGACGTGGCCGAAATTTTCAGCACTTCGCCGAGGACGCTGCGCAACCAGTTTTCGCGTTGGAAAAAGCAGGGTCTGCTGCAGGAATTGAAAAGGGGGCTGTATACCCTGGGTGAAGGGGAGAGGCAAATCACCCTTTCCCGGCAGGCGATCGCCGCCATTTTGTACCAGCCGTCCTACATTAGCCTGGAATCGGCGTTGAGCCATTACCGAATGATCCCGGAAAGGGTGGATACGGTGACGTCCATCTCCCCCAAAAAGACCCGGGTCTTCCACAATCCGCAAGGGACATTCAGTTATCGGAATTTGCAAACTTCCCTGAATTTCGGCTTCGTTACCAAAAAAGATGAGAACGGTTATCCCTATTTTATCGCCGAACCGGAAAAAGCCCTGCTCGATTACCTGTACCTGAACCTGGGCCGACTTGAATCCAAAGACGGCGATCTTTTAGAGCGTTCACTGCGACTGCAAAACCGCTCCATGATCAACAAGAAAAAATTGTTTTCCTACGCCCGGCGCTTCGCTGTAAAAAAACTGGACACTATCCTGGAGGAATTAAAATGAAAGAATTGCTGCTGCAAAAACTGGCCGCGTTCGCTTCCCGGGAAGATAAAACCAATTTCGTCAGGGAATTTTTACAGGAATTGATCCTGCAGATCATCGACAGAAAAGGATTTTTCAAGAACCTGGCCTTTGTGGGCGGCACGGCCCTGCGCACGATTTACGATCTGCCGCGCTTTTCTGAAGATCTCGATTTTTCATTGGTCAATCCCAAGGGCTTCACTTTCAAGGGCATGCTGGCAACATTAAAAAGGGAATTGGAACTCAGCGGTTTCACGGTGGAAGAAGCGGCTGGCAAGGAAAAGACCGTCCAAAATGAATTTATCAAGTTTAAAGGCTTGCCTTATCAATTGGGATTGTCGGAACACAAAAATGAAAAACTGTTCGTGAAACTGGAAATCGACGCTCGGCCGCCGCCGGGATTTATCACTGAAATCGTCATGATCAACAAGAACTTTCTTTTTAAAGTCCGCTGCTATGAACCGCCCTCGCTTTTCGCCGGTAAACTGCACGCCGTTTTATTCAGAAAGTACGCCAAGGGGCGGGATTATTACGATCTGCTCTGGTTCCTAACCCGCAAAACCCCGGTCAACTATGAATTGCTGAGCCATGCCGCCGCCCAAACCGAGAAAAAAGCGCCGGACATGAACCGGGAAGCGCTCAAACGGCTCCTGGCCGCAAAGATCGACCATACTGATTTCGCTCATATCCGGGACGATGTGCGGCTCTTCCTGGCCAAAAAAGAAGAAATTGAATATTTCCGCAAAGAGTATTTCCTGGCAGCGATCGAAAAATACTTTTTGCAAGGATAATAGTATAATACAAACAACCACATCTAAAAAGGGACAAATCGTTTCGTTTTATTCGGTCTTGAAATCGGCCTCGCTGATCGCGACGTTCACTTTCATTTCCTTGATGTTCATTTCCGAGGCAACTTCGCCGTTGGCCTTGCTCATGGTCTTGAATGAAAAGAGGATGCCGTCCACCAAGCGGAAATCGGAGGAAGCTTCCTCCATGGCGGCCGGGCCGCTCTGGGTCATGCCCTGGTACTGGCAGCCGACGATCTGCAGCGACTTCTTGTCGACGAGGTAGTGGCAGGCGACCGGGCCGCTGATGAGCAGGTCGAAGGCGTCCTGGTCGTAGAATTTCTTCTCGCCCACCAGCTGCACCTGGTACTTGTCGAGGTTCTGCCAGACGCAGACCGGGTCGCGCATCATGTTTTCCAGCATGTTCTTCACCTGGGGCTCGGGTAGAGGGAAGATCCCCTGCGGCGTCTGCGCCTTGCCCTTGCCGTTGCACACGCGCATCACGATCTGGCCGCCGGGGGTGTCCATGGTGAACTTGGCCCGGTCGGGGTAGGCGATGATCATTTCCACCGGCAGGGTCATCCCCTGGGTGACCATGTCGCCCCTGCTGAAGGTGGTCTTGACGGCCTTGATCGTGTCGCTGCCGCCCATGGCCTGGATCGCCTTCTCCAGGATCGCCTTCCCCCGGGCCAGGCTCTCGGCGCTAGCCGCTGGCCCGGCATCGGTTTTCGGCACCGGGATGGTGATGTCGATGTCGCGCACGGTTCCGAGGCTGGAGAGGGGTTGGTCAAAATCCTCCTGTTTCCCGACTACCAGGATCTGCAGCTGATCTGGTTTCAGGTATTGCTGCGCTGCTTTCAGAATACCGTCTTTGCTGACGGTCTCAATTTTTTTGAAAATCTGCTGGGCGAAATCCAGAGGATAACCGTAGTAGGCGTAGGTCAGCATGCGCTTGATCACTTGGGCTTTGCTTTGGAACAAAAAGACGTAGGAATTGAAGAATTGGTCCTTGGCCCGGTTCAGCTCTTCATCACTGACTTCCTGCTCGCTGATGCGCTTGATCTCTTTCAACATCAGAGTGATGGCTTTGACCGTGGATTCGGATTTGGTCTGGGCGCCGGCGGAAAAGACGCCCGGAGTGCGGAAACCGGCCCCGTAATCTCCCCAGACAGAATAGGCCAGCCCTTCGTCCGTACGCACGATTTTAAACATACGGTCAAAGGAAAGGATGCGGTTCATGATGGTTAAAGTAGGGAAATCGGGGCTGTCCATCAAACCGCCGATATGGCCCAACATGATGTTGGACTGGTTGACGTCGGTTTTCTGGATATGGCTTACTGTCTTGGCGAACTGGTAGTTCACAACGGGCAGTTCCGGCTTTTGGGCGCTCCCGGCCGGCCAGTCGCCGAGGAGAGCTTCGATCTTTTTAACCATCTGCCTGGCGTCGAAATCGCCCCAGACGGCCAGCAGCATGCGGTTGGGATGGAAATGGGTTTTGTAGAATTGGACAATGTCTTCACGGCTGATGGCGTCGATAGTGGCGTATTCGCTCTGGCGGGAAAAAGGGCTCTGTGGGCCATAGATCAGCTTGTTAAATTCGCGGTTGGTGATGGCGGCAATATTGTCATTGCGCCGGGAAATGACCGTCCGCTGTGTGATTTTCGCCAGGTCGATCTTTTCCTGGGCAAAGACGGGACGGCGCAGGATATCGGCGGTTAGGGCCAATACCCTGTCCAGGTTTTCCTTGAGCAGGGAAATCTGGATATATCCTGATTCGTCGTCGATGCCGGTTTCAATTTGCGCGGCCATGGTTTCCAACTCGCGGTCGAGCTGGTCGCCATTCAGCTTCTGGGTGCCGCCGCTGCGCAGCACCTCGCCGGTGATGGATGCCAGGCCGGCTTTTTCCGCCGGTTCATAGACCGAGCCGCTATAGATCATGCCGCGCATGTCGATGGTGGGCAGGCTTTTATCTTCGACCAGGAATAGTTTCAAACCGTTCTTCAGGGTTACTTGTTTGACTTCCGGCATCTTGATCTGGTTCAATTTAGCGAATTGGAAAGGGTCTTTGGGCCCTTTTTGCGCCCAGAGGCAGGCGGACAGGGTCAGGGCCAGAATTGAAATTACAATGCGATTTTTCTTCATGTTGCTCTCCCCTTATTTGCTTTCCGGGATAAGTTCGCCGACCGTACGGTTGTTTTTTCCCAGATAGGTTTTTGCGGCGCGCTTGACATCAGCCGCGCTTAGTCCATCAACCCGCTTGATCTCATCGAAAAGGAGCCGCCAGTCTCCCTGGACCACGTCATAGTAGGTGAGCAGGGAGGCGAGAGAGGAATTGGATTTCAATTGATCGAGGGTGCTCTTTTTCTTGGTCTGTTTGAATTTGGTCAATTCCTGGACCGTGACCGCTTCGCTTTTCAGAAGCTCGATCTCTTTTTCCATCAGCTGCAGGCACTCCGCGGCAGTGCGGTCTTTATTGGGGACAGCGTAAAAAGCTATCAGGTTCGGGTATTTGCTGCCGGGAAAGCCGTTGAAAGCGCCGACAGCGGCGGCCACTTTCTCTTTTTTCACCAGCGTTTCCCACAGCCGCGATGAGCGGCCTTGACCAATTATATCAGACAGTGCTTCCAAAGCCAGATCATCGCTGTGATTCACCGAGGGGCGGTGATATCCGAACAACAGAATTGGCTGGGACTGGGCGACGACTGTGGCCCGTCGTTCCCCCCATTGTTCCGGCTCGGCCGTGCGCAGCGGTTCGGGTTTGGCATCACTGGGGATCCTGCCGAAGTAAAGCTCGGCCAAGCGGAAAGCCTCTTGCGGATTGACATCACCGACAATGGCCGCGGTCAGGTTGCTGGGAGAATAATATTTTTTAAAATAGTCATTGACATCCTGATGGGTGATGCGTTTAAGATCGGACATGTGGCCGACCACCATGTGATGATATGGATGCGCCTTGAAAGCTGTGGCCAGGAAATCCTCGAACAGTTTGCTGTTGGGCTTGGTCTCCACCCCCAGGCGCCGCTCTTCCATGACCACGTCGCGTTCCTTGTAGAATTCACGGAAGACTGGATTCAGGAAACGGTCGGAGGTGACCGCCATCCAGAACTCCAACCGGTTGGCCGGCAGATAATTGATATACTGGGTGGCGTCGTTGCTGGTATAGGCATTGACGCCATTATCGCCGTTTTGCATCATGATATCGAAGTATTCATTATTGACGACGAATTCCTTGGCTTTTTTCTGCAGATCCTCAAACTTTTTTTTCAAGTCAGTAACCAGGGCGGTATCGGGTTTCAGCTTCTGCTCCTCATGGGACAATTGTTCATACACCTGGTCAAGCTCGGCCAGGACCTTGGCTTCGGCAATATAATCGTTGGTTCCCAGGGTTGTGCTGCCCTTGAAGGCCATGTGTTCCAGTAGGTGGGAAATACCGGTAATCCCCTGGACCTCCTGGGCGCTGCCCACATCGGCATAGACATGGAATGAAACCACAGGAACCTGGTGCTGCTCCATGACAATGAATTTCATACCGTTTTTCAGGGTTTTTTCCCTGACTTGTCCTTTCAGCTGCTCCAGCGATTGGGCCTGAATCTGGCCCAGCAGGAGCAGCGAACCGATGACGCAGGTAAATATGTTCTGCATTTGGTTTTTTCTCATGCTTTTTCTCCTTATCCACCAATGGGAAACTAAATTTTGTTTAAGTTGTATTTTAAAGGATATGTTCTGAAATTGCAAAAAATGGACATGCTGGAATGTATTTACCGGCTGCTATCGTAGCGAACGCTGGACTTTTTTGCTGGTTTTGGCTACCATGCGCAAAGAGGAGAAGGAGGCGAAACGAAATGAAGCGATCGATGGCAATAATAATGACGGTCCTGTTCGTGGCATCTGGTGTTCTTTTTGCCGATGAAACAGAGCTATTGAGTAAAGCGGAAAAGCTGGGCCAGCAGAAAAAACATGCGGCAGCGCTGGAATTGCTCGACAGCGGCCTGCAGCAGTACGGCGAAACGGAAAATCTCCTGGCCGCGAAGTTCCAGACCCTGTTGGAGCTGGATCGGGCCCGGGAGGCTTTGCCGGTCGCCATTCGCCGCTCCGAAGCGGCCGCGCGCAAGTCGCCCTGGCACTGCATCGCCATTGTCTCCATCTGCCTTAAGCTGAATGACATGGAAGGGGCATTCACCTGGCTGAACCGCGCGGCAGACCGCGGTTTTCTCGACTACAGCGAACTGGACAACGAAGAATTCATTGCCCTGAAAAAGAACCCCCAATACAAACCCTTCATCCGGATGATCCAGGAACGCATCGGCATCGGCCGTCCGGCAAAGGATTTCAGCGTCAGCCTGCTTTCCGGGGAGAAATTCGACCTGGCCGGACAAAAAGGCAATGTCATCCTGGTCGATTTCTGGGCCACCTGGTGCCCGCCCTGCCGCGAAGGTATCACTCATCTGAAAGAATATTATGACAAATTCAAAAGCAGGGGATTTGAGATCATCGGCATCAGCCTCGATGCCGACCGCAAAAAAGTGGATGAATACCTGGCCAAGGAAAAGCTGAAGTGGAAGATCGCCTTTTCGGGAAAAGCCTGGAACGACGACATCGCCAAGCTTTACAGCACCACCCTGATTCCCGCCTACTGGCTGATCGACCGCCAGGGAATTTTGCGCGATTTCGGCCTTCATCTTCGCGATAAAAATAACATGAAGCAGGCCATCGAAAAGCTGCTCGCCGAAAAGCAAGTTCCCTGAACAACGGCCCGTGTTTTTTAAAAGATGCCGACTTAGAGTTTTTTAACCCGGCGGACAAAACTATAGCTTTTTCAGTTTCCTGTCGATCTTCTTTTTGATTTTTTCGTATTTGGGCGGCGGGCCGCTGCGCACCGCCTTGCCGTCGATGAACAGGGCGTCGGTCATCCCCCACTCCAGGAAAACGTCGCGATCGGCAGTGCTGACCTCACGGAACTCCACGCGCGGGTCGAGTTCGGCGGCGGCGCGCCGGGCCCGCTCGTGCACCATGCTCATGGCCGGACACCAGCCGTTCAGCAACCCGGTCACCACCACCTTGCCCGCTTCAGGCTGCGGTTTTTTTTTGGGCCTGATCCAGGTTGGTGCCTTGGTCTCGGCGCCGAAAGGTTTCCACATCAGGACCATCATACCCAGCTTGTCGGCCTTTTTGTAGCCGTGCTTTCTGAACCAGGAGGCACGCATCCAAAAAGGCAGGGCCACACCCCAGGCGGCCATGCCCGAGGCGCCCAATTCTTTGGCATCGGCCTCGGCCGCTTCGAGCAGCGCCGTACCCATGCCTTTTTTCTGAAAATTGCCCCGGCCCTGCTTGTAGCCATGCACCCAGATGCAAAGGATAAAGTGAAGTCCGGCGCCGGCCGCGGGCGAGTGTTCGATCGGCAGGTATTGGATCATGCCTGCCACCGTGCCCTTGTCGTCCAGGGCCAGCTTGACGCGCAGCCCCTGGTCCTTGGCCCGTTCGTACCACAGGCGCTTGTGGTTGCCGGCCTCCTTTATTTCATCCGACCACTCCTCCAGACACTGGCAGTATATCTCTTCGTGTTCCGCTGCCAGGTCAATGATCTTCATCTTCGTCGGTAACGGATGGCCACAGCCACAATGACGCGATCGAGGGTCCCGTCGCGACGGACGCGGCGAACACGGTTGGGACGGTACACCCCATCGCGATAGACTGAATCCGTTTCGATGATCAGGGCGTCAGCGCCGATGGCCGCACCCTTGCTGCGCAGCTTCCACTCCACTTCCCGGCGGCCCATGCGTCGCGGCGGCTCGTAACTGATCTCGGCGAAGGCGACATACGGACGCCGCGGTTCCGCGCGCAGCAGATCGACCGACTCCGCTGCCGTGGGCGGGTAACCCGGCTTGCCCCCAAAATAGTGCACGCGCAGCGCCGGGGCGCAGGCGGCGGCGAGCAGCGCCAGGACGAACAATGCGATAAATTTTTTCAGCATCTTTCCTCCTGACGCCCATCATACCCCTTGACAAAATAAAATGAAAGTATTTGCTGAATTTGCTATAATTAAACCATGACCGACAAACAGTCATTCACCGTACGTGATTACTGGGCCGCGGACTATCCGCACGTGGCCGATATCTGGGAGCGCACCGGCTTGAACACCCCGGGGCGGGGCGACTCGGCCGAGGTGATCGAAAACTCGCTGCGCCGCAACGGCCGCCTGCTGGTGCTGGTCGACAAGGCCAGCGACACCGTGGTCGGCACTTCCTGGCTGACCAATGACGGCCGCCGCCTCTTCCTGCACCATTTCGCCATCGACCCCAGATTCCAGGGCGGGGGCCTGTCCAAGCCGCTGATGCGCGAATCGCTGAAGATCGCCAGGGAGATCGGTTTGCAGGTCAAGCTCGAGGTGCACCGCGACAACGAGAAGGCCATCCACTTCTATGAAAAAGCCGGCTTCAAGCGCCTGGGCGACTACGACGTCTATATCATCCGCGATTTATCTAAAATAAAAGAATAAAAATGATAATACTTTCGTTTAGTAAGTTGTAAGTGCTTCAATATCGCCTGTAGTCATATTGATAATAGCGAGACCATTCGATTCCCATCCCCATTCGAAATCAGCTAAAAGATAAGGGGTAGCGAAATCGGCGATGCGGAAAAACATGTGTGGTTCGATATTTATGACTGAATCGGGAGACGCTGCCGACCACTCAGGGTGCCCAAAATGAGCGCGAAGGATCTTATCTGTTTTACGATCAAAAAGAAAAAAAAAGGATCCTCTATCATCAACCGATTCGTAGCGTGAAAATAGGACCGGAAATACGACAGTAACAATATCGGGTAATTCCTCGATGCCGAATATTTTAGGATTTAGTAGCGTCAATTGCGCCTTGGGGCGCTCCCACTTCTCAAGTTGAATTCGCTCTTTTCTCCAGATTTCTTGCGCTTTTTCTTTTAGCATATTCAGTTCTTTCAGAGAGAGCGTCTCTTCTTTACTAGGTAGAAAGATCAACTTGACCGGAGTATTAGTAGCCAGAGTCAGCTCGTTTGGTGGGTTTTGTAACTTCAAGATCGGAGTATAAACATCAGCTTTAGGATTATATTCCAAGACAACCAATTCATGCAATCGACCGCTTTCTCCCAGTGATGTAACACTCTTTTTCACCGGGAATTTCCGCAAAGCTTCTGCCAATTGTTTTTCAAATATTTTATATTTGCTTTGTGAATTGAGGGTATCAACGACAATTGGCACAAAACGTCCGTTTTTAAAAATAGCGATAAACGGATCAAGCCCCTCAGTACCGGCTGCAAAATAGATCGCGTCTTGTTGAGTAAAACAAAAAAATGCTGTTAGCAAAAGCATTAAAAACAACAACGTTTTATGAAACATTTTCAAGCCCTTCTAAATCTAATTATAAACTAAGCATGAAATTTGTAAACAAATTAAAATCAAATGATGCAAGGCTTGGCAACAATTCCCCTTCAAACTACAGCTGTCCCAAATTGGGACGGTGGGGAATTGCGACGCCAACGGCCAACTTTCATCAGAAAACGCCGTGATTGAATGCGATCTGGCCTTTGCCATCAAGGGCACCGAGGGAATGGATGGCGCAAAGCCATTGCTGTCCCTGTGGCTTGCGCAGCCGATGTTGACCGGGGAAGCCGCGCGCAACGCTGTCCCCATGCTGACCCTGGGCAGCTCAGAGCTGTTTGACGGATATAAATTGGCTTTCGGGGAGTACAACATCGACCTGGCGAATGCCTCGTCCCTGCTTGATAAAAATCATAAAATAAGGGTACAATGGGACATCATGCGCG
>JALHTJ010000236.1 GCA_022865785.1 Candidatus Aminicenantota bacterium
CAGATCATCTATAACCTGGACGGCGACGGCTACCTGAAAATTGAGATCGGATCCATCGCCTCGCTGATCCAGACCACGCCCGAGGAGATCGAACGCGTGCGCCGGCTCATCACCCAATTTGGTCCGGCCGGATGCGCCAGCAAGTCCCTGCCGGAGTGCCTGTTGGCCCAGGTCGGCGCAGGCCCGGATGATGAAAAACTGCGGCTGCTGATCCAGGACAACCTCGAGGACCTGTCGCGCTCCAATTACGAGAACATCGGCCGCCGCCTGGACGTCAGCATGGATGAGCTGCTGCCGCTGGTCGCCCGGCTGAAGCGCCTGACCCCCCGCCCGGCCGAGGCTTTCAACAGCGAAGAGATCGAGTACGCCGAAGTGGACCTGATGCTGATCAAGGAAAACGGCGAATACCGGGTCTTGTACCTGGAAGAAGGGATCCCGCGCTTGACGCTTTCGCAATACTACCAGGAGATGCTGGGAAAGACCAAGGATAAAAAAACCGTTTCCTACCTGAAAAGCCGCTACCGCGACGCCCAATTTTTCATCGAGAGTATCGAGCTGCGCAAAAAGACCATCCTGCGCATAGCCGAGTATCTGGTCAAAGCTCAGAAAGACTACCTGGATTTCGGGGAAAAGTGGAAAAAACCGTTGACCATGAAGGACGTGGCCCGCGAGGTCAACCTCAACGAATCGACCATTTCCCGCGCCGTCAGCAACAAGTTCATGACCTCGGAAAAAGGGATGATCCCCTTGAAGGATTTCTTCAGCTACGGCCTGAAAGGCGATTTCGGCTTTTCCCACGCGGTCGGGACCATCAAGGACAAGATACGGGAGCTGATCATGGGCGAAGTGCCGGAAAAGCCGCTGGCCGACGATGAGATAGCTAGTAAACTGTCCGGCCTGGGCATCCGTATCGCCAGGCGCACCGTGCGCAATTACCGGGAGGAGATGAATATTCCCAGTTCCTTTGTCAGAAAAAAAGAAAATAAAATAAAAGGAGTCAAAAAATGAGCATTAACTTCGCCACCAAGAATGTCAAGATGCCGGGAGCTTTGAAAGCTTTCATTGAAAAGCACCTGCTCGACATTGAAAAGATCGCCGGCGAGATCATCGACGCCGAGGTGATCGTAAACGAAGAAAAACTCACCTTTAAAGTGGAAATCTCCCTGAAAACAAAGTTGAACTCATTTTACGCCGAGGACCGCAACAAAATATTGAAGCAGGCGGTGCGCAACACGCTGGACACCCTGAAAAACCAGGCCAAAAAGAGCAAGGAAAAGATCAAGGAAGAGAAAAAGAGGTCGGGGGACAGGGGATTTTTCAAGCGTACGCTGGACCTGATGACCAGAGAAAAGATCGAGCCGGTGGAACCCCCCGAAGGGGCCAATATCCTCATCTCCGATAATTACTCGCCCAAGCCGATCACGGTCGAGGAAGCCGTGTTTTTCCTCAACGAAAGCCGGGAAAACGGCTACATGTTCATCAATACGGAAACCGGCCGCATGGCCGCCGTTTTCCGCAATGCGCAGGGAAACATTTCATTGATCGAACCCAACCTGTAAAAAGGTCCGAACCTCATGCCCAAAGAGATCAAGGGAATCCAATTAGGCCAGATAAAGGAATTAAGCCAGCTGAAGATCGTCCGCATTTTTAACGAAAAATGGATCCACAACCTGGTCAGCCATCCGCGCCCGCAGCGCCCCGGCCTGGGCCTGACCGGATATTTGAAACATCTCCAGGCCGGACGCATTCAGGTCTTCGGCAAAACCGAGGTCGGCTACCTGCACAACCTGAAAGACGAGGACAGGAGCCGCTGCCTGAAAAACTACTTTTCCCTGAAACTTCCCGGCATCATCATCTCGGAAAACATCAAGGCCGAAAGCGATTGGATCGCCATGGCCGCCCGCTACAGCACGCCGATCCTGATCTCCGAACTGCACACGGCGCCGCTTATCTCGCGCCTCAGCGCTTTCCTCTACCAGTATTTTTCAAAAAAAATCAAAATGAACGGAGTACTGATGGACATCATGGGCCAGGGTGTGCTGATCACCGGGTCTTCTGGAATCGGCAAAAGCGAAACGGCGCTGGAATTGGTCAACAAGGGCTACCAGCTGATCGCCGACGACGTGGCTGAATTTTACCTGGATTCCAACGATGACCTGATCGGTCGCTCCAACGAGATCATCAAGAACTTGATGGAAGTGCGCGGCCTGGGCATCATCAACATCAACGACATTTTCGGCACCTCGGCCGTCCTGGAAGAAAAAAAGCTGAACCTGGTGATCAACCTGGAAAAATGGGATGCCAAGAAAAAGTATGACCGCCTGGGCGAGGACACGCAGTATTTCAAGATCCTGGGGCTGGAGCTCCCGCTGATCTCCCTGCCCGTGGGCCCGGGGCGCAACCTCTCGACCATTATAGAAGTCGCGGTACGCAATTTCCTGGCTAAAAAGAGCGGCAAAAAGACCTACCTGGAATTAAATAAAGAGAGCGCCCTCCAGCAGGATGAATTGTCCGATCCGCAAGCCGAGGTAAGCAAATGATCAAGAGCTTAATCATCACCCATGGCAATCTGGGTCACGAACTGATCCAGGTGGCCGAAAAAATTCTGGAACAGAAGCTCGACATTGAGGCCATCGCCTTTGACTGGCAGGGCGACGGCAGCACCATGATCGCCCAGCTGGAAAAGTTCATTGCCCGCAACCAGGGGCACAAAATCGTGATCTTCACCGACATGTTCGGCGGTTCACCGTCGAACATTTCCACCCGCTTCATCAACAACAATGTCGAAGTGCTTTCAGGGATCAACCTGCCCGGACTGCTGAAATTTTTCTGCTGCCAGGAACGGAACGGCAATTTCCGCCAAATCATCAAACAAGTCGAAAAGGAAGCCAAGGAAGGCATCAACATCATCAGTGAATACTTAGGAGAAAAAAAATGATTGAAAAGACACAGGTCATCCACAACAAGCTGGGACTTCACGCCAGGGCCGCCGCCAAACTCTCCCACCTGGCCAACATGTTTACTGCCGACATTTTCCTGATTTACAATGAAGATAAAGTCAATGCCAAAAGCCTGTTGGGCATCCTGACCCTGGCCGCTTCGGTTGGCAACGAGATCATCCTGCAGGCCAGCGGCGGGGATGAGCAGGAGGCCCTCGCCGCCATCAGCGACCTGTTCAATCGCAAGTTCGACGAAGAAAGCTGAATGATCCGAATCAAGGGCAAAGCCGTATCGCCCGGTATTGTCATGGGCCGGGCCTTGCTCTACAATTTTGAAAAGGAAGTGATCCGGGCTGAGAACATAGGCGAAAAGTCGGTGGAAAAAGAGATCTGGCGCCTGGAAAATGCGGTAAAAAAATCCCAGGCCCAGTTGAAAAAGATCAATCGGGACTTGCAGAAGATTATGGGTAAAGACGCGGCTTTCATCATTGAAACCCAATACCTGCTGCTCAAAGACAGCCACCTTCTGGATGAGATCAGGGGTACCATTCAGAACAAACTGGTCAAGGCCGAATGGGCCATAAAGGAAGTCGAAAAAAAATACCTGAAAATATTCCATACTATCCCCGACCTGTCCTTCAAGGCCAAAAGTAATGATATTTCCGACGTTTTGACCCGCCTGATCGCCAACCTTAAAAAAAGCAGCCCGGCCACCTCGGCCCCGCAACCGGGCCAGGTCATCCTGGTCGCCGATGACATCAGCCCTTCCGTGGCGGCCACAATGATGAGCAACAAAAGGCTGCTGGGGCTGGTGCTGAACAAGGGCGGCGAAACCTCACACACGGTAATCCTGGCCCGCACCCTGGGCATTCCGGCCATCCTGGACACGGTCAACGCCACCGATTCGATCTTCAACGGCGACACTCTGGCCCTTGACAGCGTCAACGGCGAGGTCATCGTTCAGCCCACTCCCGAGGTGGCCGCAGAAATCTCCTTAAAAATCGAAAAATTCCGCCTCTACAAGGAACAGCTGAAAAAACTCAGCCAACTGCCGGAATTGACCCTCGACCAACACCAATTCCATCTCCACGCCAACATAGAACTGCCGTTTGAAAGCGAAATCGTCCAGTCCTACGGGGCCCAGGGCATTGGCCTGTTCCGCACCGAATTCCTCTACCTGGACTCCAAGATGAGCATTTCCGAGGAAGAACAGTACTTGATCTATAAAAAAATTGCCCAGAACATCTTTCCCCACCCGCTGGTCATCCGTACCTACGACCTGGGCCGCGACAAATCGGACCCCGCGGCGCCGCGTCACGAGGAAAATCCGTCGCTGGGGATGATGGCCGTCCGGCTATTCCTCAAGGACCGCGAACCTTTCAAGATCCAGATCAAGGCCATCATGCGCGCCAACGCCAGCGGCAACATCCGCATCCTCTTCCCCATGATCACCGAGATCGAGGAGATCCACGCCATCCGCGAGATTATGGCCGAAGCCAAAAAGGAACTGCAGGGCGCCGGCACCTACCCCGGGAAGGACGTCCGGGTGGGCATCATGCTGGAGATCCCCGCCGCGGTGCGTCTGATACGCCACCTGGGCGACATCATCGATTTTTTCTCGGTGGGCAGCAACGACCTGATCCAGTACCTGCTGGCCGTGGACCGCAACAACAGCGACGTTTCCTACCTATTCAGCCCCTACCACCCTGCCTTTATCCACATCCTGAAAGAGATCCGCAGCGAGGTGGACCGCATCGGCAAGGAAGTGACCATCTGCGGCGAAATGGCCGGCCAGCCTGTTCCGGCCCTGATGCTGCTGGGCATGGGCTTCACCAACTTTTCCATGAACGCCCTGGCCATCGCCGAGATCAAGGGGGTATTTACCCGGATACACTACGCGCGTCTGCGCAAGATCGTCAACCAGCTCGACCGTTTCGGCTCACGCACCGAGATCAAGACGTTTTTCAAAAAATCTCTGCTCGAGCTCTATCCCGACCTGTTGGACAGCCATGGCCCGTTGTAGAAGCCGGGAAAGCCTCATGAACGGCCAATGGTGTTCTGATTGCATTTCCACTACGCCGCTCCTGGCCATACGCTGATTGGCAATTCGCGATTCCCATTCCCGGCCGGTCGCTTTCATTCCTGCTTTAGTAGTATAATTCGCAGCAAAGAGAAATGACAGCGCAATCGTCCCCAGCCGCATTGGACACAAACGATCTTGTCGAAAGACACTGGCGCCGGATCTATAAATTATGCCTTTTTTACCTGGGCGATCCCCGGGACGCGGAAGACGCGGCGCAGCAAGTGTTTGAAAAAATACTGAAAAAACATTCCCAGTTCCAGGGCCAATCCGCCCCCTACACCTGGATCTACCGCATCGCGGTCAACACGGCGCTGAACATGCTGCGGCGGCGCAAGATCGTCCGCTGGCTGGCGCTGGAAAAAGCCGGCGAGCCGAGAGCTGCCGCGGCGTCAGACCCCGCGCTGGACATGGAGCGCCGCCAGGAAGAAATGGAAAAGCGCAAGCGCTTGCAGGCGGGAGTTGCCCGCATGTCGGCGCGCGAAAAAAAAGCTTTTTATTTTTTCTATTACGAGCAACTTCCGCATAAAGATATTGCCGCGATCATGGGCACCTCAGTGCCCGCCATCGAATCCCTGGTGCACAAAGCGGTAAAAAAAATCCGCGCCAGTTAGCAAGGATGGAATGATTGCGATACTTATTTAACCTGACGCTCCTTCAACCAGCAATAACTGACCGGAACAATAAACAGGGTGATCAGGGCCAAAAACATGCCCCCAAAGGATGGTATGGCCATGGGTACCATGATATCCGCACCTCTTCCAGTCGAGGAAAGAACCGGTAGCAGCGCCAGGATTGTTGTGGCGGTTGTCATTAAAGCAGGTCTGATCCTGCGCAGTCCGGCCTCTACCGTTGCTTTACGCACCTCTGCCACAGTTTTTGGCTCATTCCTGGCGAATACTTGATCCAGGTAAGTCGCTACGATCACACCGTTATCAGAGGCAATGCCAAAGAGGGCCAGAAAACCTACCCAAACGGCAACACTTAGATTAATAGGATGGATCTGGAACAGGTTCTGCATATTGACACCAAAGACTGAAAAGTCCAAAAACCAGGACTGGCCGTAGAGCCAGAGCATGATAAATCCCCCGGCCCAGGCAACAATAATTCCTGAAAATACCAGCATGGTAGTAGCAACCTTATTAAATTGAAAGTAGAGGATCAGGAAAATAATAAAAAGGGCCAATGGCAGCACAATTATCAGTTTTTTTTCAGAGCGCACCTGGTTCTCATAGCTGCCGGCAAAGCTATAGCTGACCCCGGCGGGTACAACCAGTTCTCCGCTCTCTATTTTTTGCTGCAGATATTTCGCTCCGGCTTCAACCACTTCCACTTCCGCCCGACCCGGTTTCATATCGAACAACACATAGCCCACCAAGAATGTATCCTCACTCTTGATGACCTGGGGCCCTCGGACATAATTAATTTTGGCCAGCTGGGTCAGGGGGATCTGCTGCCCGCCCGGAGCACTGACATAGATCTTTGCCAGGGTTTCAAGGTTGTTGCGCAATTCCCGCGGATAGCGGACTCTGACCGGATATCGTTCGCGTCCTTCGATGGTTGTGGTTATTTTCATGCCGCCGACGGCAACCTCAATTACCTCCTGAACTTTGCGCAACATGATACCGTAACGGGCGATCGCCTCCCTGTTGATCTCTATCTCAAGATATGGTTTGCCGATGATCCGGTCAGCGATGACAGCGGAGGGTTCAATGGCAGGGACTTCTTTTAATAACTTCTCTATCTCCATCCCCACTTTTTCAATCGTTGCCAGATCCGGCCCCTTTATTTTTATGCCCATGGGCGCCCGCATGCCGCTCTGCAGCATAACGATCCTGGCCGCGATCGGCTGCAGTCTGGGGGCTGAAGTGGTTCCGGGAATTTTCCCTGCCTTTACAATTTCAGCCCATATATCGTTGGCTGAGTAAATGCCGGCCCAGCCTATCCTGTTCGCGTTGAGAACTGGGTCCAGTTCCGGCCGCCATAAACGGAAAGGATATCCTGAATTGTCAGGAATCAGGTTTCCTTGCTTATCCCGGGGAAATTTCCCTCTAACCATATAAGGCTTGCCATCCGGGCCAGGCAGTTTGTTGCCGGCCTCATCACGAAAAAAATCCGTTCCACCCGTACTGAACCTGAACCTTATCCGTTTGCCTTTGTTATCAACCAGATACTGGGGTTTATAATTAATCACCGTTTCGATCATTGAAATGGGCGCAGGGTCAAGGGGAGTATCGGCCCGGCCAAGTTTCCCCACGGCAGAATCTATTTCCGGGATATTGGCAAAGGCCATATCCTGTTTTTTAAGGACGTCCAGGACTTCGCCGATTGAAGCATGGGGCATGGTGGTGGGCATATACAGGAAGGCCCCTTCATCGAGGGGAGGCATGAACTCCTTGCCCAGTCCGGGAAATTTATGACTGACATATGATATGGGAGAAGACTTTTTAACAAACCCGGGCAGCCAGCTGAAAAATGCATCAAAACCCAACCAGGATATCGCGCCAAAAAACAAAATGATCATGATTGCGGAAAAGAAAACGGTTTTATGCTGCAAAAACCATGCAAGCAAACGTCCGTACGTTCTCTGGAATAAGTTGAAAAAAGCCAGGATGCCTCCGATCAATGCAGCAACAAAGATAAGATTCAGGACAACTCCCTTTTCCGGACCCAGCGGCAGCCAGTGTTTGGTCAGAATGACCGCTATGATAAATGCTGCGGCATAGTTAACGATTAGCGTGACCTTTTTCCTGGTCTTCTCACTCAGTCGGACCTGCCATAACTGATAAGCTCCGACTAAAATCAGAATCAGGCCGAACCACCAGGCGATCATGAATGAGGCGAAAATTCCGGCGATCATTAATGACGTATTTAAAATGACCCGGATCGAGCCCTTTTTTAATTTCCATGAAAACAAAAGCTGGGCATAAGGAGGAATGATGGTTATGGCAACGATAATGGAGGCAATCAGGGCAAATGATTTTGTGAACGCCAGAGGTTTAAATAGCTTTCCTTCCGCTGCCACCATGGTAAAAACGGGCAGGAAGCTGACTACCGTCGTGGAAACGGCAGTGATGACCGCACTGCCCACTTCACTGGTGGCTCGGTAGATGAGATTTAAGCGGTTCTCGCCGGGGTCGGCCTGGTCCAGGTGCTTGATAATATTTTCAACTATTACTATGCCCATATCCACCATGGTGCCAATGGCGATGGCAATCCCGGACAGCGCTACGATGTTGGCATCAACGCCAAAATAGCGCATGGCAATAAAAGCCATCAGTACTGCCAATGGCAACAACCCTGCTATCAGGATGGAACTCCTCAGGTTGAGCAACATGATCAGCACCACAATAATGGTAACCAGGATCTCTTCGGTCAAGGCAGTATTCAGTGTTTCCAGGGTCTCATTGATCAGACCGGTCCGGTCATAAAAGGGGATTATTTTAACCTGACTTACCGTACCGTCGGCCAATGTTTTTTTAGGCAGTCCGGGGGAAATCTCGGCAATTTTTTTCTTCAGATTTTTAATGGCTGCCAGTGGATTGTCTCCATAGCGGACCACCGCGACTCCACCTACCGCCTCCGTCCCCTCCTTGTCCAGGGCGCCGCGGCGCAAGGCAGGCCCCAGAGTGACTTTGGCAATATTTTTAATAAATATGGGGATGTTGGCATTGACCTTAACTACTGAATTTTCAATATCCGCCAGATTTTTGATAAAACCCAGCCCGCGGATCATATATTCAACCTTGTTTATTTCAATTGTCCGTGCCCCGACATCCAGGTTCGACATTTTGACCGCCATAAATACCTGGTCCAGGGAAACCTTGTTGGCGCGCAGGGCATCGGGGTCGACATCGATCTGGTATTCCCGTACAAATCCGCCGACCGAGGCCACTTCACTGATGCCATCCGCGGACAATAAGGAGTAGCGGACATACCAGTCCTGAATGGTGCGCAGCTCCTGCAGGTCCCAGCCGCCGCTGGCATTTCCCTTTTCATCCCTGCCTTCCAGGGTATACCAATAGACCTGGCCCAGGGCAGTGGCATCAGGACCAAGGGTTGGTTGAACTCCTTCAGGCAGGGTGCCGGCGGACAGGGAATTCAGTTTTTCCAGGATCCGTGATCTCGACCAGTAAAAATCAACGTTGTCCTTAAAAATAACGTAAATACTTGAAAAACCGAACATGGAATAACTGCGAACCGTTTTGACTCCTGGCACACCCAGGAGAGAAACTGTCAGTGGATAACTGATCTGGTCCTCAACATCCTGGGGAGACCTTCCCATCCAATTGGTAAATACGATCTGCTGATTTTCGCCAATGTCGGGAATGGCGTCTACCGGGACCTGGTCCCTGGGCATCCCCCCCAGGTTCCAGTCAAATGGAGCGACCATGATTCCCCAAAGCAGAATTGCCAGTACCATCAGGGTAACGACAAGCTTGTTTTTCAAACAGAACAGGATGATCCGATCCAGAAGTGATTTTGGCTGCGGGAACATATTGTTATCGTCCATTTGCATCTCCTGAGCGGCTGCGGTTATTTCTCTTTTTCAGCGGCGACCATTGTTTCAATAGAATCTTGGCAAGTCAGCATGCTGGCGCCAAAATAGGGATTTCTGGTTTGCCGGTGATCTTGCAGCCAGTAGGCTCCCTTGTTGTCAAAGGCCATGGGGCAGTGGAAGCGGTACACGGCTGTTTTGCCGCCGCCAAACTCAGTGATGGCTGTTGTCACTGGTTCAGTCAATTTGTCAAAACTGGTTCGGGCTCCCTCGATGTCCTTTGCCGATTTCAAATCCTGTGTGCTTGTTTTTATTCCGGCTTCCAGTTTCATCCAGTCCATGTGGGCTTCTCCCTTCAGTAATTTCATGTCCGCCACTGCCATTTCATTTAGAAGGTTGGCCGCCGCTTTTTGCGCATTTTCGAGAGCATCTCTGCTTAACGCATCCTGGATTGAGAAATAGGCTTGAGCCACCCGGTCAACCGTTCTATTAAATTCTTGCGCTATAGCCTGCTTTTTTGATGGTTCTGATTTTCTATTATTGTTTTCCGGCGTTTCCTTTTTTGCCTGATTGTGCGTTTCATGTTGCTGATGTCCGCTAACGGGAGCACCGCCTTCGGGATTCATCATGCTGGGTTTGCCCTGGATCTGAAGATCGCTGTCGATCTTGAAGGCGCCATTGACAACGACCTCTTCCCCCTCGCTGAGCCCTGCGCTGACAATATAGTCATCGCCTACCCGCGGTCCCAGGCTTACCTGGCGTGCGGCAAAGATCCCTTTTTTTCCGGCTACGGCCAGGTAGACAACCGCTCTTGTTCCGGTCAGCAGGGGTGCTGAGGCAGGAATGACCAGTGGCATCTCCGTATTTTTATTCTTAGAGGCCAGATAGCCTAATTTTTCCGCTCTCACCAGGGGCATGCCGCATATGTCGCATTTTCCCGGCCGATCCTTTACAATTTCCGGATGCATCGGGGATATCCATTTGTCCATTAATTCTTCGTCCAGTACCTTGCCGCCAGAAGATAGTTTGGAGCGGACAATGGCCCGGACAAACATTTCCGGTTTCAATTTACCTTGGGGATTGGCTGCATTCACCCTTACCTTGACGGTTCGGGTAGCCGGGTCCAGGACCGGATCGATAAAGGCGATTTTGCCTGCAAATCTTTCTCCCGGATAAGCCTCAACCTCAAACTCCACTGCCTGACCGTATCGGACCCATGCCAAATCTGATTCGTAGGCATCAAGTTCGATCCAGACAAATGAAAGGTCTGCTATGGTATAGATTCTGGATCCGGTCTGAACATACATCCCCTCACTGGCATTCTTTTGCACCACAATCCCGCCGATAGGAGAAAATATAGTCAGATGGTCTTTTGTCTTTTCGCTTTGTTCCATTTCTTTGATCTGGCTATGGGTAAGTCCCCACAGTCTCAGCTTTTCACGCACCGCATCCAGGTTTTTTAAAGGTGTTTTCTTGGCCTCGATCAATTCCTGTTGGGCGCTGATTAAATCCGGACTGTACAAATCAACCAGGTGTTCCCCTTTTTTTACTTCAGCACCGGTAAAATCAACATACAAATGATCGATCCTCCCGGGCACCCAGGCAGTAATAACCTTTAAGCGGGTCTCATCAAAAGCGACCTTGCCTGCAAGACGTACCTCGGTTGTCACATAGCGGCGCTGAACAGTGGCGGTCTGGATGCCGGCCAGTTTCATGGCATTTTCCGAAAGTTTCAATTCCTGTTTCCCGACCTGAGAGTCCTCACTGATTGCAACAGGTATCAGGTCCATTCCACAGATGGGACATTTTCCGGGATTGGGCTGCTTGATCTGGGGGTGCATTGAACAGGTCCAGATCTGGACCTTAGTTGCAGCCTGCCCTTCCAAATCAGCACGCTGTTGAGCTGATCGTCCCGGTTCAGTGCCGCCGTTGATGAGCAAACCCAGTGAAAAGGTGACAATTAAGGCTATGATCATGGGCCATCTGAGATTGGAATTCCAAAAATTCAATAAAAACTGTTTCATTTTTTCCATTTTTTTCTCCTTAGCGCAGATCTCGGCCAACCAGCATCTCCAATTCTGCCAGTTTCTGGGCCTGGAAAGCCATTGATCGCTCATATTTCAATTCAAAGTCAAGCAACATTCTTTGCGAATCAATCAAATTTAAAATACCTGTTTTGCCTGACTTATAGGCCTCTTCAATAACCCTTACTACCTGCCTGGCCTGAACCAGCAGGGTGTCGCGATAAAGAATCGTTTTTTGCGCGGCATCATTATAATTGAAAAATACCATCTCCAATTCGGCCAACAGATTGTTCTCCCTTTCCCTTTTTTGATTTTCGGCTACCTTGAGATTGGCCCTGGCCATGCTGACACCGGCCTTATTCTTAGAGAACCAGACAGGAAGACTGATTTGGATCATGGCCGCGATCGGGTCTTTGCCGCTATCCGGAACTCCAGCCATTGCAGCCTCTCCGGTTATGATGTAGTCCACGCCCAAGGAGAAATCAGGGAAATAATTTCTTCTGGCCAGTTTGATGTCGATTTCCGCTTTGCTGGTTAAAAATTCCAAAGATTTTAACTCAGGAGAATTCTCTCTCAGCCAAGCCAATAATTGAACTTCGCTTGGTGTTTTCTGGGAAAAAGAGATCTGGTTCGGAATCGGCAGCCGGGCTTTTGCATCCCGGTTAAGAATGGAATTCAATTTGGACTGCATGGGGATGAGTCGCTCCCGGGCGCTCCTTAACTGATCGCCAAGAACATCTTTTTCCAGTTGAATTTTGATTAAATCGGCATAAGAGGCAACTCCCGAGCGATATTTTGCCTGAATGGCGGCACTCAAGGTTTTCAATAAACTGATGTTTTCCTCTAATATCCTTATATTTTTAAAAATATAATAATATTCATAAAAATAATTTTTAACATTGTAGAAAAGATTGAATCGGGTTTGTTCGTATATTTGTCTGGATGACTTTGCGGCTTCCAGGACGGCTTTGCCCTTCAATTTTAATTTTCCAAACCAAGGGAACATTTGCATGATGCCTATTTTGCTTTGCTGAGGCCCGACCCTGGTCTCCACCTCCTGAATAAAATAAGCAAAAGTGAACAGGGGATCCGGCAAAGCGCGCGCCTGGGCAGTGCTCTGCAAAACCGCTTGCCAGCGGTAAAATGCCGCCTGTAATCCCGGATTATTCAAAGCCGCGACCGCGAGCAGGTCATCCAGGGAGGACGCTTCGCTTATCGTATCCGTCTGGCTGAATAAATAGCCATTGGAGGCTGCATGGGCGTTTAGCAGCAAAAAAAGGACCAACGCCATTTTAACTATTTTTGCTTTACCCATCCGTATTCTCCCTGGCGGTTTTTTTCTCAGGATGGCAGCACTCTTTGCTGCAGATTTTTGTGGCAGCGGCTAATTTTGCCTGTAATCCATCAATCAAACATTCGCATTGATGGTGATGCAAAAATTTCTTCAATGCCAATATTTCTTCAATGGTATTCTGCTGAATCTTTTCCTGGAGAGCACTAATGTCTCTAAGATGGGCAAATATTTTATCTTTGTCAACCTCAACAGCTTTAAGGTCTGTTATCATTTTTTCCTGACAGCGTTTTATCTGAATTTTGATCTGTTCATTTTTTTTGTGGCTGACCAGGTGGATCTCTGCCATTTTCTCCTTTTGCTGTTTTGTCAGATTTAAGGCGAATTCAGCTTTATTTGTTTTGAAATTGTCTTTAAAAAAATGAACCGCCATGGAAAGATTCAGAAGGATCGACAAAATAAAGATAAATCTGAATATTAATTTTCCCAATTGATCACCTCCAGATATGCCTGATTTATGCTGCCGGAAAAATCAGCCTGAAAAGAATCTGTCTCAATAATATTTTCAGGCGCAACAATTTCAGTCAATTTCTTTATTGAGCCAATGATCCAGAAATGAACAAAAAGGGCGAAAAGGAACAAGAAACTGTAAACAAGGGCATATTTTCTGATTTTCATCGAATAAGGCTGCCGGTTCCTTTTTTGCGCCCGGGCCCGGGCAAAAAACTGATATTTTAAACCCTGGTTTTTATTGACCTCTTCTTCCAATTCTTCATTATGGCGTTTGATCAAAGCTTCTACATCCATTATTACTCCTTATAAACAGTTAGATGCTGGAACTTGGATCACCTTGCTAAAAATGATTCCAGCCGTGATTTAGGAAGAAAAGGCCTCAGATAACAAAACAGGTGATAGGTGATAAGAAAGAACTTGGTGTACTGTGGACGGTGTAGGGTAGACGGCAAAAAAGATAAAGTTCGAAATGAAAGATCTATTCTTCCTACTAACTACTAACTACTGACTACTAACTACTGACTACTGAATTCTTTCTATAGCCTCTTGCCTCTGACCTATAACCTATTTACCCAAGACCTCTAACCTTTATTCTACATATTTCAGAAACACTCCCCTTACCTTTTCCATCAGCTCGGCGATATTCTCACGGGAAAAGCCCTTTGTCGAGATCGGCTTCTCAACAAGGAACTCGACCTTGCCGGGGCGGATGAAGAGGCTGCCCCTGCGGTTGACGCGGTAGGCGCCTTTCTGCACCAGGGGCAGGATATCCAGCCCGGTCTCCAGGGCCAGCAGGAACCCGCCTTTCTTGAATGGGCCCAGCTTGCCGTCGCGAGTGCGCGTGCCCTCGGGCAGGACCATGAAGGAAAAATCCCGCTTGGCCCGGATCAAATCGGCGGCGCGCCGCAGGGATTCCATCGCTTTGATGCCGCTCCTGCGGCTGACCGGGATCTGGCCCATGCGCCGGATCACCCAGCCGTAGACCGGCCAGTCGAAGTGGCTCTCCTCCTCTATGCCGCGGGCCCAGCCCGGGAAACTGGAGTAGAAGACGAAAGCGTCAAGAATGTTGACATGGTTCAACATCAGCAGATACTGGTGGCCGGGTTCGAAATTTTCCCTCCCGGAAACCGTGACGCGGATGCCGCAGATCCAGACCAGCGAGCGGCACAGCCCCTTCAGCCAGGACTCGAAAAAAGCGCCGGCGCGGAATATGCCGATCAACAGCAGGCACAGACCCCCGACAGAGAACCAGATCCAGCCCGCGCCCCAGATCAGCAACGAGAGGACGGCCGCGGCGGCTTTCTTCATGCCAGGATGGCCAGTTCGCCGGGCAGGACCTTCAGGCGCAGAGGCGTCAGGCCCAGCAGCTCGCCGTCGGCCATGAGCAGTTCCTGGGGAAAACTTTCGATGGTGACCTCGGCGGCGCGAAAGGTCTTGACCTTGGGGTGGCTGACGTGTGTACCCTTGAAGACCCGGGAAAAGATGCTCAGGATTTCGCGACGGTTGACGCCCTGGAAAATGACCAGGTCAACCAGGCCGTCCTGGGTGTCGGCCATGGGCGCGATCTTCATGCCGCCGCCGGTGAACTTGGAATTGGAGATGACCAGGGCGCTGTCGACGATCTCCAGTTTTTCACCGTCGATGGTCAGGCGCATGCGGTTGTTCATGCCTTTGGCCAGTCGCATCAGCACGGCCAGGCTGTATCCCAATGAACCGAAACCCTTCAGTTTCTCGTTGGTCAGCTTGAGGATGTCGGCGATCAGGCCGACGCCCAGAATATTGAGGTAATACTGCCTGATTTCCTTGTGATCGCGTTGATAAGTGAT
Organism: Candidatus Aminicenantota bacterium; assembly: GCA_022865785.1. GTDB lineage: Bacteria > Acidobacteriota > Aminicenantia > UBA2199 > UBA2199 > UBA2199. The sequence goes on from JALHTJ010000236.1 coordinate 15,172, forward strand.
TTCCACCAGGTCGACCTGGCGGCGCCGTCCGCTCAGGATGTTTTCCACGGCCTGACGCCAGGAGACAATGGAAAAATCGCGCAGGAAGGAATTGCCGGTCCCGGAGGGGATCATGCCCAGCTCGATCTCCCGGCGCGGCCGACCCTCAGCATACAGGCCGTTGACGATCTCGAACGGCGTGCCGTCGCCGCCCACGCTAAAAATCCTTTCATAACCGTTTTTGGCGGCTTCGCGCCCGAACTGGAAGGCATGGCCGGCATAATCCGAGACCCTGACCTCCATGGTTTTGATCTTCCGGCCCAAGAGTTCGCGTATGGCGGCGAAGGCTTTCAGTCCTTTGCCCTTGCCGGCATGGGGATTGAGAACGAGCATGGTTTTTGGGTCGCGGTCCATGTTGCGTTTATAACACAGGCCAAAGCCAAAGGCAACAGAGGCCAGAGGCTATAGGCTATAGGCTATAGGCTATAGGGAAGAAACCAGTAATTAAGTAGATAAAGCAATTGCCGTTGAAGCGTTGCAGTGTTGAAGTGAGAATAGCTAATAAAAAATTTCGGAAAATTGTTTTTTCATTTCAACATTTCAACAGTTCAACATTTCAACTTCTCTTTTCTTCCCAATCACTAATCACGAATCACGCATTACAAATTTCGCATCACTGAGTTACTCTGGTACTCCTTGAATGACCACCTCGACCTGGGCGCTTTGGCTCGGATCACTTTTGGGCGATGACCAGCATTTCGAAATCATCCGGGGTCAGCTTGTCGTTGCGGCTGAAGCAGCCCAGCTTGGCGCCATGAATATCAACGGTTTTGAAAGCCAACGACTTCAGCAGCCAGGTGATCTCCGGCGGCACATAATACCTTTCGTTGCAGCGCAGTTCCAGTTTGCGGCCGCTGTCATCTTCCAGGCAAGTGAGGTTGTGGTCGCGAAAAGTCAGCAGATCAAAAGTGCTTTCCACGGTGGCGGCGTTCCCGGGCTGGGCCTGGACGGCAAGGAAATCCTTTACCGAATGGAACAGGGGGAACAGGCCGTTCAGGGTAGTGAAGATCAATTTGCCGGGAGTTTTCAACGCCCGGGCCGCGTTCTGCAAAATACGAAAATTCATCTCATCGGTCTCCATGAGCGGGAAAGCCCCTTCGCACAGCATGATGACCAGGTCAAACTCCCTGTCCAAAGTGAGGTCGCGGGCATCGGCCTGGAGAAAATCGACCTGGACCTTGAGCGCCGCGGCCTTTTCCCGGGCGCGCCGCAGCTGGGATGCCGAAAGGTCGATCCCGGTGACCGAGTAACCGCGGCCGGCCAATTCGATGGCGTGGCGCCCGGTGCCGCAACCGATGTCCAAAACACGCGTTTTTTTATCGCCGCCTGTTTCCCACTCGATAAAATCACACTCGCCCGACGTTCCCGAAGTATAGCTTTCCTGGTCATATTTCCTGGCGTAGTCGGCGAACAGTATTTCGTACCATTTTTTTTCCATACCCGGATTGTAATCGAAAATAAATAAAAAGTCCCCTGCCGGCAATGAAAAGGTTTTTGGCAATGGGTCAGAGGCGAGGGGCTATAGGGATGAGGCAAGGGGCTAGAGAAATAATTCAGTAGTTAAGTAGATAAAGCAATTGCCGTTGAAGTGTTGAAGCGTTGAAGGGTTGAAGTGAGAACGGCCATTACAAGATCTCAGATAATCGCTGCTTCGTTTCAACATTTCAACAGTTCAATATTTCAACTTCTCTTTTCTTCCCAATCACGAATCAAGAACTTCAATGCTTATGGTATACTTGGCCCAAGGAGGAACTCATGGCCACCGTGAACACGTTTTTCGGTTTTCCCGAAAACACCGTGTTTTTTTTACGCGACCTGGCCGCCAACAACAAGCGCGAATGGTTCAACGCCCACAAGGCCGAGTATGAAACGGCGATCCTGGCTCCGGCCAGGGCTTTCGTGCTGGCCATGGGCGAGCGGCTCAGGCGCCTGACTCCGGGGGTCCGTTTCGATCC
>JALHTJ010000237.1 GCA_022865785.1 Candidatus Aminicenantota bacterium
CCATATCCGCCATATCGCCAACCTGATCCAAAGCGGCCAGCTTGTCGCGGCCGCTGAAAAGTCGGGACTGCAACTCCAATAATGACTTTCTTTCGTTTTCTCCTACTGGCCGGAATCATTTATTTGCTTTTTAAATGGCTGCTCAAAAGCCCTCGGCCCGCACCGAGACCGCGGAGCTTCGACCGCCAGGGCCAGGCCATAGAAGAAATGGTCCAGGACCCGGTTTGCGGAACCTATGTCCCGGTCGGCCAGGCTCTGTCCTTGACCCGGGAAAAGGAATCTTTTTATTTTTGCAGCGATGAATGCCGCGAAAAATTCAAGCAGCTCCAAAAACCAAACTGAGTACAGCCTGAACGGCCCGGAAAGTACTAGCCCTCTGGCCTCACCCCCTCCCCCCTCTCCTAGCCCCTTCTCCTTTAGGTACGCATCGTTATGCTGAGTTTCTCAAAGCATTTAACGATGCCATCCCGCACATCGGGGGGAAGGGGTCAGGGGATGGGGCCTACCCCAATGCCACGTCCAAAAACATCATGGCCGCAAAGCCGAGCATGACGCCGATGGTGGACAGGTCGGTTTCGTTGCCCCGCTGCGATTCGGGAATGAGTTCTTCCACCACCACGAAGATCATGGCCCCGGCGGCAAAAGAAAGGGCATAGGGCAGCAGGGGTTTGACCAGCAAGACCAGCAGGGCGCCCGCCACCCCGGCAAGCGGTTCGACGAATCCCGACAGTTGCCCGTACCAGAATGCTTTCAACCGCGAAAATCCTTCGCGGCGCAGGGGGATGGCAACGGCGGCCCCCTCGGGAAAATTCTGCAAGCCGATGCCGAAGGCCAAAGCCAAGGCACTGCCCAGCGCCGCCGGCGACCAGCTCTGGCCCAGGGCGCCGAAAGCGACGCCCACGGCAAGTCCCTCGGGGATGTTGTGCAGGGTGATGGCCAAAATAAGCAAGGTACTCCGCTGCCAGGATGTCTTGATGCCTTCGGCGTTCTTCATCTCCAGCCCCATGTGCAGATGGGGCAGGATCTTGTCAATGGTAAGCAAAAAAACACCGCCGCTTAAAAAACCGACCACGGCCGGCAGCCAGGGCAGCCCGCCGTCCGCCGCTGACATCTCGATGGCCGGCTGCAGCAGCGACCAGTAGCTGGCCGCGATCATCACCCCGGCGGCGAAACCCAGCATGGTGTTGAGTGTCCTTTTGTTCAGGGTTTTAAAAAAGAAAACCGTGGCCGCGCCCAGGGCGGTGACCAGCCAGGTGAAAAGTGTCGCCCCCAGCGCCAATACGATCGGGCTTACGCCCTTCAACCACGATAGTTCCATGCCCTGCTCCCGCCGTAATTATACTATGATTTCAGGATCCACTTCCAGCCGCCCATCACTCCTCGCGCGTCACCGGGCGCCATTGCTCGGCCCAGCGGCTGAAGGGCTGGCCGTAGGCAGTGGCGAAGGCCGCCTCCAGGTCGCTGCCGTCGCCCAGTTTGCCCAGCAAGCGGCGCAGGCGCGCCATGCCGTACTCACTCACCAGGTCTTCCACCACCTGCAAACTCTCCAAGTAGGCCACCATGGCCGCGCGCGGCTCGCGCGGGAAGCCTTTGGCCAGAAGCTTCAGGGGGATCACCTGGGCCGCGTTGACCGGCTGGTCGCCGCTGCAGTACTGGGCCAGCCCTTCCTGCAGCCAGAACGGGCAGTTTGGCGCCATGGCAAAGAGCAGGGCGTGAGTGTACTCGTGGTTGAGCACGCGGCGCAACGCCCGCTCCCGGCCCGCGGCGCCCTGCACCGGCACGCGGATCTTGCCGTCAAGCTGGCCGAACATGCCGCCGGCCCACTCCGGGGCGCGGGTGACGTCGGAAAAATCCTTGCCCGTGTAGAGGATGACGCTGATCGGCTGCCTGGGAAAATAATCCAGTTCCTTGCCGATCTCGGCATAGGCGCTTTTTAAAATGTCCAGCACCATATGCTTCATCTCGTCGTGTTCGTAACCGTCAAACAGCACGACGAAATTCGCGGTTCGGGCATGGTCATAATTGCGCTGCACGCGGATTTCCTTCTCCAGCTTGGCCTGTAGTTCGAGAAGCGCTTCATCCACTTGCAGGGCCAGGGCGGCCCGCACCTGTTCCAGAGCCGGCTCCAGTTGGTTCTGCCGGTAGAGTGCCTGGGCCAGCCACTTGCGCATGGCGAAATTGTCGGGTTGCGCGTCCAGCGCCTTTTGCACTTCGACAACGGCTTCGTCCCAGCGGCCCAGGCGGGCCAGGCAAAGGCCGGCACGGCCGCGGCTTATAGGATCGGTCGGCGCCAGGCGCATGTAGGCCTCCAGCGCTTCGCTGAATTTCCCGGCGGCAAACAGCGCCTCGGCCCATTGCCGGGCCGCGATCGTTTCGCCACGGCTGTCGTCTCCAGGCAGCGGCGCAGCCGGGGAATCTCCACCCGTGATTTCCTCAGGCAGTTCTGGCTCCTGGCGAGTGGGCGAATCCGCCGACGATGCCAAGCGAGTGGGCGTCGGCTTTGCAGCCGCTTCGACAATTTTCTCTGGGGAAGAGCGATGCAGCAGCAAGAATGCGGCGGCCGCGACCACAAGCAGCAGCAGCGGCAGCAACACCAGCCGCAGACGGCGGCGCTCATTCCTGTAATTCGGATTTTCCCAGGGTTGGTTCATCGTCCATCAATTGTATCTGAAAACGAACGGCATGGGAATGGCAGCATAGCAAGCCATCGTTTGCTTCGAAAAAATCGGCATCGCTCCTCTCATTTTCCCGCCGCCAAGCCAACCGCCTGGTTGCCGAATCCTCCCCGAGCAACAAAGACGCTATTTTATTTCATGGACGATCCATACATTCGGCTCAATATATCTTCCGATTTTTTTCTTTTTATCGATGCGCACAGGGACCAGGGCTTTATCGACAATGTAATCACCGGAGCCGGGAAATACCAAGCCTGTCCATTTTTCCCAAGCCGAGATAGAGCCCGATATGTCCATGGATCTTTTGCAAACCCCGACGATCTCGCCGCCTGCTTTTTTGTGCACCCTCAGCCAGGGATCGAACGGCAATCTTTCCTTATTTTGCCAATGGATGTAATCAGCGATCGCTATCAAGGGGTAATTGCGCTTCAATGTCGGCCGCACCGGCAACGCGAGATGATCCATTCCATTGGCTTTGGCGATTTCTTTCATGATTCCCAGCATCTCGAAACTGATGCCCCGGTTCTGGTATTTTTCGTCTATTAATATTTCTATCCCGACAAGAAGATTCGCATTGGAACCACGCTTGCAATCGGCACACGCTTTTTCCATCGCCCAATCCAGTCCCGAATCGGGCAAGTCCGCAAATGACTTTCGCCAGTGCAAAGGCAGCGCGTTGCCAATACCGACAATTTCTTCGTGATTGAGCAATGCGAATTGAAAACGCAAAAAATCCGTATACAGTTCAGGCCAATGTTTATTGACTGTTTCATCATGCTGCATGAACTCGGGCCATATTTTTGCACCCAGGGTCTTTTGCAATCCCTCTATCCTGCTTTCTCCGATTATTGTTTCATATTTCATGATCTCATCCTTCATGCTGTTCATCCAACAAGGTCTTCTGGCCTGATTCGAGATCCAGCAGGAAGCGCTTGCGCCACAGGCCGCCGCCGTAGCCCACCAGCTTGCCGTCCGCCCCGATGACCCGGTGGCAGGGAATGATAATGGCAATGCGGTTGTTCCCGTTGGCTTTAGCCACGGCCCGGACGGCGTTGGCATGGCCGATCGCTTCTGCCTGTTCCTTATAAGAACGGCTGGAACCATAGGCTATGGTTCGCAATCCCGCCCAAACTCGTTGTTGGAACGGCGTTCCGGGCAGCAGCAGGGGGACGTCGAATTCCTTTCTCTTGCCGGCAAAATACTCTTGCAACTGGCCATTCAGCTTGTCAAAGTGTTTGCTGAAGCCGGGGACACATTCGGCGTTCAACAGCTTGCTCAATCTCTGCAATTGGGTCTCCAGCATCCTCCTGTCGACGAACTCCAGCAGACAGATGCCGTCAGCGGTGGCCCCGGCCAGCAGCGGCCCCAAAGGAGTCAGGATCCTTGTGGTCGCAATAATTTGTCTCTCCCGGCTTTGGCGAGGAGAAAAGCCGGCCGTTTTTTTGAACTGGTCGGCAAAACCGCTCAATGATTCATAGCCGGAATCGAAAGCCGCGCCGATGACCTGTTCTCCATGCCGGATCCTGCCGAAGGCCTGACCGATGCGCAAGGCGCGCAAATAGGCCTGGAAAGTCATCCCATGGTGTTTCTTGAACCAGTAGCGGACGCGGCTGGGTTCCAAGCCCCTGGTCCGCAGGTCGCCATCCTTCAGCCTGATCAACGGGGCATTATTGATCTCTTCCAGCAGCGGTTTCAGCCAGCCGGGGGCGGTTCCTTTGGGCTCCAGGGGCGTACAGACCTTGCAGGGGCGGTAGCCGTGCAAAAGTGCATCATGGGCCGAAGCGAAAAACTCGACGTTCTCGCGCTTGGGCTTGCGCGCCGTGCAGGTGGGACGGCAGAATATGCCCGTGGTCCTGACCCCCACCACGAATATCCCCTCGAAATTGCTGTCTTTTTTGACCAGCGCCGCGTACAATGTCTCGCCGTCGGGCAAGGAGCGCTTCATGGCTTCACCATTCCTGTCTGCAATTTTTGTGTTCTTTTCCATTTTCACCCATCACCATTATGCAGCCCTTTGCCGACTGCCGCAACCGAAAACCGCACAACTATTTTTTACCGGCACCCCAGCTTCATCATCAGCTTGCGAAACTTGATGAGCGGGATCATGATTTTTGGCGCCGTGTAGCGGGACCCTAAGATTTCCCAAACAGAGAAGATCGCCGACTTAGAAAATAGTGTAGGCGCCGTTGGCCATGATGATTTCGCTGCGCCCGTCGGCAAAGCCCAGGGTGACTTCGCGCCCCGCGACGCGCGGCTGCGCCTGCGGGATGTAGATGCGGTCGAGGTGGATGACCGCCGCCGCGGAGGAAAAATCGCCGGGCCCCACGGCGCCGCCGAAGTGGTCACTGCGGCCGAAGGCGATGTGCAGGCCCAGTTTCTCATCAAGCAGGATCTCGCCGATCGGCTCCAGGCCGAAGTCGGCCAATACGCCGAATCCCAGTTCGGCCAGGTTGCCGTAAGCCGGCTCAGCAAGCAGGTGCGCGCGTTCTGCCTGGGCTTGTGGCCCATCGCCTTCCACCATAACGGCGCGATTGGCATGTATGGTGAAAAGAACCACCTCACCGTCGATCTCGACCGGCAGGGTTCCAGCGGTTTGGCTCGCCTCGCCCGCGTCCCCCTCGTAGGGCACGATGTAGGCCTCACCGCTGGGCAGGTTGCCCGCTGTGCCGAGCTCGGGGAAGCGCCCCGAACTGGCATGTGCCTTGCGGTGGCGCAGATCGAAGTGGATGGCGTATTCAGTTTTGCCGTCCACCGTGAAGGAGACGTCGGCATGATCGGCCTGGTCGAGCCTTGTTTTCAGGGCGTCCACGCGCCGCGCCACCTCGGCGTAGTCGATGCGCAGGGCCGGGATCATAGACGCGGCAAAACCGGGCATGGTTGCCGCCCGGAAGCGAAAGCGCCGGGCCGCGACCTTCAGCGGCGCGGTGGTGGAAAACTCGGTCGGCGCCAGGAATAACTGGGTTTCGGAGAAGACCTTTTCGAAACTCACCCGCGTCCCTGCCCGCTCCAATTCAGCGGCAACCTCCGGCAGCTGTCCATCCAGCAGGAATCCCTCCGCCGGAAGGTCGGCGTTGTTCGAACCGACGTCGGCATAGGCGAGCAGCTTCACTTCGGCGAGCGGCACCTCCTGCTTTCTTGCCTGCAGCAAGGCATGCCACTCGTGAGCCAGGCGCCGGCGCTCTTTCCAGTCCGGGTTGTCCTTTTGGGCATCGCGCGGGACATCGACCAGGATGGCCAGGGCGCGGTCGGTTTCGAAACGCGGGAACACGGAGCGCACGAGCGCAACCAATTCCTCAGGGGCCAATATCATCATGGGCATCCTCCTTCGGCCATTATACCCGTTTTGCGCCGCCCCGCAAAGGGAAGGAAAGAATGGAAAACAGATTAAAAAATTTCGCCCCTTACGATTAAGCCCAAAATTAAATTATATGACCGGAATCGCAAAAGGGCCCGCCGCAGCGGGCCCTCTCGCGAACCGTTTAGTACATGAATTTCATTCCCATGTATGCTGAAATCCCCGGCGTGCCGTATCCCAAAATCTCTTCGTATTTTACGTTCCCGAGGTTCTTCACACCGACGGCTATGCGCACCCGCCCGCTGAGATCGTAGGTTGTCGCCAAATTCAAGAGCACATAGCCGGCCAAGGTGACG
>JALHTJ010000238.1 GCA_022865785.1 Candidatus Aminicenantota bacterium
AAAATGAGACTATTTGATTACATGGATAAAAAGTTGATCTTTTTAGATTTACACGCGCATTCGAAAGAAGAGGCACTTGCAGAGATAGTAAAACGTATGAAAGAGAACAATGCTATAAAGAACGAATCCGATTTACTGCAAGAGATTAATAACCGGGAAACCCAGGGGGGGACTTCACTGGGGAATGGAGTCGCCATTCCCCATGCCAGATTGAAATCCTTGGATAAGATTGTTGTTGCCATGGCCAGGTTATCTGCGGGAATTGACTTTGGCATAGAAGATCACGAACCTGTGAGCCTTATATTCATTTTGATCACTCCCACAGACAGAGCAGGAGAGTATTTGAAAGTTTTAGCCAAATTATCGAAATTTCTCAAGGAAAGGGAGCTACTCAAGCAACTCTTTGCAACCGATACCATTCAAGCCACTTGGCAACTGTTCGAGTCTGTCGACAACCAAGAGATCTAGAGCAAGTAAAATCAGCGTATCTCCAGTGCCATTCAATAAGGAAGAGGCACGGTGGATGTGCGCTGGGAAAAGCTGAACGCGTTGTTTGAAGCGGGCACCGTGGAAACATTCCCTATAGACAAGCAGCCGTATGCCTTTAATAGAAGTTTGCAGGAACTTGGCCTGCGCAGAGCAACAATTTTGGAAAAAATCATTGTTTTAAACATTGACATTTCAGATCGTTGTTTTTAAAATGCCTGAATGGGGAAAATTGATTTTCCACTCAGTAAACAACTGCCATGGTCCCGGCCCGGCAATGAATATGCCGGCTCTGATCGACAAAGGCTAGGACTCATAGGCAACGGCTCCATTCCATACCTTTCCCGGATCGCCGCTTGCTTCGAAGCAGGGGATCATGCCGGGCAAGAGACATGCGCATGAAAAAATTCTCTACCGAAGTTCATTTGAGCCGCGAGATGGGGCTCTGGGACGCCGCTTTGATCGGCGTCGGGGCCATGATCGGCGCCGGCATCTTCGTCCTGACCGGGATCGCGGCCGGGGTCGCCGGGCCGGGCCTCATCATCACCTTCTCCCTTAACGGCCTGGTGGCCCTGCTGACCGCATTCTCCTACGCCGAGCTCGGTTCCTGTTTTCATGACGCCGGGGGCGGCTACCTTTGGGTCAAGGAAGGCCTGCCGAAATGGAACGGGTTCATCTCGGGCTGGATGAGCTGGTTCGCCCACGCCGTGGCCTGCAGTCTCTACGCCCTGGGATTCGGGGCCTATTTCGATCTGGTCCTCAGGGAATTCCACGTCGTCATGCCCCATTGGGGATTTATCTCGCCCCAGAAAATTCTTGCGGTCGTGGCCGCCATCGTATTTGCTTATGTGAATTTCCGGGGCGCATCGGAAACCGGCAAAGTAGGAAATTTCATCACCATAGCCAAGATCATCATCCTCATGATCTTTGTCGGCTTCGGCCTGGCCATCATTTTCCGCAAGCCCGACTGGCAGGCTGCATTCACTCCCTTTCTTCCCAACGGTTGGGGAGGAGTTTTCAAGGCCATGGGGTTGACCTTCATCGCCTTCCAGGGCTTCGAGGTCATCTCCCAATGCTCGGAGGAAATCAAGAATCCGAAGAAAAACATTCCCCGGGCCATTTTCCTCTCGCTGGTGATCGTCGTGCCGATCTATCTTCTTGTGGCCTTCACGGCGCTCGGGACCGTCCAGGCAGAGGGCATGACCTCCTGGGCGTATCTGGCTTCTCACAAAGAGACGGCTCTGGTCGAGGTTGCCAAGAAATTTTTCGTCGGCGGCGGCATCATGCTCCTCGTCGGCGGCATCATTTCGACAATGTCGGCCTTGAACGCCACTATCTTTTCCTCGTCCCGCGTGGCCTTCGCCATGGGTCGGGACAGGAATTTTCCCGGTTTTTTCGGCAAGGTTCACAAGAAAAATTTTACGCCCCACCTTTCCATCGTCTTCTCCCTGTTCCTCGTTGTCCTGATGGCGATTTCCCTTCCCATTGAGGATGTTGCCGCTGCTGCCGACATCATGTTCCTGCTCCTCTTCCTGCAGGTCAATATCACCCTTATCCGGCTGAGAAAAAAACGGCCGGACCTGGACCGGGGTTTCTTCACCCCGTTCTTCCCTTACCTCTCCATCTTGGCGATTGCCCTCCTGCTCTTCCTGGCGCTCTACATGTTCAATTACAGTCCCATCGCCTGGGCCGTGGCCGGGATTTGGATCATGTGCGGACTGTTCATGTACAAATCCTATGCGTCGAAACGGGAGATCGAGCATGTCAGGAAGATCAAATGCCTGGGAAGGCTCGAGTGCCAGGAATACAGGATCCTCGTCCCCCTGGCTAACGGGCGCACCGTGGAGAGCCTGGCCAGGATCGCCGAGGCCATCGCCAGAAAGCACAACGGCGAGGTCATCTTTCTCCATGTCAACGAGGTACGTGAGCGAGCGCCCCTGATCGCCGGAACCGTCGAAACAAAGTGGGCGAATTCCCTCTTCGAAAAAGCCCAGTCCTTCCTGGAGGAATCGAACATCCCGACCAAGTCCATCCTCAACGTCTCGCATCGCATCTCCCAGGGTATCCTCGATACCGCCGTGGAAGAGGAATGCAACTTCATCGTCCTCGGCCGAGAGAAGGATCCGGATTTCATGGAAAGGATGTTTTCCTCGACCATCGACAGCGTCATCGCCAAGGCTCCCTGTGAAGTCGCCGTCCTGCACGGGCAGATGCCGGCTGATAAAGTCAAGACCATTCTCATTCCCTTCGGTCGGGATATCCACACCCTTTTGGCTACCGAGGTCGCTCCTGCATTTATCGATTATTTCAACTGCCGGGTCAGGATCGTTCTGGTTTTTGAGCCCGACGCCGGCACTGCTGAGAAAGAAGAGCGGGAAAGGACCGTCAGGGAGCTCATGGCCAAAAACTCCCTCCAGGCCGAATTGAAGATCCTGCACAATGTCGATATTCTGCGGGGCATCCTGGCCGAAGCCAGGGACGCCGACATGATCCTGATGGGAGGCCGGTCCGGCGATTTCCTGGAGCTCTTCCTGGGAAGGTCGCTGGCCCAGGAAATCACGGAACAGAGCCCTTGCCCCGTCCTGTGGGTCAAGGAATATGAGGAGCGCAAACCGCTCTGGAAACTCCTTCTGAAGCCATTGAAAAAACCGGGAGAGAAAGATGAATTTGAATTTTAAAGGACTCATTAATGACCTGGGTCAAAAGATCATCGCCTTCATGCCGAACCTGCTGGCCGGATTGCTGCTCCTTATCCTGGGCTGGTTCATCGCCTGGATAGCCAAACGAATCATCATCCAGCTCCTGGTCATCTTGAGATTCGACAGGTTGTTCATCAGGTTCCGCTGGAAAAGCAGCCTTACGAAAGCGGACATCCGCTATGCCCTTTACAACCTGATCGGCAACATAGCGTTTTTCATCGTCTTCCTGATCTTCCTGAATTCGGCCCTGGCCGCCATGAAGCTCACGATCCTGTCAAGACTGATTGAGCAGGGAGTACTCTTCATCCCGCGGCTGATCGTCGCCCTGGTTATCTTCGGAATCGGCTGGCTGATCGCTTCCCGCACCGCCAACGCCGTGGCTCATTCGCTCCTCAAAGAGAGAGTGTCAGGTGCATCTCTTTTCGCCAAGCTTCTCAAATTCATCATCGTGCTCTTCTTTTCGGCAATGGCCATGGTGGAGCTCAACATTGCCAAGGAGATCGTGTTAATCGGCTTCGGGGCCTTACTCTTGACCCTGAGCGTATCCATGATCATTGTGATCGCGGCCAGCCGGGAAAGCCTTAAAAACTTCTTTGATCGCGATAAAAAAAATCAGCCCTGACCGGTGACCGGTGTGCCTGTCAAGTATACCCGGCCTTCCTGTTTAACCCGTCCCCTTTACTTCCGCAGAGACGCTTTTGAAAAAATGTAATCGGGGATATTTTCATTGAAAGTGATCGAATCGACGATCATTTCGGTCCCGGTTCCTTCTTTCAATACATCCTTGTATAATGCGGTTTTGGGGACCCATCTTCCTTCAACCTGCATCATCTCACCTAGTGTGATTTGCTTGAGCAGTGTGCCGCTTTTCGCGTAAAGATTTTCTTTTAGTATGATGAAACGTTCCTGGTCCACCCAGATTTTTCTTGTATCGTAGGCTATTCCCTTTTTTTTCGCCTTCAACTCCAATATCCATACCGGACGGTTTGCGACCGTGTCGGGACCTATGATTTTCGCTTCATACATGTTTTGGAGGAACGGATCCTCCATCATGTCTTCGTAGGATAAATCCGAACCCAGCACCGATTGGCGCAGCATGTGCCCGCTGATTAAAATAATCCTGTCCGTTGCCGGTGAATAGGTCCAAAGCTGATCGCCCAGTTTCAACATCTTGGTTCCCTTTTCCCGGGCCGGGGCGAGATATTCCGTAAATGAATGGTCGATACTTCTCTGCCACGATTTTGCTTCAACAGTTCTTTCGCCGCGTCGGCCGTGTATGATCATTTTGGACACAACTATCTTACTATCGGATAGGGTATTTTTATCCACCCTTTCAATTATCTCTTGTGCCGACGGTGCTTGGGAAAAGAGCAGAGCCGGCAAAATCAATAACAAGGTTATCATTGCATGTTTCATACTTCAAGCTCCTTGAACAGTTGCGATGTTTGTCTTTTATAAATGCCGATTCCGGCAATTGCCGTTCCCAGCACGGTTGAAATAATTCCCGGCGCGAAGCCGATGATGAAGCTGCCGAAAGTTACCTGGGCACGATAAACACTCGATATCATCAACGCTGAATTCTTAAAAAGAAAACCGAAATTGAGCCCATAAATCTGCATCAAATAGGCGACAGCGACGCCGGCGAGCGTTCCCAAAACAGAACCAAAGATGCCTATCGACACAGATTCCAGGATTAAGGTTTTATAAATGTGTCCTCTGGCTTCGCCAATGGCCATCCTGACGCCGATTTCACCGTAGCGGCGCAGGCTTCCCATCAGGCCCGCATTCCATAAAACAATCGACATGGCAACCACGAATATCATAATGATAATGATTGACATTGAATCAATCAGACCGAGATAATCGGCTAGTCCGCTTTCGTCCGGCAGTGTCCCCATCTGCGGCGAAAATTGGTTGTCGCTGTCTTTGAATTCTTTATTGAATGCCGCTGCCATGATCGGGGCCTGTTTTTCGTGATAGATGTCATCCGGGAAGAATCCCAGTATTTCACCGGCCGTATCCTGCATATCCAGGGCAACTTGAATATCGGAAATATCCGCGAAAATAGTGCCACGATCCATGGCCGCGACCCCGAACTGAACCGTTCCCGCAATTTTAAAATTTGTCATGGCCATGCTGCCGTACATGGTTGAGCTGATCAATGTTGCCGTATCACCGGGAGAAACTTGCAATTTTTTGGCGAATTCATCACCGATTAAAATTTCGCCGGGCTGTTTCGGCATGCGTCCGCGCATAATGGCTTCTTTCACCTTGAGCAGTCTGATCTCAACACTGGAACTGGAAAACAGATTCAATGCCATGCCGCTGACCGGACCCTGGGTTTTCGTTTCCCCTTTTTCATCCGGGATATCCAGCAAGCCGCCGAATTTGATGCGCGGCGTCCAGATCATTTCGGGATATTTTTCATTCAACACATCAAGCAACTTGGCGACCCCGATGAAGGCCAGGTCATTGGGATTTTGATTGGCTTCCTTGGCATAGGCCTGGGCCATGATTCGCACGTGCCCGGTTTGGTAATGGGCCGTGGACCTAACCATGTCCGCCAAGACACCGTTCATGAATGAGTATATAAAGACAGCCAGAAAAACGCCGATAAAAACGGTCAACACCGGAAAAAGTGACCGTGAGCGGTCGCGCATCAGACCTTTCAATAAAAATTTAATCATGTCAATTTCCCTCTTAGGGCGTCTGTCGGTTCAAGTTTGGCGATTTTCCGGGTCGGCAGGTAACTAACAATCGTCGTCACTATTAAAACCAGCAATGTGGTGGCGACGACCAGACCGGCAGTGAAGGTCGGGAAAATTCTGCTCCCCATTGCATAACCGAAACTATCCGATGCTTCCGGTAAACCATATCCGGTTCTGGCAACATGAATGAGCAAGGGCAGCCCATAAGCCGCCGCGACAAATGCCGCCAAAACAGCGTGTATGGCGCCTTCCAGGGTAAACAGCTGAATGATCTTTGAACGTGTCATGCCCAAAGCCATCAAAGTGCCCATCTCCTTTCTTCTTCGAAAGATGGATAGTACTTGCGTGTTAAAAATGGCCAGCATGGCCAATAACAACAGGACAATATAAAAAATGCTGCCGCCAATTGATTTTGTCAGGAAAAGCGCCC
>JALHTJ010000239.1 GCA_022865785.1 Candidatus Aminicenantota bacterium
ACCACATCAGTGCTGAAAACCTTGCTGCTGCGGCCGTTGAAATCCACGGCTTTGACCTGGAAGCGGCCCATGGTGCTATACAGGTGTGTTTCCTTGGCCTGGCCGTTTTCCTTGATCGTGCCGTCGCCAAAATCCCAGCGGATGCCGGGTCCCTTGAAATTCATGGCCGTGAAAGCCACTTCCTCTTTGGGCAAGGTGAATCGGGCCGAACTTTTTAAAACGCGGGTATCCGGGAGCACGCGGATAGTTCTTTCCAAAGGCGGGTATTGTCCGCTCGAATCGGCTACTGTGATCTTCTGCGGCCCGGCGTAGCGAAAGACCTTGCCTCGCAAATCCTGTCCGCTGCGGGTCTCACCGTCTGAAAATTTCCAGATAAAATTTCCGGGAGCCGCGTTTTTCAACTGCATGTCGATTGCTTCACCGGCGATGATTTCGTCGGGCAGGCTGATAAGTCGGCTGTCATTTTCAACCATGACGATCTTTTCAATGAATTTCCCGTCACGCCCGGCGAAATCGACAGCCCGGATGAGGAACTGGCCGGTGCGATGGTAGCGGTGCTTCATCAGCCGCGGACCATTCACAACCTGGCCTTCACCGAAATCCCACCTTACTGCCGAACCCCTGAAATTTTTTGCTTCCACTTCAAATTCACTCTCGGCGAAAATCATGCCCGTTTTTACGACCAGATCGCGGTTGTCGTTCAACACCTGGATCCTTTTTTCCAAAGGCAGGGTGTTCGACTCATCAGCTTCCACAACTTTCAGCAAGAAATTTCCACTGCGCTGAAAGCGGTGGGTCTGCCTGGCGCCGCCGCGTTCGATCGTGCCGTCGCCGAAATCCCATTTCAATTGAGCGCTGCTGAAATTCCGGCCTTCAAAAACGACCTCGGCTCCCTGAAACAGCTCCGGAGGATTGCTGATGATGACCTGGCGCATATCGGGCTGGACCGCGACCGTTGTTTTCAGGGCGTTCTCGGTTGCCATATTTGCTTCCCAGACCTGGACCTGGAAATTCCCCGGGGTCGTGTATACATGGGAAGCGGCAGGGCCGCCGTTTTCGATCTTGCCGTCCCCGTAATTCCACTTCAAATCGGAACCGGCAAAGTTGACGGCGTTGAAATTGACTGCCTGGTTGGCGCGGGCCGGAAGCGGTGTTACCTGCAATTGGCGGTTATCGGGAGCTACCGGCAGAGAGAAACTCAGCGCCGTATCAGGAGATTCCGAGTTTTCCCAAACCCGTACCTGATAACTTCCCGCCTGGTGGAATATGTGGTTCATGGCTTGGTTGCCATTCTCCACGGTTCCATCGCCGAAATCCCACCTGAGGCCGCCGCCGGAAAAATTCTGGGCAGTGAAAACGACGCTCTGATTGGCGCGTGGCGCGTTTGGGGCGGCACTTACTTGGCGGTTGTCCGCTTCAATCAATACCTGACAGGTGATGGCCGTCGGACTGCTGCCCCCGAAATCAAAGGCCCGGACCGTGAAATTCCCCGGGTTCGGATACATGTGGCCGTGGTTGCGCGGACCGTTCTCGATCGTCCCGTCCCCGAAATCCCAGCGCAGGTTGTTTTCGACAAAATTCTCCGATTGGAAATTCACCCTCCGCCCGCTGCGAACATTGCTCCCCTGGGGGGAGATGCGGCGGTTGTCGTTAACAGTGACTGTGATCTCACCTGTTATTGAGGCAGAACCAGATACCAAAAATGTGCAGGTCACATGGTAATTTCCCGGTTCGTTGAAGGCATGATGACTTTGGTTATTGGCCGTGTTTTCGGAAGGTCCGTCGCCAAATTCCCAACGATATCCGGCTCCGGCGCCCTGATCGGGATCGAAGCGGAAATGGACTTCGCTGCCCACAAAGATCTGCCCGGAACTGGTGATAACAATACCGTCTCCATACAGCATGAAACTCAGCCAAAAAATCATTATTGTCTGAAACATCTTTTTCATGTCTAACCTCGCTTGTTTTCTTATTAAATATATCATGGCTTAAAAAATCTCATTTTAAATGACAATTTTATTTCCCGCATCACAACGCCCTTGAAGCAGTAGATATGGCGAACCGATATTGACACGGGCATGAAAGAAACGCAGTTCCCTGGAGATTTCGTTGATATGCAGCAGATAGGAACGCATTGAGGTCAAAAAATAGAAGTGGACGGGTCGGGAGATTTCTTCATCAGCAAAAAAATAGCCATATGCCGAGAACACGTATTCGCCGGGCTGGCGGCCGTAACCTTTCAGCTTGACCAGGTAAACCAAAATGCCTTTTTGCGCCTGGCGCAGCATATGGGCAAGCGATATGGTCGAAGGCTTGAAATAAAGGTTGGAAAACCGGACCTGGGGGAAAATAGCGCTCTCTTCACGGAACCCGTTCCCTGTGGAGTTCCCTCCCTTGGCGAAACTGGTGCGGATATCAGCGATATATCTTACGAAAACGCCTTTGTTGATCAGGTATTTTTCAGCCGAGGCCAATCCTTCATCATCGAAAGGAGCCGAACCGGACTGCCCATCCATGGCGGGATTATCCAGGATGCTCACCCTTGGTGAAGCGACGATGCCGCGCCCGGCGGCGGCCGCATGGTCGAGTTTCAAGTTGCGAGAAAATTCCCTCAGCACCTGGACCGAGGCCTCTGGTGACATGATGACAAATTCAGCTCCGGAATCCATGGCCCCCTGGTCGGCGCTAAGGGCGCCCAGGAGATTCCCTGCCCTGGCCACCAGGCGCTGGGGATCGAAATCACTGCAATATATACGGCTTTCGCTGAGTTCGAGGGCGTGGTTCTTGAACAGGAAGGTTAGCGAAACCTGGAAATGAGTTTTTTTATATTTGGCAAGGAAACCGCGGCTGTTGGCCAGGTAGGCTTTTTTCAATACGCGGGAGAAATTGAATTTCTTCAGTTTCAACCCCGGAAAAGTCACCAGGCTTTCCCTGATCCTTTCCCGCAATTCACCGGCCTGGTCGTTATCCCAGTTCTCGATGCTCTGGTCATATATATCCAGTTTGCTTTTCGCCACGTTTTTGGGCAACAGCTGGGCAAAGTTCTTTTTTCCATCCAACCCGGAACCATGCGCGAGCTCGGCAAAGCAGCGTTTGACCAGCCGGGAATCTGGATTGGAAAGGCTGAATCCGAGCGGATCGCCCCTATCACGGAAAGCCCTGACCCGTACCCGATTGCCATGAACTTCATGAAGCGACAGGGGTTGTTCGGTCCCTTCGCACTCCTGGCGCAGGATCTTTTCAGCAAAGGCTTCGACGGTCGAAAAACCGGCTTCGCGGCCGGTTTTTAAAATCGTTTCAAGCACTCTGGCCTCCATTGACCCGCAGCTTGTTGATCTTGATGGTTGGTTGCCCCACACGCACCGGCAGTACTTGCCCGTTTTTTTGGCAGTAACTGACGCCGCGATCATACTTGAAATCATCGCCGATCATGCCAATATCATTGAATATCTCTCTGACCAGGCCGCTGACGGTTAAGTTGCCGATGGGGGCGGTCAAGCGTCCTTTTTCAATCAGATAGGACTGGCGGATGTTGAAATAGAACCGCCCCGATTGGAAATCAAGGCCGCCGTCTCCGAACTCCCGGGCATAGATACCGTAGGGAGTCGAGGCAATGATCTCGGCTGCGGGGAAACTTCCGGGTTGGACGTAGGTGGCAAACATGCGCGGTTGGGGAATGCGGCTGAAATCCTCGAGGCGGGCATGGCCGCGGTCGGCGAGCTTTAATATTCTCTGGTAAGCATAATCACTGATAAAACGGCGCAGAACGCCATTTTCGACCAACAGCGGTGATGGACAGGTATCGCCTTCGTCATCCACTCCGGCATTTTTAAAAAATGTGTCTCGATCATCACGGCAATGAATGGTGATCTGGGGCGGGACGATCAACTTGTTCAAATCCGACAGGGTGAAAGGAGAAACTCCCTGGCACACGTAATCCGCTTCCAGGGAATGACCGAGAATTTCATGAAAAAGAATGGCTCCTTCGCCGGCCTGAAGCACGACCGGGATTTCGCAATTCAAAGCGGTCTTGTAACGGTTCTTTTGATTTTCAACCATTTCATTGATACGCCGGGTCAGGCCATTCAAGTTGAATTTCAGCGCTTCGCTGCTCCCTTCGCTGACTTCCAGTTCCTCTGTCTGGTTGGGAATCTTGAACGTAACGGAAATGCTGAAATGGCTGAAAACCGTTTTCAGTTTCTGGCGCTGCGAGTTCTGAATGGCGCGCAGGCAGCGCCGGGCACGGAACTGCAATTTCCATTCGCCAAGGGCAAGCCGGTCTAGAAAATCGGTCAAAAAGCTATTGTCGGCCAGGATCGCCCCCGTGTCCATAGGCAGAGGGGGCAGCTCCGGCAGTCGGTTTCCCGGGCTTTTCCCGGACAGGGCTTTGGCCGCTTCCTCCCTGCCACCGGTTTCTTCAGCCCGGCTCTTCCAGCTGCCGTCAAAACTGCGGTTCAGGAACCCCGTTTTTTTTTTCAAGGAAAATTCGCGGACACCACTGCTATCCAGGGAGAATTGCATGGATTGGCTGTCTTCGACCAACTGCGTCCTGAATTTTTCCATTTTTTTCATTTTAGCCGATTCTTTCCCGAAAAGCAAAGCCGAAGACAAGGGAAGAGAGAGAGTAGATAAAGGGAAGAATAAGGGAAGGCAAAGGGAAAGGCAGAGTGAAGAAATAGTTGCACGAGGCCGATGCCCGCTATTTCAATCTCTTACTCCTTCTTCCCTTATTCTTCCCTCTCTTTTCCCTTATTCTTCCCGTTTTTCCTTAAAGCACCGGCCTGTGGTATAATGGCTTTTCACTAATTCAGCAGAAATCGAGGAACGAAACATGGAAAATTCGCCGGCCACTGACAAAATCGAGATCAGGCCGAAAGTGTTGAAGAACGGTATTTTTGTCGTCGGCCATCCCCGCAGCGGCACCTCTTTGGCCTGTCAGCTGCTGCAAAGCGCCGGGGTCGCATTCCCCAGCGATTTCAGCGGCGACGAATACAACAAGTCGGGGTACTTCGAGTTGGAATTGGGCAAGGAACTTGAAAAAAAGTTGATCGACAAGGCCATGACCGAGGAAAACGTTGTGGAAATGAACAAGATCGTCGACCGTCTGAACAACTCTCCTGGCTTGAACGGACTGAAGATCGTCCACATGCCGGCGCTGTTTTTTTTCCGCCACATCGCCAAGGATAAAAAGATCCGGGTAGTCTTTATTTTCAGGAACCCGGCCGACGTCAAGTCCAGCATGTTCAAGCGCGGCATATCGCAGTTCAAACTCAACTGGTTCGATAACAACAACGCCCTGGTCGCCGCTCATGAAAATATGCCGAAAAGCATCGTTATCAGTTATGAAGCCTTGATCCAGGGCCGCCCTGGCCTCAAGAAGGCCTTTAAGAAGCTCGGCTTCAATGTGGACATGAGCGTGATTCGCAAAGATGAGCAAACGCAGAAAAACAGCCGCATCGTGTTAACGGCAGACGAACAGAAACTTTACAAGGTCTTGCAAAAACTTGAGAAAAACAGCTGCCGCTGAACCGGTTGGCCGGGTTGCCGCCTCCATGAAATGCCGGCGGCGTTAAGGAGAAGCAAATGGAAAAAAAAGAAGAAAAAATTGAAATAGCCGATCTTCACTCTCACCACGTTTATGCCAACCTGATCTCTTTTAACGTCAATCCCGAAGAAATTTGCCTGGGGCTGGGCATCCGCGACGTCAAGGATCCCACCAGAGTCAACATCCACACCTACGCCCACCTGACCATTCCCCATTTCCTGCGCTTCGCCGACATGGTTAACAAACAGGTGGACCTGCTGATCGAAAAAGGTGTCATCGCGCGCGAACCAGAGCAGTAGTCTTTACTGCGGCCCGAAGCGACGGTCAGAAGAATTTCAGGGTTTTCTCTCCAGGAAATAGGCGCTGACGATATACTCCGGGCTGTACGATTTCTTGGCCCGGCGCAATCCCTCGATGCCCAGGTCCTGTTCGCGGTTTATGTACTTGTATTTCGCCGACAGGCTTTTCGCGGTTTCCCAGTTGATCACCTGGCCGCTGCCCTTGATCCCGGGATCGAATTTTTCAAAATGCACGTCGGCCATGTTGCTGCTCAGCCGGGAGAAGATGGAAAACGCGAACAGTTCACTGTCATAAGAGATCTTCAAACCCTGCAATTCCAATTCGCTGAAATGGTTTAAAGCCTTTTTCAAAGCCGATGTTTCATGGATGAAATCCAATTCCAGGCAGGTGCGCAGCCGGCACCATTTTTCAGCCAGTTTCAGGCAGGCATCCAGGTCGGATGGCTGCAGAGGCTGGCTGACGTAATCAGGATACAACGCCAGAAACTGGTTGATCAGGTTGCGTTTTTTTTGCAATTTATTGCCCGACAGATCGACAAGTTTACGACTGGAATAAATATAATCGCCGTTATCCAGATCGATCTCCACGTTGAAATAACTGGCAAGATCGTCATTGCCTTTGACAAAATCCTGGTCGACCAGAACAAAATTGCCGCTTTTTCCTTCCCGGCGCAGCATGTCGGAAACTGCGACCAGCTCAGGCAGGCCCAAAGCTTTTCCGACGGGCATCAGCATCAGGTCATCGTAGCCGTTGTAGATCCAAAGGCGTTCATCTTGAAAAAGCCAGCTGGTCCTGAAAATATCGCCCCACATGAAGAGGTTGGCAAAACTGTAATCACAGAAAAAAACGTCGCTTTCCAACAACAGCGGCAGGATGATCTTTCTGTCGGCAAGCGTGATCGGAGAAAAATCTTTCAATGTGAATTTCAACATTGCTCAATCCTTTTTCCTTTTCAGCAGCATGGGCGCATACCCTTCCAGGAGGGCGAATCCCAGCCGCTGGTAAAACGCCTGCGTACCGGGTTCGGCGATCAAGCCGATCCAGCCTATGCGTCTGGTTTTTAAATAACAGATGATTTTTTGGATGATGGCGGCGCCGATGCCCCGGCCGCGGAATTTTTTTAAAACCACAACATCCTGAATATAGGCATCGCTGATGCTGTCGGATACGGCGCGGCCCATGCCGATCATTTCGTCGCCGCTGAAAGCGCCTACAAAGCAGAATGATTGGCTGACCAGAGTGTCGATCCAGGCGCAGCCATCCAGGCTCTCATCGTTTTCTTCCCACCAACCGGCCTGCTGATAAAGGTTCTTGACGGCTTGGCGGTCAGCGCTGGCAATTACTTTTATCTCAATTTCGTCAGGATTCATCTGCTTCTATCGGTACAATAGTGATAGAGTAGCAGCTAGGGCAACGGCTGTCAAGAAAATCCCTGACTTACAGCCGGGCACTTGCGGAAACTTATTTTTTGGGATAATATTTAATTTAATTTTATGGAGGTTGCCCCATGCCATTCAATCTGAAAGGAAGACATTTCCTGTCCATGAAAGACAACACGCCGGAGGAGATCGATTTTCTCCTGCAGCTTTCCATAAAGTTGAAACAGGACAAGTACGCCGGCCTGCGCGGCAAAAATCTGCAAGGGAAAAATATCGCCCTGATATTCGAGAAACCATCCACACGTACCCGCTGCGCCTTTGTAGTGGCCTGCGTCGATGAAGGCGCCCACCCCGAATACCTGGGCAAGGACGACATCCAACTGGGAAAAAAGGAAACGGTCAAAGACACGGCACGCGTATTGGGCCGCATGTTCGACGGCATCCAGTTCCGCGGTTTCAAGCACGAAACCGTGGAAGGGCTGGCCCAATATGCCGGGGTCCCCGTCTGGAACGGTTTGACCGATCTCTACCATCCCACTCAAGTCCTGGCCGACTTCATGACCGTTCTGGAAGTCAAGGGACGGCTGAAGGGTATAAACTTCGCCTATGTGGGAGACGGCCGTAACAACATGGCCAATTCGCTGATGATCGGCGCCGCCAAAATGGGCATGGATTTTCGCATTGTCGCTCCCAAGTCCCTGTTCCCGGCCAAGGAACTGGTCAAGGAATGCCGGGAATTCGCTCAAGAACGCGGAGCCAAGATCACCATAACCGAAGACTATTGCGACGGGGTGAAAAACGCCGACATCATATATACTGACGTCTGGGCATCCATGGGGGAAGAAGATCAGATCCTTAAAAAAATCTGGCTGCTCAAGCCCTACCAGATCAATCGCAAATTGTTCGACAAGACCGAAAATCCCGAATGCACTTTCCTGCATTGCCTCCCCGCCTTTCACAACACCGAAACAGCGCTGGCCAAGCAGTTTCCTGACATCTGCGAGGTCAGCGAAGAAATATTCGAAAGCCGGCAATCACAGGTTTTCAACCAGGCCGAAAATCGTGTCCACACAATTAAAGCGATAATGGTGGCCACGCTCGGCAAATAGCCTCCAGCAGGTTCACAGAATGCTTGGAAGGGAAAACGGTTTTTTGACCCGGAGATAGACATGATACTTTTCAAAGGATGCCGAGTTTATGCTCCAGAATTCATTGGGGAAAAAGATGTCCTGGTCGCCGGCGGCAAGATCGTCGCCCTGGCTGCCGAGATACAATCTCAGGCAGGATACGACATCGAAATCTTAGACGCGGGATCTTTGCGCATGCTTCCCGGCCTGATCGATTCCCATGTGCATATTGCCGGAGCTGGCGGCGAAGGCGGACCGGCCACTCGTACCCCGGAAATGTCCCTGCGCGACATGCTGGAAGGCGGTATCACCACTGTTATCGGCTGCCTGGGCACCGACGGCTTGACCCGTTCAGTGGCGTCGGTCCTGATGAAAGCCAAGGGACTGCGGCAGGAAGGGGTTTCGGCCTGGATATATACCGGCGCCTATCAGGTGCCGCCACCAACCATCCTGGGTGATGTAGGCAAAGATATCGCCATGATCGAGGAGATCATCGGTTTGGGCGAGATCGCCATCGCCGATCATCGCTCTTCCAACCCCACCCTGGACGAATTGATCCGCCTGGCCAAGCTGGCCCGCGTCGGCGGCATGATCGGTGCCAAGGCAGGCATTGTCAACATCCATCTGGGTGACGCTCCTGAACCGTTCGCCATGCTCTACGCGGCGATCGAAAAAAGCGAGCTGCAGTTTTCCCAGTTTTTACCAACCCATTGCAACCGCAACCGGGTGGTGTTCGAAGCGGCCAAGATTTACGGCAAAAAAGGTTACATAGACCTGACCGCGAGTTCCTATCCATATTATTCCGACGAAGAGATCAAAGTTTCCCGCTGCCTCAAGGAACTCCTGAATGCCGGCGTGCCGTTGGAACATATTACTTTTTCTTCGGACGGATGCGGTTCACGGCCCACTTTTGATAAAGAAGGCAACCTGCTAAAACTGGTCAGCGGCAAACCCAAAGCCATTTTCAAAGAGCTCATCGACGCTGTACGCCAGGAGAAACTGCCCTTGGAGAAAGCGCTGCCGGCCGTTACCGCCAATGTCGCCCGCATTTTAAAACTCAATAGCAAGGGCAGGATCGGCATCGGTATGGACGCCGATCTTTTGTTGTTGGATGAAAAGGACCAGATCACACACTTGTTAGCCAATGGACGTTGGCTGATCCGAAACAACGAAATCATCCATCCCGACTCATTCGTTTAGGGAATTCCGTTCCGAGATTTATTTCTTCAACTGCTGCGGCTGCGGAGTGGGTTTGCGCAGGCGCATGACATTCTTTTCATCTCCAAAAATACACATGCAGTTTTTCCCGGCACTTTTCCCGGCATACATTGCCTGGTCGGCCCGGGAGATCAGCTCCTGCCCGGCCGTGGCATCCTTTGGAAAAGAGGCGATGCCAATGGTGACGCTCAGCATGCCGATCGCTTCGTTTTCAGGTGATTTGAATTTATATTGCCCGATGGATCTCATGATCCTGCGGCCCACGGCCAGCGCTTCTTTTTCGGTAACTTCAGGCAGGATCACAGTAAACTCATCGCCGCCGTAACGGGCAACAAAATCAAAACCGCGGATCTCGGCGGTCAACAAGGCAGCGATCTTGATCAGAACCAGGTCGCCGATCAGATGGCCGTAGCGATCATTGGTTTTTTTGAAATCATCAATATCAACCATCAGCAGCGTCAGCGGTCTGTGGTAGCGGCGCTGGCGGTCGATCTCGAGCTGCAGCACTTGGCTGAAATGGCGATAATTGCTGATCCTGGTCAAACCATCGCTATTGGAAAGATCCTTGTAATATTCCCTTTCTCTTGCCATTTCACGCAGGTTGCAGGTTTCCAGAGTACGGTTTACGATCAGCATGACATGGTCGAATTTCAGGGGTTTGGTGATGAAATCGGCAGCTCCGGCCTTCATGGACTCCACGGCGTACTCAATGGAAGCGAAGCCGGTCATAACCAGGAACGGGATATCCTTGCCCGCTTCATGTATGGCCTTGATCAGGGAGATTCCGTCCATTTTTGGCATAACCAGGTCGGATATGATCAGGTCAAAATCAGATTTCGCTAGAACTTCCAAGGCCTTGGCGGCGCTGTCGACCGCCGTGACCGCAAAACCATGAAACTCCAAAAAATCATTCAGAGATTCCCGCACCGCGGTGTCGTCATCAACGATCAGAATTTTCTTGGCATGAGCGCTCTCGCCCATCGCCTCGACATTATCGACCGGCAGGTCCGGTTTTTGCTCTTCAACCATTAACGAACCTGCCCTTGCCTTCTGCTAAAAACTCTCATTCGCGACAAATGAATCATGCTCTCCTCAGTCTATGGGGATATTTTAATTCAAAAAAAATAAAAATTCAAGCGACCAGCGAAAAAATTCAACAAAACCGAATCATTTTTCCGGAAAAATATCGGTCTCCCGGATAAAACCCTGCAGGTGGAAAGCGGCCAGCTTTTTTATGACCTCCCGGCAGTCTTGGGCAGCGGTTAATTTCGTGGAAATGATCTTGAACATACCGTCTTCAAGCGCGATCCTGAAACAAAGGTCAGGAAAGATCTCCCCCAGGGTCAGGAGCATGTCCTCGGCATTTTCCTTGACGGAAAACGCTCCGGCCTGCACAAAGCATTTCAAGCCGCCGTTCGCCGGGGTCTCCCCATCAATGGTAGCCCCGCCCCAGCGCAGCACGCGGAGTTTGACTTCCGCAGTCCCCTGCTCGGCCATTTCCAGCCGCTGCGCCGCCTGCAAGGAAAGATCGATGATCCGGTTCTTCAAAAATGGGCCCCGGTCATTAACCCGCACCAGAACTTTTTTTTTGTTTTCCAGGTTTTCCACTTCCACCAGCGTGTGGAAAGGCAAGTTCTGGTGAGCCGCGGTAAGTTTGCTCATGTCATAGATCTCACCGTTGGCCGTGGTTTTGCCGTTGAAATCATCCCCGTACCAGGAAGCGATCCCGGTCTGAAACACGCTGAGGCTGTCCCGGGCAACTGCCGGGGGGCCAAACTCCGGCCGGCTGCGCATGCCGGTTTTTGCGCTGCAGGCGGAAAAAACAAGCAACAGGGCGTATGCAGCCACGCCCAACAATTTTTTCATGTACAAAATTATAGCAGAAAGGATAAGCTAAAAACAGAACTTGGGCGGTCGCAGCCCGCCTTTGTGTTTTTTTATCATTGTTGTATAATATTCTCTGAAAAGGAGCGAAAAAAATGAGCATTGATGATCTATTAAAAATAAGCGTGGAAAGGTACGCTTCTGATCTGCATCTCAAGGTCGGTAACCATCCGGTGGTCAGGATCAACGGCACCCTGCACCCGTTGGTCGAACTGAAACGCTTGATGCCCGAGGACACGATCGCCATGGCATTTGCCATGATGAACAGCGAACAAAAGGAGAAATTCAAACGCGACCATGAGATCGATATGGCCTACAGCATCCCCGGCCTGGGCCGTTTCCGCTGCAACGTTTTTTATCAAAGGGGGGCAGTGGGCATGGTGTTAAGGGTCATTCCCACCCAGATCAAGAGTATTGCCGACCTGAACCTGCCTTTGGTCCTGGAAAAGATCTCCCAGGAAATGCGCGGCATGATCCTGGTTACCGGAACAACCGGCAGCGGCAAATCCACATCCCTGGCCGCCATGATCGATTACATCAACATCCACCGCATCGAGCACATTGTCACCATCGAGGACCCGATCGAGTACCTGCACCGTGACAAAAAGAGCATCATCAACCAGCGTGAGGTGGGTTCCGACACCAATGATTTCGCCAAAGCCTTGCGCAGCGCCCTGCGTCAGGACCCCGACGTGATCCTGGTCGGTGAAATGCGCGACCTGGAAACCATCGAAACAGCCCTATTGGCTGCGGAAACCGGCCACTTGGTCCTTTCCACCCTCCACACCCTGGACGCGCCGGAAACGGTCAACCGCATTATTTCCATGTTCCCGCCCCATCACCAAAAACAGATCCGCATCCAACTGGCCTCGGTGCTCAAAGCCATCATCTCCATGAGGCTGCTGCCCCGTTCCGACGACAAGGGCCGGGTGCCGGCCGTGGAAATCCTCATAACCACGCCCTTCATCCAGGACTGCATCGTAACCCAGGAAAAAACAAAATTGATCAAGGAAGCCATTTCCCAGGGCATCTCCCAGTATGGCATGCAGACTTTTGACCAGTCGCTGTATTCCCTATACACGAAAAACTTCATCTCCTTTGATGAAGCCCTGAAATGGGCCAGCAATCCCGATGAGTTCAAACTGAAAAAGATCGGGGTCCAGAGCGCCAAAGACATGTCCATGGAGGAGATGGAAAAACGGATGTCCGAGATCGGCGGCAGCGACCATCCGGAAAAGTTTCCGGAAGATATGAACCCGGATCACAACCTGCTGGAAATCGACTGATGTTCAGCAGCATTGAAATCCGCCGCGTTTTCTACGATTTTTTCACAAAAAAAGAACATCAAAGGGTCTTGTCCTCACCGCTGATCCCGGCCAAGGACCCCAGCCTGCTGTTCACCAACGCCGGCATGAACCAGTTCAAAGGCGTTTTTCTTCAGGAAGAAGAAAGGGCATACCGCCGCGCGGTCAGCATCCAGAAATGCATGCGCGTATCGGGCAAGCACAACGACTTCGATGAAGTCGGAAAAACAGATTTTCACCATACTTTTTTTGAAATGCTCGGCAATTTTTCCTTTGGAGACTATTTTAAAGAAAAGGCCATCGCCTACGCCTGGGAATTGCTGACAGTGAATTTCCATTTGCCGCCCGAACGGCTTTGGGTGACCGTTTTTCAGGATGATGAAGAGGCTTTCCGCATCTGGCAGGAAGAGATCGGCGTGCCTTCACAAAAGATTCATCAGCTTGGTGAAAAAGACAATTTTTGGCAGATGGGCGAAACCGGCCCTTGCGGTCCCTGTTCTGAGATCCATTATGACCGCGGCCCGGAATTCGGCCCAGGGGAATTTTTTGACGGCAACCGCCGTTTTGTCGAGATATGGAATTTAGTCTTCATGCAGTACAACCGCGACGCCAGCGGCAGTTTGCAGCCCCTGCCTGCCCCGTCCATCGACACCGGCATGGGCATGGAACGGCTGACCGCCATCCTGCAGGGAGCGGCAAATAACTACCAGACAGATCTTTTCCTGCCGATCATCGAACGCACAGCCGAGCTGGCCGGGGTCGACCGCCGGGATCCGACCAGGCAAGTGGATCTGCATGTTGTGGCTGATCATATCCGCGCTTTGACATTTCTCATCGCCGACGGCATCATGCCGGCCAACGACGGCCGCGGCTACGTCCTGCGCCGCCTCCTGCGCCGGGCGGTCAAGCATGGAAAATCACTGAACCTGCAGGACAGTTTTTTACATAAACTCAGCAGCCAGGTCAGCGAAGTGATGAAACCGGTTTATCCGGAACTCGAACAGAACCGGGATTTCATCAGCAAGGTGATCGCCGGGGAAGAAGACCGCTTCAACCGTACTCTGGTCAATGGCCTGAAAATTTTTGACGAACTGCTGCAGGAAACCATCGCGAAAAAACAGCCGCTGCTCGCCGGCAAGGACCTGTTCCGGCTTGCGGACACCTACGGTTTCCCGCTGGATTTCGCCCGCGACCTGGCCATGGAAAAAGGCATAGGCATCGACTTCGACGCCTTCCAGAGCGAATTGAAAAATCAGAAGGAACGTTCCCGCGTCAGCTTTCAGGAAAAACGCAAAGAGATCAGTGTTTTGAAGAATATCAGCCGCTGGCAAAGCGAATTCGTGGGATATGAAGAGTTGCAGGCCGAGGCCCAATTGCAAGCGATCTATGTGGATGGCAAGGAAGCCGCCCGCATAGGCGAAAATGAAAAAGGTATCCTGGTATTCGACCGCACCCCGTTCTATGCTGAAAGCGGCGGTCAGGTAGGCGACAGCGGCTGCGGAAAAAACAATGAAGCTTTTTTTTCGGTAGTCGATACGAGGAAAGCTCCTTCAGGGGCCATCCTGCACGAGGTGCAGGTCCAAAAAGGCAGCCTGCAAGTCAATGACCGTGCCTGGTTGGAAGTGGACCGGGCCCGCCGCCAACAGATCGCCATCCACCATTCCGCCACCCACATGCTGCACGCCGCTTTGCGGGAAGTGTTGGGCTTGCATGTCAAGCAGTCCGGGTCGCGGGTAGGACCGGATAAGCTGCGCTTCGACTTTACCCACTTCAACGCCCTGAGCGACGACGAGTTGAAAAAAATCGAACAAGTCATAAACGAAAAGATCAGGGAAAATATCTCCATTTCCCGGCAAACGCAAAGCTTTGAAGAGGCCCTCGGTACCGGGGCGATTGCCATTTTCGAAGAAAAATACGGCGATACCGTACGCGTTGTTTCCATGGGTAACTTTTCCCGCGAACTGTGCGGCGGTACCCATCTGCAAGCCAGCGGCGAGATTGGTATCTTAAAAATCATCGCTGAAAGCTCGATATCTTCAGGAATCCGCAGGATCGAAGCCTTGGCCGGAGAAGCCGCTTATCTCCATATCCAAAAAAGCTTTTCCGTTTTGGATCAAATGCTCGGTCATTTCAACCAGAAAACCGATGGCGTTCTGGCTTTCCTGAAAAGCTTGGAAGCACGCGCTAAGGAAAACGAAAAACTGTTAAAAAAAGGCAGGTCCGCCAAGGAAATGGATATTGAAGGCTTGCTCAAAAACACCCGATTGATCGATCAAGTCCAAGTCGTGATCGCTTCCCTGGGTTGCACCGATCGCCAGCAACTCAGCTACCTGGCCGATGAAATCAAGAACAGGATCAGGGGCATTGCCGTCCTTTATTCCAATATCGACGGCAAGTCCCATATCGTGGTTTCGGTTTTCAAGGACTTGACAGAGAAATTCAATGCGAATATAATCATTAGCAAGGTAGCCCCAATGATCAACGGAAAAGGTGGTGGCAGAAGCGATTTTGCCCAAGCAGGCGGTGAACCGATCGCCGACCCGGAGGGGCTTAAGAAAAAGATCGA
>JALHTJ010000240.1 GCA_022865785.1 Candidatus Aminicenantota bacterium
ACATTGGGCCGCGCCAGCCGGCCGCAATCCGGGCAAACCGGCAGGGGCGGCTGCGCCCGCATGGTTTCTTCTTCCACGACGATGTCCAGGTCTGCCGCCGGCCAGATGCGATCCGAGCAGTTTGCCAGGCATTGCAGGTAATGCAGCGAGCCGTGGCATTCATTTACTTTTTCAGCATCAAAACCGGCTTTCTGGAACTGGCCGTCGACATTGGAGGTGAAAACAAAATATCCCGCGGATTTGGCCGCGGCCCATTGCCGCAGCAGGGCGAATCCCGAGTGGGGAGCGGTGCGGCGATAGAGATTGAGGCGGTGGCCATAAAAACCCCAGGCCAGGGTTGGATCGGCAGCGAACCACTCGGGGTTGGCCAGGTCGTAAAAATCGAGGCCGAGCTTGCGGTAGGGAGGATAGGCATTCCAGAACCCCTCGCTGCCGCGGAAATCAGGCAAACCCGAGTCCACACCCATGCCGGCCCCGGCGCAAATAAGCAGCGCCCCGGCCTCATGGATAATCCCCGCCGCCGCCTTGATATTTTCAATGCCGTCAATGTTCACGCTTCGCCTCGAGAGATCAGCCAAAAACAAAGATAGTATAAAAAATAACTTTAAAATAAACAAGCATGTAAAAAAGGGGCACGGCGCTTGTCTCTGGAGCGGCCGTGCCCCTGTCGACGAATGAAAAAACTCGCGCTAAAATTCCTTTATGTCTATATCGCCGTCACCGCTGGAAACTTCAATGGTCCGGTTTGCCCCGGCCTTTTCTGCCTCGAAACGGTGCTCGCTTTGCCGCTCGACGCGCTCAAAGCCAACCTTGACGTCGATATCGCCGTCACTGCTCCGTGCCCGCAGCCTGAAGGGCATTTCCTTGGGCACGGCCAGGCGGATGCTGCCGTCGCCACTGTGCAATCGGCAATCTTCCTGCAGAAGGCTGCCGGCCAGGAAGCGGAATTCACCGTCGCCATCCACCGAGTTGAAATCCAGGCTCGAAAAAACACCCGCGGCGCTGATGTCACCGTCAACGGTCCGGCAACGCAATTTGCCCTGGCCCCGAAGCACTTCGATGCTCCCATCCACGGTTTTCAGATCCATTTCGGCCCGGCAACCCGACATCTTGATTTTCCCGTCAATCGTCCTCACGCTGACGTTCTTGAAGTCGCCGCCAACCTCGGCATCGCCGTCGACCAGGCGCACCGCCAGGTTGGATTTTTCCGGGATTTTGACCAGAGTGCGTACCTTGATGTTACGATGCGAAAAAAAACTGAAGAAAAAAAACCGCTTGGGATAGTGCACTTTAACGGTCAAACGGTTGGTGCTGAAGGTGATCTCCGGGACGATCCCGGCAAAATAATCTTCATCCCGGCCCGAGGGGTG
Organism: Candidatus Aminicenantota bacterium; assembly: GCA_022865785.1. Classification (GTDB taxonomy): domain Bacteria; phylum Acidobacteriota; class Aminicenantia; order UBA2199; family UBA2199; genus UBA2199. Next base: position 1,371 of record JALHTJ010000240.1, read on the forward strand.
GCCGTTGATGCTTTTAACAAACTCAAAAATAATTTCATTACGGGCATGAGTTTCCACGAGTAAATCTCCGTCCACATCGTGGAAATCAAAAACGACGTCCTTCCCTGCTTCGGTGTTGAAACGCTTTTTTATCACTTCATCCCTGGCCGCCAGCCAGATGCATGCGAAAAACAGCAAAAATATAATTATGCTTCGTTTCATGATTCCTCCTGCAATAAATATAACGAAGCAGGAGGAGAAAGGTTCCAGCCGGCGCTCGATTTTTTTTTCCGGGACAAAGCAGCGGGAATTCGCTACTGCCACCCAGTTTAGAATAACTTCAATTGTCCGCTCAAGCCGGGTTTGCCCGGCTCCAGGAAATTGGACAGCGAGATTCCGGCCAGACGCACCGGACGGCGGCCGGCCTCGGTGCGTTCCAGCAGATCCTGAACCGCCAGAAAAATCTCTTCGGGTGAAGCCAGGAAGCCCAAGAACGTCCGCCGCCGGGTGACGGTCTGGAAATCGGAGTATTTGATCTTCAGCGTCACGGTGCGCGCCCGTTTGCCTTCTTCATCAAGCTCTGCAAAAACCCGCTGGGCACACTCCAGTAAAAATCCCAGCAACGGTTCTTTCTCCGGGATATCCCGGGGGAAAGTTTCTTCGGCTCCGAAGGACTGCCGTTGACGCCAGGGTATCACCGGGCGCTCATCGATGCCGCGGGCGATATCGTATATATAGAAGCCGAATTTCCCGAATTCTTTTTCCAAAAAGTCCAGAGACTTTTTCTCAAGATCGGCCACGGTGTGAATGGCCAACTGCCGCAGGCGGACGTCGGTGACCCGACCGATGCCGGGGATCTTGAGTACCGGCAGGGGGCGAATGAAGGCCATGACCTGATCGGGCCTGACCACGCACAGTCCGTCCGGCTTGTGGGCGTCGGAAGCGATCTTGGCCACGAACATGCTGGCCGCCACTCCGGCCGAGGCCGTCAGTCCAGTGACGGCGAATATGCGTTTCTTGATCTCCCTGGCCAGGCGGGTGGCGCTGGGTTCGTCTTTTTTGTTGCGGGTCACGTCCAGGTAGGCCTCATCCAGCGAAACGGATTCGACCAGGTCGGTGAATTCATGGAATATGCTATGGATCTGTTCCGATACCTGTTGGTATTTTTTAAAATCAGGCGCGATGAACAGGCATGACGGACAAAGACGCCGGGCCTGGGCGCAGGATATGCCCGAGTGGATGCCGAACTTGCGCGCTTCATAGTTGGCAGTGGTCACCACCGAGCGGCTGTCCGGCCGGCCGCCGACGGCCAGGGGCTTGCCGCGCAATTCCGGGCGGTCGCGCAATTCCACGGCGGCGTAGAACATGTCCATGTCGACATGAATGATCTTGCGTAATGGCGGAGAGTCAACCATGCAGCGAAAGTAGCACAGGGCCTGAGACGTGTCAATGTCGGGATCGGCATTTCCCGGGCAGCAGTAGGGGCACGGCGCGCCGTGCCCCTACATCTCTGTTGAAATTAATAAATTGGAAGAAAACACATTGTCATAATCAATTTTTTCCTTTACAATACAATTTCGTATGCTCGAATTGTCGGGTTGAAATTCCGCAAACAACTAACCGCATTCAAGGAGAAAACATGCCGCTCGACCTGTTGGGAAAGATCATGGCCCTGCTGTGCGCCATGGTCTGGGCCGGAGCGGTCATCCTGTTCAAACTGGCCGGCGACAAGATCAAGCCCTTGGCTTTGAACTTGTATAAAACCGC
>JALHTJ010000241.1 GCA_022865785.1 Candidatus Aminicenantota bacterium
AAGCAATCCTTGTGACATAATATCTTCACCTCGTTGGTTATGGATTTTGCTTGATCTCAAAACCCATTATACCTTGTCCTATCAAGGCCAACGAGGTTTTTTTATTTTTATTGATGGGGAATCAGGGGCAATGCGCTGTGTTGACAGCAAGGCTGCAATTGGTTAAAATTAATATAATTATTGAGGCGAACCATGGGCAGTGATCAAGATTTTGTTTTTGGACCAGATACCGACCTGCAAATAAAGGAAAAGACCGAAATACGCGAACCTAAAATGTACCGGGTCATCATTCACAACGACCACTACACCACCATGGAATTCGTGATCGAGATCCTGGAAAAAATATTTCATAAACCTGCCCAGGAAGCTAGCCAGATCATGTTCGATGTGCACCGCCGCGGCAGCGGCAATTGTGGCGTCTATTCCCTGGATATTGCCCGCACCAAAGTGTCCCAGGTGCACACCCTGGCCCGGCAGCACGATTTCCCCTTGCGCTGCAGTTATGAGGAAGCCTGAACCGGGTTAGGACTGAAATCCAATGGATATAAACGAAGAACTGAATCGCATCCTGGCCGCGGCCTTCGCCGACGCCCGCAGCCGGACCAATGAATACCTGACCCCCGAACATATCTTGTACGCGTCACTTTTATTTGAAACCGGGGACGCCATAATCAGTCAGTGCGGCGCCAATGTCGAACTGCTGAAAAAAGAATTGGAAACCTATCTGGATGAAAAGGTGCCGAAAGTGGTTGGCTCCGACCCGGTAGCCTCGCTCGGGTTCCAGGAATTGATGGAGCAGGCGATTGTTCATACCATTTCGGCCGAGAAAAAAGAACTGGAAATCGGCGATATTTATGCTGCCCTGCTGGAAGAAAAGGAGTCGTTCGCCGCTTACCTGATGCAGCGCCAGGGAGTCAGCCGTTTCAACCTGCTGAGCGTTATCACCCACGGCCCTGCCGTTGGCAACTCTCCTTTTGCGGAGCCGCTTAAAGACAATGAAAGCGAGGGAACCAGAACCGGGCGCGAACGCAAAAAAGAATCTCAGGCAGGCAAAGCCGGGGAGTTTTTAAAAATGTACAGCCGCGAGCTTACCGAAAAAGCCCGCAGCGGGGATAGCGAACCCCTGATCGGCCGCGAGGATATCCTGACCCGCACGCTGCAGGTCCTTTGCCGGCGCTTCAAGAACAATCCTGTCCATGTCGGAGATCCCGGTGTGGGTAAAACGGTTATCACCGAGGGTTTGGCCCAGATGGTAGTTCAGGGTCGGGTGCCGCTGTCGTTGCGGAACATAAAGATCTATGCCTTGGACATGGGAGCCTTGCTGGCCGGAACCCGTTACCGCGGCGATTTTGAGGAACGGCTGAAAAAAATGCTTACTATCCTGCAAGCTGAAAAGAACGCTGTATTGTTCATCGATGAAATCCATACCATCATTGGCGCCGGGGCAGTGTCAGGTGGTTCGCTTGACGCTTCCAATATACTCAAACCGGTGCTGGCCTCTGGTAAATTGCGTTGCATCGGCACTACCACTCACGAGGAGTATAAGAAATACTTTGAGAAGGACCGCGCCCTGGCGCGCCGTTTTCAGAAGATTGAAATTCCTGAGCCATCAATCGAGGAAACCTACGAGATACTGCTGGGCTTGCGCCAGCGTTACCAGGATTATCACCGGGTCATTTTCCCGCAAGAAACTCTGAAAGCCGCCGCCGAATTGTCTGGCAAACACATCAACGACCGCTTCCTGCCCGATAAGGCCATCGATGTCATCGACGAAGCCGGCGCTTACGCGCGCATGAACGCTCCTGAAAAAAGCGGGCCGATACGTATCGGGATCGCTGCCGTCGAACAGGTGGTGGCTAAAATCGCCAAGATTCCGCGCCGCAGCGTGTCGCTGTCTGAGGTCAGGAACCTGCAGGTCATGGAGCAGGAATTGAAAGCCAGGATCTTCGGCCAGGATCAGGCCGTGAAAATGGTCGCCTGGGCCATTAAACGTTCCCGGGCCGGCTTCCATGAAGCTGACAAACCCGTGGCCAAGTTTTTATTCGTCGGCCCCACGGGAGTAGGTAAAACCGAACTAGCCCGGCAGCTAGCCGAGGTACTGAGCGTTCCCTTGTTGCGCTTCGACATGAGCGAATACCAGGAAAAACACACAGTGTCCCGCCTGGTTGGGTCGCCTCCCGGATATGTCGGCTATGAGGAAGGCGGGCTGCTGACCGAAGCCGTGCGCAAAGCGCCGTATTGCGTCCTGCTCCTTGATGAAATCGAAAAGGCTCACGCTGATATTTTCAACACCCTGCTGCAGGTGATGGATTACGCCACTCTGACCGATAACAGCGGCCGCAAAGCCGATTTTCGCAATGTCGTGCTGATCATGACCTCCAATGCCGGCGCCAAGGAAATCGGCAAAACCATGGTTGGTTTTTCCGGAGAAGTAACTTCCGGCGCGGTGACCGTGGCCGTGGAAAAACTATTTTCCCCCGAATTCCGAAATCGTTTAGATGCAATTATCACCTTCAACCACCTGGATGAGTCCGTGGTCACACGTATCGTAAAAAAAATGATCGGGGAGTTCAGCACCCAGTTGGCTGCAAAAAAGGTAACTCTGAAAGTCAGTCCGGCCTGCTATCTCTGGCTGGCCCGGCGCGGTTTTTCCCAGGTTTTCGGCGCCCGTGAAGTGGCGCGCTTGATTCAGGAAAAAATAAAAAATCCTTTCGTTGACCAAGTTTTGTTCGGACGTCTTAAAAGGGGCGGTTCGGCCAGGATCGCTATACGAAACGATGAAGTAGTGATCAAGCTGAATGAATCATTGTCATAAAGCCACTTAACCAAATAAGGAGATAAAAATGAAAAAAATTGTATTTTGGATGATTTTGATTCTGGTTGTGTCCGTGGCGGGTTTTACGGCCGAAGAGAATGTAGATCAGCTTATTGCCAAGCACCTCGAAGCCCGGGGAGGTCTTGCCAAGCTCCAGGCCATTCAAACCATGCGTATTACCGGTAAAATGGTAGCCGGACCTCAGGAATTTCCCATCAACATTGAATGCAAGCGACCCAATCAGATCCGCATTGAAATATCCGTCCAGGAACAGACCATCGTCCAGGTCTTCGACGGCAAACAGGGATGGAGCATCAATCCCTTGGCCGGCTATCAGGGCGGCAAGAAGGACGCCCAACCCATGAGCCCCGATGAAATCAAAGAGTTCGAGGTCCAGGCGGACATTGATGGACCCTTGGTTGACTATGCGAAAAAGGGTCACAAAGTGGAATACGCGGGCCAGGAAAGTGTAGAGGGCGCCCAAGCCTTCAAACTCAAGGTCACCTTAAAAAACGGCACCATCACGACCATGTTCCTGGATGCCGATACTTACCTGAATGTAAAAGATTCTACAAAGATAAATATCCGTGATACGGAAGTTGAAAACGACGTCATCTATTCCGATTTCAAGGAAGTAGACGGCATGTTGATAGCTCATGCCATGGAAATAAAAGCCAAGGGTGCACCAGCAGGACAGACAATGATCTTCGAGAAGGTCGAACTGAATGTGCCCGTGGACGCTGCGCGTTTTGTGATGCCCCAGAAGGCTCCGGAAGCCCCCAAGGCACCGGGCGTGTCTTCATGATCCGATCGCATCTGTTCTGCGTAACTATTTTACTTTTTTTCGCCCTTTCCCTTCCGGCCCAGGCACCGCAACCTGCACCAGTCAAGGTCGATTCCGATATTGTAGCGGGGATAGGAGCCCGCAATATCGGTCCGGCCATCATGAGTGGCCGCATTTCCGCCCTGGATGCCGTATACGAAAAGGATCGTCTGACGATTTTTTGCGGTGCGGCCAGCGGCGGCCTGTGGCGCAGTAAAAACGGCGGCACGACCTGGAAGCCCGTTTTTGATAAATACAACCAGAGTATCGGTGCCCTCCGCATCGCGCCTTCCAATCCGCAAATAATTTGGCTGGGCACAGGCGAAAGCTGGGTGCGCAATAGCGTTTCCATAGGCGATGGCGTCTACCGTTCCACGGATGGGGGCGACACATGGACCAACCTCGGCCTGTCAGCCAGCGAGCGCATCTCGGCCATCGAAGTCGATCCCCGGAATCCCGAGGTGGCCTTCGTGGCCGCCCAGGGACCATTATGGTCATCCGGTGGTGAACGGGGTGTGTTCAAAACCAGGGATGGCGGCAAGACATGGGAACGCATCCTGTTTGTGGATAAGAATACCGGTGCCTCTTCCCTGGCCATGGATTTGAAAAATCCCGATGTCATTTATGCCTGCATGTGGCAGCACCGGCGCCTGCCCTGGACCTTTGAATCTGGTGGACCCGGCAGCGGTTTCTATAAAAGTATCGATGGTGGCAAGACCTGGACAAAGCTCAACGGTGACCCAAAACGGGGCTTGCCGGATGGCATTTTGGGCCGCATTACCGTGGCCATCGCACCCAGCGATTCCAGGGTCGTCTATGCCGCCGTAGAGGCCAAGGATGGTGCCCTTTACCGTTCTGATAATAGCGGTGAAACGTGGACGCGGCAAAGCGATTCCGTGGATGTGATGCTCCGGCCGTTCTACTTCAGCTTTTTGGCGGTGGATCCCAAGGATCCCTTGCGTGTTTATAAACCGGCGCTCTTCCTGAACGCAAGCAGTGATGGCGGACATAGTTTCACTATCGTTGGCTATTCGGCCCATGCGGACTTCCACCCCATGTGGATCGATCCCATTAACCCGGAACGCATGATGGTGGGCACGGACGGCGGGCTCTATGTCAGCGAGGACCGCGGCAATTCCTGGCGCATGGTCCCTAACCTGCCTCTGGCCCAGTTTTATCATGTGAGTGTGGACGAGGCGCAGCCTTATAACGTAATGGGTGGGCTTCAGGATAACAGCTCATGGCGCGGTCCCAGCAAGGCGGGGGGAGGAATCGCCAATCGTCACTGGAGCAACCTTTTTGGCGGAGATGGCTTCTGGGCCTGGGCCGACCCAACGGATCCCGACTATGTATATGTGGAATATCAGAGCGGCGAAATGGCGCGCAAGAACGTGAAAACTGGCGGTAGCCGCAGCATCAAACCACAGGAAGGTCCAGGTGAATCCAGGTACCGCTGGAACTGGAACACGCCTATTATGCCGAGCCCTGTGGAAAAAGGCACGATCTTCGTGGGCTGTCAATATCTCTTTTGTTCCCGGGACAATGGCAACAGCTGGGAGCGAATTTCAATCGATCTTACCACCAATAATCCTGCCAAGATCAGTAACGAGAAATCGGGCGGGCTCACTTCGGATAACAGCTCCGCGGAAATGCATTGCACCATTTACTCCATCGCCCCAAGCCCGAAAAATGCCAAGCTGATCTGGGTAGGCACGGACGACGGCAACGTGCAGCTCACCAAGGACGGTGGTAAAACTTGGAAGAATCTCGCCGGCAAGATTACCGGACTTCCCAGCCGCACATGGGTTTCCTGGATCGAAGCCAGTCCCTATGAGGAAGGTACGGCTTTCGCCACTTTCGATGGACATACCATTGGCGACATGAAGCCCTACATTTATAGGACGGACGATTTTGGACTGACCTGGAAGCCACTGAGCACCCCGGAGTTGGAAGGCTTCGCCCATGTGGTGAAGCAGGATCCCCTGAACCCGGAACTGCTCTACCTGGGTACTGAGTTGGGCCTCTTTCTCAGTCTTGACGGCGGCCAGGCTTGGATTCGCTTCAGCGCCGGAGATTTTCCACGTGTGCCCGTTCGCGATCTTGCCTTCCAGACCAGGGAGCACGATTTGGTGATCGCTACCCATGGGCGTGGTATTTGGATTGTGGACGATCTGACACCCCTGCGTGCCCTCAAGAAGGACGTACTGGAAAAGGATGTGGCCCTGCTGCCTTCCCGGCCCCAGCAGCGTCTTGGCTTGCCCTTCGAAGGCTGGTCTGATGGTGACCAGGCATACGTCGCTCGCAACGCGCCGGATGGGATAACCATAGCCTACTACTTGAAGAAACGCCTGCTCATAGGTGATTTGAAGCTGGAGGTTCTGGACGAAAATTATCAAGTGCTGGACACAATACCTGCCTCCAAACGAAGGGGCCTCAATCGAGTCTATTGGTCTGGTGAGCTCAAGGGACCCAAAGTGGCCAAGGGTTCCACTCCTGCCTTCTCGGCCTTCGGCGGGCCCAGGGTGCCGGAAGGAACGTTCAATATCCGTCTCACCAAAGGCAAGGAGGTGCTCGAATCCCAGGTACAGATTCTAGCCGATCCCCGCAGTCCCTTTACCCGGGAAGATCGCGTGGCTTGCTTTGAGACTGTCAAAGAAGTCGCAAAAATGTTGGAAGATATGGCCTACACGGTGGATCGCATCGCGGATTTGCAGGCCCAGGCCAAGCAGCGTGCTAACGAGATCAAAGTAGAAACGCAAAAGGCTAAGTTCGTGAAATTCGTGAAGGCACTGGAAACCAAGCGCGCCCTCTTTGTGCCCGTGCGTGAAGAGGGTGGAATCACGGGCGAGGAGCGCTTGCGGGATTATCTGGCAAACCTCTATGGTAGCATCAATGGATTCGAAGGACGTCCTTCCAAGACCAATCTTGATCGCAAGGAAGCCCTGCGCATGGACATCCAGAAAGCCACGGATGACGCGGAAGTGCGCATCAAAAAGGATCTGGTCGAGCTGAATGCCATTTTGGAAAAAGCCGGGATGAAAACTTTACTGCCCATGGAGCGCAGCACCTGGAACGACAAGCAGAAAAAGTAAAAAGAAATCTCCGCTGCAATGTAAAAAAAAACTGCTGTTGCTCTTTGTCCGTGGCGTTAGCCCGCCTTTCTCACAATCATTATCGCGAGATTACGCAGATAGTTGTGGATACAAGGAAGATGACCTATGAGATAGGAGACATACTGTAGGTACAAGTGAAATATCCAACGGAGTTTGAAACCGTAGCCATACCCGTATCCGCAATGGCAGTAAATCTTTGTGAGAAAGGCGGGTTAGTTAGAATATACAGGCTTTAAAATTCGTCATTTTGTGTTTTTTTCGGCTATTCTCATTGCAATTACTTTTCTGTCTGTTTATAATTTAAGCGTGAGGTGCAAAATGAAAAAAACCCTGATTCTTCTGCTTTGCGGGTTATTGATAGGAGCAGCCGCGGCATGGGCGCTTATTACTTTCGTTATTCCGAACTGGCATCGTTCGGCTGTGGACAATACCTTCTTGCAGGTAACGTCCAAACTGGACCATGGCGGTGAAGCTTTCGCCTATTTTCACGCCGAAAAGGTCAGTAAAGCGTTTCAAGATGTCATTAGCGGTCTGCAGAAGAATGTAAGCGCGTTGCCCGAGGCCAGGCAGGTTCAGGCCAAACAGGGCCTCGACATGCTGGCATTGATGTTTAAAGGCTTCGGGCTGGAAGAAATAAGCGGTTTGGGCTTCAGCTCTTTCGCCGTTAAGCCCGGTCTGCACCGCGTCCGCGTCGTGATCCACCACCGTGTGGGTCAGAACAAGGGATTGATCTGGAACATCGTTGGCCCGGCTCCGCGTTTCCTGGACGAAATAGAGTTGCTTCCAGCCGATACCGCTCTGGCTTTTGTTGCCGATTACAACATAGTCAAGCTGATTGAATGGCTGGGCCAG
>JALHTJ010000242.1 GCA_022865785.1 Candidatus Aminicenantota bacterium
ATTTCCAGGTTCTTATGCATGTTATTTCTCCTTTCTAAGTTGATTGATGATCTCATCCTGTTTCTTCCATATGGCCAGTAGCCCGTCGCGCATCTCGCGGCCGGCGCTGGTGACAGCGTAAAATTTGCGCGGCCTTTCTTCGCTGAGTTCCCACTTGCCATGGATTAGTCCCTTTTTTTCCAGGCGGCGCAGCAGGGGATAGAGGGTGTTCTCCTCGACCTCGTAGCCCAGGTCGCGGAAGGAGCGCACCATGGCGTAGCCGTAGGCCTCCTTTTTAAGAATGATCAGGACCAGGAGCTGCAGAAAACCCCGCTTCATCTCTGTTTCTATGCTGCCAAGCTCATTGTCCATATCGTTGCCTCCTTGTCTTGCGGCGTTCATACTGTTTGTCGTTTGTAGATAGCATGATATATTTATAGTGTGTATTACACAGTATGTCAACTATTTTTTAATTTTTTTTTATTTTATTTAAAATTGTGAGATAGGTGCCGCTCATCTTCTATTAAAAAGTGAATGATTCCTTATGCAGAAAGGACAAATTCGGCAATAAGGATCGGAGAGGAGGAAAAATGAAAAAGAAGAGTATTTTGTTGATGATGGCAGTATTTTGCATGGCTCTCAGCATGACCGCTGTGGATCCAAAAATAACCATCACTGCACCGTCAGGTTCGTATCCCTTGTTTATAAGCCAGACCGTCCACATACGTTGGACCCACAGCGCCTACTATACCGGCCCCGGTCAGACATGCCGCATTTTATGTGGGAGCAATATTATTTCGCCACCCGTGCCCGTGATCAACGACGATTTTCTATGGACGGTCGGCCTGAAGCACGACTTGACCTACCTGGCCCAGGGTGATTACCTGATCACCATCGAAAACGTAGATTACAACGCTCTGAACGGGCCCACGGTCGAAGTCCTGCACTTGCCCTTGATCACCACCACGTCCCCGGCCAGTGGTGCGTCACTGGCGATCGGGCTCAACCACACCATACGCTGGACCCACAGTCCTTTTTTTGATTATATTCCCCAAGAGCTTATTATTTGCTGTGGTCTCAATTATATTGGACGCGCCCCGGCGACCAGCGATCAATTCCTATGGCAGGTCGGAAAGCGGGAGGATGGTACATTTATCGCCCCGGGGAGCTATAGGATCGGATATGAATGCTCGGATTATTTCAGCTCTGGCGGTGTGCAAATCAATCTTTTTTCGTTTAAAATGCCTTTATTTCGCTTGTTGAAGACCAAGATCTGGATCCACAAGATCCCCGACTGCCCCATGTGTTTCAAGTTGGATCCTGCCCAGATCAAGTTCGATACCGATGGGCCTCTCGTAACCGATGTCGAACTCCTGCGCAACGGCGTGCTTTTGGCCAAGCTGGGCCGGTTCGGTCCGCGCCTGGCGGTTCCCGGGCCGGTCAAATTTAACATGGAAGCGGAATCTTCCCGTATGAAAATGCGGCAGAAAGCGAGCTACAAGCTTCGTTTCCTGTCGACCAAGGGAAAAATCCTTCATGAGCAAGCCGTCCAGGTCGAGATAGCCAAGTAGAGTTGCCAACCGGGACAGGCCGGGCCGTCCGGCCGTCCCTCCAGGCATCATTCACTTATATGGTTGATTCAGTCGGTGGCGCAGGATCGGCCGCGCCAGGATTTTTTTCTATCCGCTCATCTTTGCACTTTCCGTTTTAAAGGCCGCCACGACGAAATCCTGGCGGCCGGCGCGCTTGACCTGGTAGAGCAGGTCGTCGGCCTGGGCCAGGACCGCCGCCGCGGCAGCGGCGCTGCCGGCAGGCACCGCCAGGGCGCCGCAGGAGGCGGTGACGGTTATGGCCGCGTCGCCTTCTCCCGCGCGGCAAACCAGGTCATTGATGCGGCGGGTCACCGCCTGCAGCGCTTCCATGTCGGCGCCGGGCAGGACCACCAGGAACTCGTCTCCGCCCAGGCGGCCGAGGGCGTCGCCCTGGCGCAGGCACTCCTGGATCTTGGCGGCCATCTCTTTAAGCACCTGGTCGCCGGCGGCGTGGCCCAGTGTGTCATTGACCGCCTTGAAACGGTTCAGGTCGATCATGATGCAGCCCAGCTGGCGGTTGCTGCCGCGTTCAGGGCGCAGTTGCCGCTCCAGGAAGGCCAGGATGGCCCGGCGGTTGAGAAGGGCGGTCAGCGGATCATAGGTGGCCAGGTATTCCAGTTTGGCGGTGCGTTTGCCCACCTCGCTCTCCAGCTCGCGGTTGCGCCGCCGCAGCAGCATGGTGCGCCAACGGTGGATGCCCAGGGCCGCGGCCAGCAGGAAGAGGGCTCCGCCCAGGCGGAACCATAAGGTCATCCAGAATGGCGGGCGGACATGGATGGGCAGGACAACGGTCTCGCCCCAGACCCCCGACTCGTTGACCGGTTTCAGCTGCAATTTCAGGTCGCCGTCCGGCAGGTTGGTATAGCGCAGGTCCGCCAGGCGGCTCAAGGGATTCCATTCGTTCTCCAGGCCGTCTAGACGGTAGACGTAGCCGCTGCGGTTGCGGTTGCGGTAGGAAAGGACGGCGATATTGAAAATGAGCGTCCGTTCGTTCCAGGCCAGGTCCAACTGCTTGGGGAATTCCAACGACCGGGAAGGCAGGCGGACATTCTCTATCATCAATCGGGGCGGCTCCGTATTGCGGCTGAAGCTGGCCGGGTTGTACTGCGAGAGGCCGTTGACCGTGCCGATCCAGATCTCGCCCCTGGCGTCGCTGTAAAAGCCGTTGCCGTTGGTTTCCCAGTCGGCCAATCCGTCGTCTGGGGTGAAGCCCTCCGCTTTGTAGTCAGCGAGAAAGCGGAAAACGCCGCGGGCCGTGTTGACCCAGATCTTGCCTTTCCAGTCCTCGCCGATGAAAAAAACATGGTGGTTGCTGAAGCCGGGACGGTCGTTGAGCAGGCGCCAGCGGCCGTCGGTTTCAAGGACCGCCAGGCCGTCGTCGCTGCCCGCCCAGAGCCGGCCGCTGCTGTCTTCGCAAATGGTGGAGATGGCATTGGACAATGGACAGGGGGCGGCCAGCATGGTCAGGGTCTCGCCGTCGCAGGCGTGCAAGCTGCTTTTGGCCGCGCTCTTGGAAGCGTTCTTGGCCGCGATCCAGACGCCGCCGCGCCGGCGACGTACGACGCGGGAGACATCGGTCAGCGGTTCGCCGGCCGGGGTCCTGTCCCATTTTTTCCAGCGGCCCTCTGCGTCGCGCCGCGCCAGCCCGCCGCTGCTCCAGCTCCCGCACACCCAGAAATTGCCTTGGCCGTCGACGGTCATGTCCCAGGGCACGGTGCGCGGTATGGGAAGATCCGGCGAAAGTTCGCGGATGGTTCTTTCCCCATGCAGACGGTAGCGCAGCGTGGTGTCGGTCATGAACCAGAGGGTGCCGTTGGGGGTGCGCAGGACCTTCCAGACCCAATCGTTGCCCAGGCCGTCCTTTGCCCGGACGATTTCCAAGACCTTGGGCAGCGGCCGCACCTGGTAGTGGACGGCACCGCGCATGGTCCCCAGCCAGAGCGAATCAGCCGTATCGCCAGGAGAGATGCCGAAGACGCAAGCGCTGGGCAGCCCCTGCTTCTCGGTGTGGCTGATCCAGGCCATGCTGCTGAGACGGGCCAGGCCGCCGATGTAGGTGGTGATCCACAGGCTGCCTTCACGGTCCTCCAGCACGGTGTTGATGACATTGGAGGGCAGGCCGTTGTCGGTACCCCAGTGTTCCATCCCGGCCTGGCCCGGGCGCTTGATTAAAAGGCCGCTGCCGTTGGTCGAGATGTACAAGGTCCCGGAAGCCTGCACCGACATCTGGTACACAGACTTGGCCGCCGCCGTCTTGTCCGTATAGGCTTCCCAGCCCGAGTCGTTGCGGCGCCAGACGCCATGGCTGTATGTTCCCAGCCACAGCCCTTCGGCGGTCAAGGCCAGGGCCCGGTAATTGTCCGTGGCGATCCCGGCGGGGCCGGGAACGGCCAGCGGCGGCCCGTTCCACGGGAAGCGCCAGATGCCGTTGTCGGCGGCCACCAGGATGCCTTCGCGGTCGGCCAGGATGTCGTAGACCCGGGGTCCGTTCCTGACGCCGCCGGGATGAAAGACCGAGAATTTTCCCTCGGCGAATACGGCCACGCCGTTTTCGCTGCCGATCCATACCCGGTTGCGGGCGTCCTCGGCCAGAGCCAGGCAGGGGATCGTTCCGACGGCCGGATCGTCCAGCATTTCCAGGCGGTGATCCTGCCAGCGCGAAAGGCCGCCGTCGGTTGCCACCCACACCGTGCCGTTGCTGGCGGCCAGCAGTTCCTGGATGCGGGAACTGCGCAGGCCGTCCTGTATGAAAAAGCTCTTGAATTCACTGCCGTTGAAGCGGGCCAGCCCTCCCCAGGTCCCTACCCATAGATACCCGTCATGGTCCTGGGCCAGGGCTGTCACCTGGGATTGGGGAATGCCTTGCTTCAGGTTGAACACCTCAAAGGGCAGTACCTGGGATAGGAGGGGAACGGCCAGGACAAGTGCCGCCGATGCCAGCAAGGGAAAGATCTGCTTTTTCATTATAGGACTATATTTAATTTTTTGATGGTTGTCAAAAGTGTTAGAAAATTCAAGGTGCGCGGGGTTGTCAACCCAAAATAGAAATGTCCTATTCTGAGCAAAATAGAAATGTCCTATTTGGATATAAATATGGGATGTGGGAAAGTGGGAAAGGCGAAGCCTTTTCCAAGGGGCTGTGGGAACCCCGAAGGGGTTTCCATGGCCCC
>JALHTJ010000243.1 GCA_022865785.1 Candidatus Aminicenantota bacterium
CTCCCCGTCTCGGTCTTCGTCAGCCATGCCGGCATTCGCAAGGTGCAGGTCCAGATCGACGCCGGCGACCGGTTCCTGGTGGACGGGCCGAAGATCAAGGTTATCGAATTCAAGAAGCCGGGAGACGAGATCGTCTTCTTCCCCGTTACCGTAAGCACGGGCGTTGGCCAGGGCTCCGTTTATATCAAGGCGACGGCCGGCTCGCGCAAGGCCGAGAGCCGTACCGCTATCCCCATCCTGGCCGCCAATCCGCGAATCCTGGAGACGCTGCATACAGAAGTGCCGCCCGGTGAGTCGCGCCAGATAGTGATCAAGGCGTTCGGACTGCAGGGGACCAACGATGTGACCATGGAGTACTCGATGCTGCCTCCATTCAACCTGCAGAAGCGGCTGCAGTTCCTGATCCGCTATCCCCACGGTTGCCTGGAGCAGACCCTCTCCACCGCCTTCCCGCAGCTTTACCTGAAATACCTGATAAAGCTGGACGCCGGGCAGCAAAATAAGATCGAAACAAATATTGCCACGGCGATCGAAAAAATGCGCGGCTTCCAGGCGCCCAGCGGCGGGTTCTCGTACTGGCCGGGAGAATACGAGGTCCATCATTGGACATCGGCCTATGCCGGCTATTTCCTGCTGGAGGCCTCCCGCCTCGGCTACCGGGTCCCGGTCACCATGATTGATCCCTGGAAAAAGCATCAGAAAACGCTGGCCAATTCCTGGACCGCTGGTCCGGAGCAGGGCCGCCTGGTCCAGGCCTTCCGTCTGTACACCCTGGCCTTGGCCGGGGCGGCCGACCTGGGGGCCATGAACCGTCTGCGGGAAAACACCGGGCTGGAGAGCGCTGCCGCCGTGCTTTTGGCCGGGGCGTTCCAGGCCAGCGGCCAGGGCGAGGCCGCCGAAGACCTGCTGCGGAAATGCACGTGGCAGGTCGCGAAATACCGCGACGACAGCCGCACTTTCGGCTCCGATTTCCGCGACAAGGCCGTCATGGTGCGCACGTTGGTGCACATAGGCCAGCCCGGCCGCGCCAGGAAATTTCTCGACGAGATCGTCGGGGTCATGGCCAGCGACACCTGGTATTCCACCCAGGAGACTGCCTACGCCCTCATGGCCATCGCCGCCTATTACGGGGGCTCTCCGGCCAAGCCCTTCCGCTTCAAGGCGGGCTGGCAGGGCGAGGCGCCCAGGGAGGTAGAGGCCGTGGTCCCCTTCTTCCAGCAGGAATATTCCCCCTTCACCGCCAGGGAGCGCACGCTGACTGTCACCAACCCTGGCGAAGGCCGGCTGTACGTGACCGCCGCCATCGCTGGCATACCCCCTGCCGGCGGAGAGCAGGCGCATGAAAACAACCTGCGCCTGCAGGTGTCCTACCTGGACCTGAACGGCGCGGCGCTGGACACGGCCAGCCTCACCCAGGGGAGAGATTTCCAGGTGAAGGTGGACATCACCAACCTCAGCAAGCAGTCGCTGAGCAACCTGGCCCTGACCCACATCGTCCCCGCCGGCTGTCAGATCGCCAACCCGCGCCTGTTCACCGACGAACCGGCCGGCGGCTATTTCGATTACCAGGATGTCCGTGATGATCGCATCCTCACCTATTTCCGCCTGGGCGCGGGCGCCAAGAAGACCTTTACGGCAGTGCTCAACGCCTCGTACGGCGGTCGCTTCTACCAGCCGGGGATATCCGTAGAGTCCATGTATGATAGGTCTTTTCACGCCAACAGCACCGGGAAATGGGTGGAAATCACTCGGTGAGCGTTTTCTTTCGCAAGCGCAAAAGGGTCCTGCTGCTCCTGGGCGCTGTTCTGCTCGTCCTTTCCGTGCTTTTCTGGCTGGCTTTGCCGCGCCGGCTTTTTAATGATCCACTTTGCCCGGTCTTGTTTGCAGCGGACGGCAGGCTGCTGGGCGCCCGCCTGGCAACCGACGAGCAATGGCGTTTTCCCAGGATGGAATCGGTCCCGGAGCGCTTCTTCCAGGCCTTGCTCCAGTATGAGGATCGCCATTTCTTCCGGCATGGCGGGGTCGACCTGGGTGCGGTCGCCCGGGCCATGTGGGCGAATATTAAAAGCGGCCGCATCGTCAGCGGCGGCAGCACCCTGACCATGCAGGTGGTGCGCATCGCCCGCAAGAATCCGCGCCGCACCTATCTGGAAAAGATCCGGGAAATGATCCTGGCCCTGCGATTGGAGCTCTCCTACTCGAAAAAGCAGA
Organism: Candidatus Aminicenantota bacterium; assembly: GCA_022865785.1. Lineage (GTDB taxonomy): Bacteria > Acidobacteriota > Aminicenantia > UBA2199 > UBA2199 > UBA2199. Next base: position 2,212 of record JALHTJ010000243.1, read on the forward strand.
TCCTGGATCTGCATGCCGCCAACGCCCCCTTCGGGGGAAATATCGTGGGCATCGACGCTGCGTCATGGTTCTATTTCGACCGCGGCCCGGAAGTCCTGAGCTGGGCAGAGGCGGCCTTCCTGGCGGTCCTGCCCAACGATCCCAAGCTTATTGCGGGCGAGAAGAACCGCCGGCTCTTGAAGCAAAAGCGCGACCGGCTCCTGCGGCGCTTGTCGCAGCGGAAGTTCCTCTCCCGCCTGGAACTTTCCCTGGCGCAGGCCGAGCCTTTGCCTGGGGGGATGCGGGCGGTGCCGCGGCTGGCGCCCCACCTGCTCGACACTTTGGCGGCGCAGAAGCCCAGGGAGCGGCTGTTCCTCTCCTTCATCCGTTCCGGCCTGCAGGGCACCCTGGCCCGGATCGTCCAGGGCAACGGCGAAAGGTTGCTGGCCGGCAACATCCGCAACCTCACCGCCATGGTCGTCGACAACCGCCAGGGAACGGTTGTGGCCTATGTAGGAAACGTCCGGCGTGATTCCCGGGCTGATCATGGGCAGGATGTGGACCTGCTCCGCTGTCCGCGCAGCACCGGCAGCATCCTCAAACCCTTCCTCTACGCCGCCATGCTGCAGGAGGGGGGGCTGACCCCCGCGACCCTGGTTGCCGACACCCCGGCCCATTTCTCCGGCTACGTGCCCGAGAATTTCGACCGGCGCTTCCGCGGCGCCGTGCCGGCGCGTGATGCGCTGGCCTGGTCACTGAACATCCCCGCCATCCGCATGCTGCAACAGTTCGGCATCCCCCGTTTCTATAACCTGCTGAAAAAATGGGGCCTTAGCACTCTCAGCCGCTCCCCCGGTGGCTACGGGCTGACGCTGGTCCTCGGCGGCGCCGAGGCGACGCTCTACGAGGTCACCGGGTTATACGCCGGCCTGGCCCAGCAGGCGCTGGGCGATGCCGGGCGAAGGCGTGAGGTCCGCTTGCTGAAGGGCGATGTTCCCCGGAAAGCGAGGATGAGCGACCTGAGCCCGGCTGCCGCCTACCTAACCCTGGAAGCCCTGACCGAGGTGAACCGCCCAGAACAGGAGGGCTTTTGGAAGCAGTTCTCCTCTTCCAAGTGGGTGGCCTGGAAAACCGGGACCAGCTTTGGCCTGCGTGACGCCTGGGCGGTTGGAGTGACGCCGGGCTTCACGGTCGGCGTCTGGGCCGGCAATGCCGATGGCGAGGGTAACCCGGACCTGACCGGCCTGTCCACGGCCGCCCCGGTCCTTTTCGAGGTCCTGCAGGCGCTTGACACGGGCGGTTCGATCACGGCCCCAAGGCTCTGGCTGAAAGAGATCAAGGTCTGCCGTGATTCCGGTTTCCTGGCCGGTGAATTCTGTCCGGCCGTGAGCGTCAGCATGCCGGTCGAGAGCCACTTCCAGCAAGTCTGTCCCTATCACCGGCTTGTGCACCTGGACTATACGAGGCGCTATCGAGTTGATTCCAGTTGCGAATCGCCCGCGTCCATGGTCCATGAACCATGGTTCGTCCTGCCGCCTGTACAGGAATACTATTACCGCCGCTACCACCCCGAATACCGTACCCTGCCACCTTTCCGCAAGGATTGTTCCGATTTTTTCCAGGCCGAGTCGGGACGACAGGTCATGAGTCTGGTCTATCCGGATGTGAAAACAGCGGTTTTTATTCCGATCGATCTGGACGGCAAGCCGGGGCAGGTGGTTTTCGAAGCCATCCACCGCCGCCGCGAAACCGCTATTTTTTGGCATTTGGACGAGCGCTATCTGACCGCCACCCGCCATTTCCACCAGGTGGCGCTGAACCCCGGGCCCGGC
>JALHTJ010000244.1 GCA_022865785.1 Candidatus Aminicenantota bacterium
CCCGACGAACTGGCCGGTAAAGAGGAAGAGGTCATCTGGCTGATGGGATTTACTTCCGAGAAGATCGCGCTCAAATTTTTGCGCAAGATGATCATCCTGGAAAACGTCGGCGGCATGTACAATGAGAAGACCAAGGAACTGCTGGCTGTGGAGGAGTTCCGTGATGTCGGCATGCTCAATGCGTCGGCCCTGGTCCACGAGTTGCGCCACGCCATCCAGGACCAGCATTTCCAATTGGCAGAGCTGTTGGGCGACTTTTCCGACTTCGATGACCGCAAGCTGGCGGTTTTGGCCGCGGTTGAGGGCGACGCCACCCTGGTCATGATCCGCCAGCTCGGCTTCGATCCGGAATTGATCGGCGCTGCCTTCAGTCCGGAAAACGTCCTCTCTTTTTCGGCCCTGGCCGGAGCTTCTTCGCTGATGTCCGCCCCGGATATCATCAAGTACCAGCTGCTCATGCCCTACCTGGAAGGCATGAAATTCAGCCAGGCGATCTTCAAGGAAAAGAAGTGGAAGGGGCTGAACCAGGTATTGAACCGCAAGCCGCTCTCCTCGGAGCAGATCCTGCACCCGCAGAAATATCTGGCCGGGGAAAAACCCCAGACTGTATTCACCGGCTTCCGCCCGAACCGGGGAGAGTTGGTCTATTCAGGTGTCATCGGCGAATACTATTTAAACGTATTGCTTAAAAACGGCCCAGAGATAACCGACGCGGCGGCCGGCTGGGGGGGGGACCTGTTTTCGCTCTATCGCCAAGGCGATTCCCGGCTGCTGCTCTGGGAAGCGCATTGGGATACTGGCGCCGACTGTTCCCGCTTTTACGCCGATTTCCAAAAGTTCTTGGAAAAGAAATTCCATGTTGTTTTTCAGAACGGCCAAAGCAACGGCCGCAAGTTCAGTGCCGGCAATTCCGTGGCCGGGTATTTTTTTCTGCACCAGGACAACGCCCGGCTTTTCTACGCCCGCAGCGATGATCGCACCCAAATCAATGAGTTAATCAGCGGAGGATTATATGATTAATGCCACCCAGATCAGAAGGGGAATGATTATTTTTATGGATAATAAACTGTACCGCGTCGAGGAGATGGACCATGTCACCCCGGGGCGCTACAAGTCGACCATTCACGTAAAGATGCGCGACCTGGAGAGCAATATTCGCTCTCCGTTCCGCTTCGGTTCTTCCGACCGCGTGGAAAAGGTGACCCTGGATTCCAAGGAAGTCAGCTATTCCTATAAAGAGGGCGAGCATTTCATTTTCATGGACAATGCCACTTACGACCAGATAAGCCTGGACAAGGATTTTGTCGGCGACAATGTCTTTTACCTGAAGGAAAATGAACCCTACCAAATGGAATTTTTCCAGGGCAAGCCGATTAACATCGTTCCGCCCCTGTCCATGGAATTCCTGGTGTCGGAAACCGCAAAAAACATGAAGGGCTCGACCGTCCAGGCTTCTTATAAACCGGCCAAACTGGAAAGCGGACTGGAAGTGACGGTTCCTCCCTTTATTGAACCGGGCAATATCATCAAAATAGACACCCGCGACGGGTCGTATATCGAAAGGGTCAGTAAATAGTTTTTATTATTTGTCGGCCAATAAAAAAGCGGCCAGGTAGATCAGGCGACTCACCTTTTCCATGGTTGCGCCGTTGAATTTTTCCATGCTGTCGGCCGGTGTGTGGTAGATTTCGCTCATGCCGGTCATGAAAAAAGCCCAGGGTTTCCCTGCCATGGCGAATGAGGCGTGGTCGCTGCCCCCGCCCATGCGGTTTATGTTCTGTGCTGTCTCCCGGTAGAGAACATCGAAGCCGACGCTGCGGTTGGCTTCCTGCAGGGAGCTTTTCAGTTCAGGCGCCTCGGCCGAGAGGGAGAGGGGCAGGAAGTTTTCAGGCTTGATCTTCTTGAGCAGTTCCTCGCCTTCCTTGACGTTGAGCATGCGCAGCATCCGCTGCAGCCCCTTTTCGTCCCAGGAATTGGCGATCATGTCCAGGTTGAAATAGGCCATGGTGTTGTCCATGGAGAACACAGGATGTTCCACGTAATAGCGTGAACCCAGCAGGCCCTCCTCCTCGCCGGTCCATAAACAGAAAACAATGCTGCGCTTGGGCTTTTCCGGATTGAGGGCCAGGGCGCGGGCCATGGCCAGGACGCCGCAGGCGCCCGAAGCGTTGTCCTCGGCGCCGTTGTAGATATATTCACCGCGGCGCCCCAGGTGGTCGAGGTGGCCGCCGATGACCAGCGCCTGCTCCTTTAATTGCGGGTCGCTGCCTTCGATAAAGGCGATGACGTTGGCGCTCTTGAGCAGCTGGTAGCGCACCTGGTTGCTGAGGCGCAGGCTGCTGCTGCCGGGCAGGCGGAAGGAGTGCGGTTTGTATCTGGAAGTGATTTTATTCTGCAGGCTTTCGACCGTTTCGTTTGCGGTTTCCAGGATCGCATCGGCCATTTCCCGGGAGATCCTGATTATACTCCGACCTTCCCAGGGGAACGCTTTGCTGCCGGGAATGAGCAGCTTTTTGCGGGAATCGGGGAGGATGGGCTTGTCGTCGCTGACCTGCTGCCGGGCGAGGATCTCCCTGTGAATGTCGCCGTTTTCACTGAGAGAATTTCTGGCCACCAGCACGGCCAGGGCGCCGCGCTTGATAATGGCCGCGGCCTTGGTATAGTCGATGCCGCCGTGGCGGCTGGGCCGGGCCGGGAAGTATTTTTCCTTGATCTCCTTTTTCTGGAAAGGGGACGCGGCATCATCTTTGCCCGGGGCTTCGGAAAGGATCAGGACTATCTTGTCTTTGACATCGATAGCGGCCAGGTCGTCGTAGGAAATACTCTTCTCACTGATACCGTAACCGGCGAAAACCAGCGGTGCGCTTACTTCCAGGGGCAGGATGGAACTGAAGACGAAATCGATCTCCGGCGCGAAGGACCTTGAAACCCTGCTGAAACCGGAACGGCCGCTTTCCAGAATCGCGCTGGTTTGGGATTCCAGCGCTTCCTTCATTTCAAATTCCTGCAGATAGCCCCGTTCGGGTTTGGCCGCGGGCTGCTGGGGTTGGAAGGGGCCGAACGGACCGCCGGCGGGCTTGGGAAGGTCTCCGCCGGGCTTCAGGCCCCAAAGGGCGAAAAGGGATTGCGCGTAGGCGGCTGCCGTGTCGTAACCGCGGCTGCCGATCTCGCGGCCTTCGAGCTGGTCAGAAGAGAGAAAGGTCATGATCGTCATCATGTCCCTGGCGTTTATGCTGCCGAATCCGGGTTGGGCCCGAGTGGGGACCGCTTCCGGCTTTTCCACGATCTGCAGGTTTTTCATCATTTCGGCAGCGGCGCCCTTCTGTTCCTGGGCGCCGAGCCGCGGCATGATAAGCAGGCCGATCATGGCGACATAGAATATTTTTTTCATGATTTCTCCTTGAGACGGTTTTACGAAAAGATCAGGAAATTTGTTTAATCAGAACTCCACGCCGAACTTGTTCTTCAGAGCCAGGGCGATGACCATGGTGAGAACCAGGTAATAGACCAGCCAGTGGGTGCGCAGGCCCAGGAAGGAGATGCTGCGCGCCGGGTACTGGATGGACAGGTACTGCAGGGGCGTGGACGCGGCCAGCAGTTTTTCCGCCGGATAGATAAAATGCTCCAGGGATGAGGCGGCCATTTTTTTATTGGACAGGGCCGGCATGTTTTTGCCGATGATGAGGTTCTTTTGAACCGAAATCCCGTTGACAGTGATGGCGATGGCAGTGGAACCGCTTTGGACGGCCTTCAGCTTCCAGTCCACTTCGCGCAGCGCCGTTATGAACACTGGATTCATGGTGGAGCGGTAATGGAGATTGGGCAGGATCTCCACATTCGCGGCGCCGATGTCGCTTTTGAATCCAGCCTTGACCGTGATGCTCTCATCGGGGCGGAAGGGGCGCATGCCGTAGCGGATGTCCATCTGCACGAAAAGCAGGAAGAGCAGGGGCAGCAGCAGGAACAGCGGCACCAGGTTTAGGGCGAAATATTTCCCCGTGTAATACAGGCTCTTGAAGAACGAGCCGATGATCGTCTTCCAAAAATCGCGGTACAGGCGGATGGCCAGGATGTTGGCCTTGATCTGGTTCTTGGTGTCCTTGACTTTCTGGGGACTGGAAACGGCCCGGTACACGACCAGCACGAAAAGCGAGGTCAGCAGGCTCAGGAATAGGATGCCCCAGAAGGGGGGCAGCTTGGCAAAAGGCGCCAGCAGCAGGTCGCAGCCGCGGGTCAGGAAATAATTGATCTTCTGCGCCATCTAGGAAATGTAGCCCAGGCCGCTGAGCTTGTTGGCCAGTTCTTCCTTGTTGTCGCCGCTCTTTATTTTCTCGTACTCCTTGCTGATCAGATCTTCGATCAGTTCTTCCAGGGAAGAGTAGCCGTGAAAGGCGATGATCTCGTCGGCCTTCTGGCCGGCTTCCTTGCTCAGTTTGACTTTGCTCGACATGTTTTCCTCCTAAATCAATGCTTTCCCGGTCATTTGGGCCGGGGTGGCGATGCCGAAATATTTTAAAATGGTGGGAGCCACATCCTGCATGTCCGGCAGCGGGTTCTGGATCTTGAAATTTGAGATGAATGAGGCCGGCACTTTTTTGGGATCCACGCAATGGTCCCCGGACCACCAGCCCATGTTGTCGCTGATCATCTCGCGGCTGAGCGTGCCCAGGGCCGATTCATCGCTGATGCGGTAGCCGCGGTCAAAACCCAGAATGATGTCCGGGGCGCGGTCGATAAAGTTTTTCGAGAAATTATCCTCGGAAATATAGGCGCAGGAGATGACCTTGTTGCCGTTTTGGGGATCGCTGATGGTTTCCAGCTTGGCCTTGATCTCGTCGAGCAGCCGCCGCCGCTCTTGCGGACCGACCGCACCTTCTTTTTCCCGGCCCTTGAGGTTCAGGTACAGGCCGTTCAGGCCCAGGGCGTAGGCCTTGGACGCCGGCCAGTCGGCGTAGCCCAGGATGGAGATCTCTTCGCCGCCGCCGCCGACACTCATTTTCAGGTATCCCTCTTTGACCAGCCAGTTGTTGATGTTGACTTCGCGGCGGAAAGGGCCGAAGCCGTGGTCCGACATAAGCAGGAGCGGGATGCCCGGGTCGATATTCTTCATGGCCTTGCCCAGCACGCGGTCGAATTTGCGGTACATCTCGTCGGTGATATAGGCGAATTTGCGGCTCTCTTCGGGATGGTAATAGGGATGTTCCTTGTCGTTCAGCGCCCAGAACATATGCTGGCCCTGGTCCAGCGAGGAGAAGTAAAAGAAAAGCAATCCCTCTTTTTGGCCGCTGAAGCGCTGCAGTTCGTAGTCGAACAGGCGGCAGCTTTCATCGAAAACCGACAGCGACTGGGTGATGAAGTTCTCCATGGAAAAGGTGCCGTTATTCAGGGCCTTGGTGTCGGCCGGCAGGCCGATGGTGTGGAACAGTCCGACGTGGTCGGTCAGTTCGCGGCTGTAGCCGGACGGGGTGCAGATGGGCACGGCGGGCGCGCGCGGGCTGAGGTGGGTGGGGGAGATGTAGAGGCGGAAGCGATCGCCCATTTCCATGAGGTAAAACCTGACCATGCCGCTGATGCCGGCCAGGTGCTTGATCAGGGAGAATTCGATCTCCACCCAATCGGAGTATTCCTTTTCGGCGATGAGTATCTCCTGGCCCTGGATGTCGATGCGCGCGGTCTTGTGGCGGTTGTCTACATAGACCTTGAAAGGCACGACCACTTTTTCGCCTTCCTTGAGCAGGTCGTTTTTCGGCCCCTCGATCTGCCCTTCCATGACGTTGTTCTCGTCGATGTAGGCGTAATAGATGTTGGCGGCCGAGAGGTCGCTTTGCGATTCGTTCTCATCCGACGTGTACAGCGAATAGATGCCGTAGGTGCCCTGGATATCCGGTGTGCCCATGCCGGCCAGGGTGCGCTGCTTGCTTTCCGAGGGCGGGTAGTTGGTGGGAACTTTGACGATGGTGGCCGGAATGCCGCGGTCTTCCATGTAATCCCAGAAAGCGCGGCCCTCCCTTTTCAGGACCACTTTCCCGGGCTTGAGCGGGATCTGGTACTGGCCCAGGTTGACCAGCCAGCGCGAAGGCAGGGTATCGGTCTGGGAAAACATGGGGTTGTAATTTTCGGGGTTGCGGTGCAGGAAGTCGAAAATGCCGAAAACTCCGGGATCGGCGCCGCTGATGAAGCTGCCCCAGGCCACCGGGCTCTGGGGGGGGATGCTCGAGCGCATCATGGTGAACACGCCCTGGCCGCCCAGGCGCTGCATGTTGGGCAGCTGCCCCTGCTGCATCAAACGGTTGACGATGCCCGGGTCCATGCCGTCGAATCCCAGGACCAGCATTTTTTTGGTCAAAGGGTTGCCTGCTCCGAAATTCATGAACGGCGCCGCTGCCAGCAGGGTGCCGCCGCTTTTTATAAAATCTCTTCTTATCATCATTGGCCTCAGTTTGTTGCCCTAACTTTTAATATTGAATAATATACCAAATCAGGCGCCAATTCAACCGCGCGCTCCGAGTTTATTGCAAAAAGCGGCAGCTTGATTTGCTGCCGGCAAATCGTGTACTATGCGGCATGCGTGATATTTTCACCCCGATCTTCCTCCCGGTTCTGGGCGCCCTGGCCCTGGTTCACGGCTTTGAGCCCAACCCTTTTGTTTTCAGGCCGCTGGCGCTGACGACTTTTGCTTTTTTTTTGATTTTTTATTATTTTAAAAAATACCGCCCGGCCTATGCCTGCATTGCCCTGGCCCTGGTCCTGCTCATCAGCGGTTCTTATTTGCGGGGCAA
>JALHTJ010000040.1 GCA_022865785.1 Candidatus Aminicenantota bacterium
ACTGCCTTTAAAAATGAAGCGGGTCACGACCCTCTCGTTGCGGATGTAGAGGCGCTTGACCCGGTTCACCGAAAAATCGTTTACAGGGAATAGGCGCGTGCCGCCGTGAAAGCAGCCGTTGACGCGGGCCGAAAGAGGGTAGTGGAAGCGATGGTAGTCGCTGGGCGACAGGTAGATCGTCGCCACATGCCATTTCCGTGCGAAATCGAGGCTTTCGGCCAACAGCTGGCCGAGTGGGTAGGCCCAGCCCTTAACCTGGGTGGCCTGGTCGCTGGAGAGGAGTTCCAATTCGCTCAACCTGCCGTCGGCCGGCGCCAGCAGGCATTCGTTGTCCAGCGGCAGCGGTCTTGTATTTGGATCAAGGGGGCGCAGAAAAAAATCGCAGAGCGATCGGTAATCTTCCGTCCCGCCTCTGAATTCGTCCATGACTATCCGGTAATGCCTCTGGAAGCGTCGGATCATTGACCGGACCAAAAAGCGCGGCCGGCGCAGGCGCATGATTTTGCCCCAGAGACGGCTCAACGCCGGCAGGGAGATGCAGGCCAACAAAACGCGTCCGGCCACAAGGTGAATTTTTTTCATGAATTTCCAGCGGTTTGAATGAAAAAATTATAAATCATTCGTTTTGTGAAGTCAAAAAAGCATGATCCCGGGGCGGCTTGTCAGCTTGGAAAAGTCGTGTTAACCTTGGCGGATGACAATTGAAAAGGCCCTAATGACCCGCAGAAAGATCGCCGCATTCTGGCTGCCCTTGTTTTCCACCTGGCTGATGATGGGCATTGAAGGGCCTTTTATTGCGGCCGTCATCGCCCGCCTGACCGACGCCAAGTTCAATCTGGCCGCCTATGGTGTGGCCTTTTCGCTGGGCATGCTTTTCGAGTCTCCGATCATCATGATGCTCAGTGCGGCCAACGCCCTGGTAAAAGACCGCCAGACCTATCTTAAATTGAGGCGTTTCACCAATACCCTGAACCTGTTCATCACCCTGGCCATGTTGCTGGTCCTGATCCCGCCGGTTTTTTTCTGGCTGACGCGCGGCCTGATCAACCTGCCTCTGGAAGTAGCCCAATTAACTCGCCAGGCCACGGTCATACTTCTTCCCTGGCCGGCAGCCATCGGCTACCGGCGATTTTACCAGGGTATCCTCATCGGCAACAAAATGCCGCGACGGGTAGCCTACGGCACAGTGGTGCGTTTGGGGTCAATGGCGGCAACGGCCCTGCTGCTCTATCTTTTTTCTTCACTGCCCGGCGCCTGCGTGGGAGCGGCGGCGTTGTCTGCCGGAGTGGTCATGGAGGCGTTGGCCAGCCGTTTCATGGTCGGCCCAGTGCTGCGGCGCTTGCTGTCCGGTCCGGAGACTATGCACGGCCCGGGGCAGAGACTGGACACCGCGACCCTGATCGCATTTTATTTCCCCCTGGCCCTGACGTCGGTCCTGGCTTTGGCCGTGCATCCCCTGATGTCTTTTTTCCTGGGTAAGAGCCGTTTGCCCATCGCGTCCCTGGCCGTATTGCCGGTGGTAAGCGCCCTGGTATTGATATTCCGCAGCGCCGGCCTCGCTTTTCAGGAAGTAGCCATTGCCCTGCTGGGAAAAGGCGGGAACAGCTACCGGCAATTGCGTTCGTTTGCCTGGATGCTGGGTGGAACGGTCACAGGGATCTTGGCCCTGCTCACCTTTTCACCCGCTGTGATCTGGTGGTTTCGCAGCATATCCGGTTTGTCGGAAGAACTGACCCGCCTGGCGATTTTACCCATGCGCATCCTCACCGTCATTCCGGCCTTGGAAGTTTACCTGGCATTTCAGCGCGCCCGCTTCGTCACAGATAAAAAAACCCGATTTATCACCAAGGCCACAGCCCTGGAAGTGGCAATCGTTGCCGGCATCATGCTGCTGGCTGTTTCGCGGACCAACCTGGTCGGAGTCGTAGCCGCA
>JALHTJ010000245.1 GCA_022865785.1 Candidatus Aminicenantota bacterium
AGGGGTGTTGGGATGGCCTTCGGCGTAACGGCCCATAAAATCATTGAGCTGGATCGAGCGTACTGCCGGGCTGGGAGTGTTCTCGCTGGCGATCAGGTTGATGCATTGCTTGCCTCGCCATTGGTTCTGTTTTTCGACTATAGCAAAGATGTCTTTTGTGTCAACGGGCATGTTACCTCCTGATTTTGTCAAATGATTTCAATGAATTTTATTTTCCACGCCGTCGCGCAGGTAATCCAACCGCACCTGGTGCCGGCCGCCCGCGAAAGCGGTCTGCAGAAAAACAGCGACGATCTTCAAGGCTGTGGCGCTGTCGACCACCCGCGCCCCCAAAGCCAGGACATTGGCGTCGTTATGGCTGCGGGCAAGGAAGGCCGCGTTTTCATCGTGGCAGAGCGCGGCCCGCACGTTCCTGAACTTGTTGGCCACGATGGACATGCCGATGCCCGAGCCGCAGACCAATATTCCCATGGTGTGTTCCGGATCGGCCGATACTTTCGCCGCCGCCCTGGCGCCGAACTCGGCCCAGTTGGCCGCGGCAGAAGAATAAACGCCGCAATCGTCGACGGCCTTCCCTTGTTGTCGCAAATACGCCTTGAGCTTTTCCTTTAATTCAAAGCCGGCATGATCGGCGGCGAGGATCAACATCATGCTATCCTTAACATCCATGGGCTGAGCTTCAGTTCTTGGCGAATCCCACGCTGAGATCGAGTACATCACCGTTGTTCAATTCCAGGTCCTGATACTTGGAACGCACCGGCTGGCCGGTCGGGAAGTAAACCATACTGACACGCATGGCGCCCCGTCCGGGCCAGGTGAGCGTGAACCCTTCCCTCTTGCCCGGAGTGATATCTATGGTTGAATAGTAGAGTGTAACCTTAATGCTCAATTCTCCACTGTTGTACACGTTGACCTTTGCTTCACTGGAAGAGGTGCAGCCGGTCAGGAAAAGTAAAACCAGTATCAGAACAACCAAGCCGTAATGTTTAATCATGAAGCTCCTTGCCTGCACTTGAAATTAATATAAATTACGTTGAAAGTCAATAGCGACAAACACGCCACTCATGCCCGCGCCGGGCAATTTTCATAAGAAATTTTCCCGCTGCTCTTCCTCGGCTCCGACCACAATGGCCGGAGCATCGGTGCGCGGACAGACATTTTCGCAGATGCCGCAGCCGATGCACAAGTCCGGAACCACATAAATCTGTTTCACTTTTTTGAGTTTGCCGCGAAAATTATATAATTCGACTTCACGGAACCTGATCGCCTTTTCCGGTACCGGACAATGTTCTTCACAAACCGCGCAATTGTAGCCGTCGGCGTAGGTATAACAGGTGCTGCGGTTGATGACCGCCGTGCCGATCTTGAACTGTTTTTTCTCTTCCAGCGTCAATGGCATGAGGGCCTGGGTCGGGCACACCCGGGTACAGCGCACGCACTCGTATTCGCAATAACCGTTGACCGGAATTAAAACCGGGGTCCAGATCCCTTCCAACCCGGCCTGAAAAACGGCAGGCTGAATGGCGTTGGTCGGACAAGCCTGCAGGCAGGCCCCGCAGCGGACGCACTTTTTCAGGAATTCCTTTTCCACAACCGCTCCCGGGGGGCGAATAAAGTCATGGGCCCTGGTCCTTTTATTCACGCCGATTTGGGGCAGCGCCGCCGCTGCCAGGCCGCAGCCGGCTGCGGCCAGGATCTGGCGACGGCCCATGTCTAGGGCGGGCATTTTTACGGACCGTGGCAGCTGAAAGCGCACATCAATGGCGGCGAACGGACAATCGTTCAGGCAATTGAGGCAAAGCACGCATTCGGATTTGAGGTAATCCTGGAAAGGACTGCCATAATATGTACAATGGTTGGAACAGGCGCCGCATTTTGTGCAGTTTTCATTGAGCGACAGACGCAAAAGGGAATACTTGGCCATAAAACCATAAACCGCTCCCAGCGGGCAGAGGCTGTTGCAAAAAAAACGGCGGCGGTACAGATTCAACAGCAGCAGGCCGAAAAAAATCAGACCGATGGCCGCGGCCTGCAGAAATGTCCTCTGCCTGACCGTGAGCAGGGAACGGCGGCTGAAATCGTACAGCGGTTTGACGATTTTCCCTACCCAGCCTTGGTTTTGCGCCCCGGATTGCAGGGCGTGCTGGGCCAGGAAATTTGCGCCCGGGACCAGCGCCGCCGAGCTGCTTCTGGTCAGCAGCGCCAAAGGATCCAGCCAGCCCAGCAGCTGGCTGGCAAAAAGGGATGCGACCAGCAGGATGATTAAAAGCAGGTACTTCAACCGCAGTGAGGGGCGGCTGACCGGAATCTTCCTACGCTGGCGCCGGCTGCCCAACCAGGTAAAAAATTGGTTCAGGGCTCCGAAGGGACAGACCCAGCCGCAAAAAAAACGGCCGAAGACCAGGGTCATGATGAGCGGGATCAGCGCCAGCAAAAATACTTGTAAAAAAGGTCCCGACAAAACATTCACCCAAAGAAACAAGGGGTCGATATAAAAGAAAAAACCGGTTTGCGGCAAATGCTCTATGGCGGCTCCGCCGCTTTTCAGCAGCAAAAAGAAAAACAGCCAGGTGAAAAAAAACTGGCTGATGATGCGCAGCCGCTGCAGTCGTTTGCTGGTTATGGAGTCCACCGGCCCTCAAACGGTCAACGACTTAACCGGAATTTTGGTGATGTCGATCTCGCCCATTTTTTTGGCATGGGCCGCCTGCAGGAATTCCACTTCCCTGGGGTCCTTGCCGAAAAGGACCGCCGCCGTTACATCGGCATGCATGATGTGGGTCGAAACGATCACGGTCTTGCGCATTTCCACGTCGCTCAACCGCCCGCCAACCGGACCATTACGCAGCAAAATCCTGTAAGCGTCGACCACGACCAGGTGGCTGGGGAAACCCCCTGCCAGTTCAGCGATGTTCTCACCCATGTCGCGGTGCAGCTTGCCGCGGTTGCCGCCCAGGATGCCATACAGGTTCTTCATGGCGATGGTCAGGCCGGCACTGCCGTGATGCTTGAGGATGGGCACGTTTATGAATTTATCAACTTCCAAATAGTCCTTGAAAACCGGCCATTTGCTGAGATATTCACCCTTGAAGTTGTGGGCGACCAGGCGGGTTTCGTCGCAGTAGCGCACATCGGCTCCCAATTTTTTGGCCATGGCTTCAATGCCGCTGCGCTGGTAGCAGTCCTCGGCCTTGTGGCAAGTGTTGTCCATGATCACGACTTTTTTGGCTCCGGCGTTGAAAGCCAGCTCGATCAGCGCCCGCAAAACTTCGGGATTGGTGCAGGCGGCCTGTTCCACGGTCCGGTTCCAGCCGATGTTGGGCTTGACCATGACCACATCACCCCGGGAGATTATTTTGCCCATGCCGCCGATCTCCAGCACAGCCCTTTTGGTGATTTCATAAGGCGATTCACCCTTTACCTGGATAACCGGAGCTGCTGTGAGCGGATTGGCCTGGGCACTATGCGGGCGGGCCAGCAGTATGCTTGAGGAAAACAACACGCCGTTTTTTACGAAAGTTCTTCTTTTCATGAAAGTATTTTAATAAATAACGCTGCGCGGGTCAATTAAACGGCAATAAAATTATTTTAAACTTTTCAACAGCTCCACCAGAAAATCCCAGATCTTGCCAATGGATTCTATATGAATTTTTTCCTCGGGTGCGTGGGGGTTTTTCAGGGTTGGGCCGAAGGAAATCATATCCATGCCGGCCTTTTTGTCACCGATGATGCCGCATTCCAAACCGGCATGAATGACTTCCACGTGTGGCTCCCGGCCGAACAGCTTGCGGTATACGTCTTTGCAGCGGGCCAGCAGCGGAGATTGCAGGTTGGGCTGCCAGGGCGGATAGCCATTGCCGCTGGCTGCCTGGGCTCCGGCCAGGCGCGCCATGGCTTCGATCCTCCAGGTCAGGGCGTCCAAGCGCGACATGACCGAACTGCGCTGGCTGGTGACGATATCGATCTTGCTGTTGGCGATCTTGGCGCTGGCCAGGTTGTTGGAGGTTTCCACCAACTCCTTCATTTCCGTTGACATGGCGGCCACGCCGTGCGGCAGGGCGATGATCAGGTCAACAATCCTGGCGCTGTCTACTGCATTCAGCGGACGCTTTCCCATTGTTTCGGGCTGCAGTTCCACCGAGATTTTCAGATCCGGATCGATTTTCTTGAATTCATGCTTGCAAACCTCTTCCATATCGGCTACGGTTTTTTCAATTGCCTTGAAGTTGTCACGGGGAATAAAAATATCGGCCCAGGCATCGCGGGGAATGGCATTGTGGGCAGTGCCGCCGGAGATATCAGCCAGGCGCAGGCCGAACTCCGCCTTGATCTGCATGAGGGTCCTGGCCAAAATCTTTATGGCGTTGGCTCGTCCATCATTAATGTTGATCCCGGAATGACCGCCGCTCATGCCGCCGGTTTTCAAACGGGCCATGATGAAACCGGGAGGGGCATCTTCATACTGTAATGCCAAACTGGTGTGGGTGTCGCGGCCACCGGCACAACCGACAGTGAACACGCCCTCGTCCTCGGAATCGATATTGAGCAGGATCTTGCCTTCAATAAAATCAGCCTGCAGCGCATTGGCCCCGGTCAAGCCGGTTTCCTCATCCACGGTGAAAAGCAGCTCCAGGGGAGGATGGACGGCTTCCTTATCCAACGCCAGCACCATGGCCATGGCCAGGGCTATGCCGTTATCGGAGCCCAGAGTGGTGCGATCGGCCTTCAGCCATTCGCCGTCATAGACAAAACGGATGGGGTCCTTGGTAAAATCATGGGGAGAATCTGCGGTTTTTTCACAAACCATGTCCATGTGGCCCTGAATCACCACGGCTCCGGATCCCTCGTAACCGGCGCTAGCGGGCACCTTGATCAGCACATTTCCGACCTTATCCTTTTTGGATTGCAAACCGTTTTTTTCAGCCCATTGCAAAAAGAAAGCGCAGATTTTTTCTTCATGCTTGGAACAGCGCGGTATGGCGCTGATCTCTTCGAACAGATCTAAAATTAGCTTTGTTTTTTGATGTTTGATGTTCATTACAACTCCTTGAAAAAAAACTATAAATGAAAAATTCCCAAAAGTCAACGGGGAAAAGTGGCCCCGTATTGAAATTAGGAACCGCTTCGCTTAAAATGAATAGATCCAAGATGCGACTCAAAATTATGCTTCTTTTATTACTGTGCTTGAACGGAGCCGGCTTATCCTTTTCCGTCGCCCAGGAAATCCTGCCGGCCGGAATCACCTGTTGCGACGAAAAGAAAATCAGGCAAGCCATGACCGAAGAAGTATTGGCCAGGATCCTGGTTAAAACGGAATCCGGCCTCCGCAACAAGGGATTGGCAGGTGATTATCTGAGCGACCAGGCCTTTGAAAAGATAAAAAGGCACATACCCGACGGTGCTGACACTGACCAGCGTCTGGCTTTTTTACGGGAAATGCTTCAACCCCCGGCCCCGGATCGGGACATTGAAGAATTTCAAATCCTGGTCGGTCATTTCATCCAGGGCATGACCCTGGAGATCGGCAGCACCATGCAAGACGAATACGACCAGGCGTTGCAGGTTAAGGAGAAAAACTTAAAACTGCTTGACCAATTGGAAAAAATTTCCCGGCTGGACGAGGAAAACCTGGGCCGGGCCCTTTTTCAGGCCGACCTGACCGATAAAGAGCTGAAACGGATCCGGGCCAGTGATCGGAGGTGGAAAAACTCCGCCGCCGGCGCCTCTCCTTTCAATGAGTTCAATACTTTAAAAAGAAACATCACCGGACACGCTCCCGACCGGGACCAATGGCTGGTCTTTGAACTGGCTGAAAAATACCGTTCCCAATTCCCTTTCCTGGATGAGTTCCTGGA
>JALHTJ010000041.1 GCA_022865785.1 Candidatus Aminicenantota bacterium
CAGCGCCCTGCAGGTTGGCAAACAAAAGCAAAGCCGAGAAAAAAATGACCGGCCTCATGACCCGGCGCCAGATAGACATCATAGAGTTTCCTCAAGCGTTGCTTTTTCCCGGAAAAATTTTTTTAAATTCAACTGCCAGTCATGCACTTGGAAACCCAATTCACGCACTGCTTTGCCGCTGTCCAGAACCGAATACGCAGGCCGGGCAGCTGCCCCAGGAAATTTGGAAGCAGGGACAGCTTGCAGGGATATCTTTTGGGGGATCATGCCGAATTCCAGCGCCATTTCCATGGTGGCGACGGCAAAATCGAACCAGGAGATCGCGCCCCTGTCGCAATAGTGATACACCCCGAAGCGCTCGCTGTCGGATCCGATCAGGCCGGCGATATTTTCGGCCAGGGCGGCGGCATAGGTCGGAGCACCGAATTGGTCATTCACTACGCGCGCCGTCTCTTTTTCCCGGAAAATTTTCAGCATGGTATGGACAAAATTGGGCCCATACACGCCATACAGCCAGCTGATGCGAAACAGGAAAAAAGTTTCGAGATGGGCCGCCATCTTGATCTCTCCCTGCCATTTGCTCCAGCCATATCGCGAAAGCGGCCGGGGTTGAGCGTTCTCCCGGTAAGGTTCTTTCGCGTCGCCGGCAAAAACATAGTCGCTGGAAAAATGGATCAGTCTGGCTCCCAGCCTGGCAGCCAGTTGGGACAGGTTTTCCACCCCGGCGGCATTGACCGCCAAAGCCCGTTCCGGCTCAGCTTCGGCACGGTTCACCGCTGTGTAAGCGGCACAATTGACCATCCAGCGGATCTTTTTGCCCCGGACAAAATCCTGCAACCCTTGCCGGCTGCAGATATCCACTTCCAGGTCGCTGGCAAAAAAATCGAATTCTCTTCCGCTAAACTCAAGGGCCAGCTGCCGGCCCAGCATTCCCTTGGCACCTATAAGCCAGATTCCGGGGGAAGTTTTCAAAGGCCCGGCTTGAACAGCCGGGAACATCACGATTGTTCAGCGGCCACGCGCATGAGGTAGTTGCCGTAGCCGCTTTTTTGCAAAGGATGTGCCAGCCGCTTCAATTGTTCACGGTCAATCCAGCCTTTCTTGAAGGCGATCTCTTCAATGCAGGCAATCTTGAAATCCTGGCGGTCCTCCACGGTCTTGATGAACATGGTAGCATTGACCAAAGACTCGTGGGTGCCGGTGTCGAGCCAGGCGAAGCCGCGCCCCAGTATTTGCACCTTGAGTTTTCTTTTTTCCATGTAGGCACGGTTCACATCGGTGATCTCCAGCTCGTTCCGTTCTGAAGGTCGCAGCGATCTGGCGATGGCCACCACGTCGCGGTCGTAAAAATAGAGACCGACAACGGCCAGGTTGGAACGCGGGCGGGCCGGTTTTTCTTCGATGGAAAGGGCTTTGCCTTGCCCATCGGTTTCCACCACGCCATATTGTTCCGGGTCCTTGACCGCGTAGCCGAAAATGGTCGCCCCTTCCCGGGCTGCGGCCTGGTGCAGCAATTCGGTCAAGCCGTGACCATAAAAAATATTGTCGCCCAAGACCAGGCAGACCGGTTCATTGGCGATAAATTCCTCGCCGACCAGGAAGGCGTCGGCCAAGCCGCGCGGTTGGTCCTGAGCCCGGTAAGAGAAGCGGATCCCCAGCTGGCTGCCGTCCCCGAGCAGGTCTTGGAAGCGTGGCAGATCGGCCGGAGTGGAAATGATCAATATGTCGCGGATGCCGGCCAGCATCAAGGTGGATAGCGGATAATAGACCATGGGCTTGTCGTAGACCGGGAGCAGCTGCTTGCACGTAACCTGGGTGATGGGATGAAGCCGGGTGCCTTGGCCGCCGGCCAGGATGATTCCTTTCATGGATGTTCCTCGCGATTTTTTTTTTAAAACCATCTATTGTTTATTCCACCGTGACCGATTTAGCCAGGTTCCTTGGCTTATCGATATCACAGCCTTTGTGGCGGGCGATGAAATATGCGAAAAGCTGCAGCGGCACGACATTCAGGACCGGCTGCAGGATGGGCATGGTTTCGGGCACCCAGATGACATCGTCGCATATATCGCCGACCCTGTTGCTGCCCTGGCTGGCCACGGCCAGCACCCTGCCGCTGCGGGCCTTGATCTCCTGGATGTTGCTGAGCATTTTTTCAAACGTGCAGTCACGGGAAACTATGGCCACGGTGGGAAACTGCTCGTCGATAAGTGAAATGGGGCCGTGCTTCATTTCACCGGCCGGATAGCCTTCGGCGTGGATATAGGAGATCTCTTTTAATTTCAGGGCTCCTTCCATGGCGGTTGGGTAATTGAACAGCCTGCCGATAAAAAGAAAATCTTTGTATTGCGCATAGTCCAGGGCTATTTTCTTGATATGTTCCATATCGGTCAGGATCTTTTTGACCTGGCGTGGCAACTTTTTTATGGCCTGGATAACCTCGCTTCCTTCGGCATAAGAAATTCCCTGGTATCTCCCGATCAACAGGGCCATCAGCGTCAAAATGACCAATTGCGAAGTGTATATTTTTGTCGAGGCCACCCCGAATTCCGGGCCGGCATGGTTGTATACACCGGCATCGGTGATCTGAGCGATGGCCGAACCCACGACATTGACGATGCCGAGGATCAGCGCCCCTTTGCGCTTGGCCTCGCGGATGGCGGCGAGCGTATCTGCGGTTTCCCCTGACTGCGACAGGGCGAGAACCGCGGTGTTTTTATCGATTTTCAGTTTGCGATAGCGGAATTCCGAGGCCACCTCTACTTCGACATGCAATTCCGACAGGCTTTCAAAGATATAACGGCCGAGCAATCCGGCGTAATAGCTGGTACCGCAGGAAACGATCACTAATTTTTTCAGGCTTTTTAATCGTTCCCTGACGGGTTCGAGCCCTCCCAGTTTGGAAACGCCTTCGCTTTCGATGAGGCGCCCGCGAAAGGCGTTCTCGATGCTTTCGGGCTGTTCGAATATCTCCTTGAGCATGAAATGCTCGAAACCTTTCTTGTCGGACAGGGCGTCGCGGTGTTCGCAGATCTCGATCTCTTTCTTTAAAAATTCATTGTTCAGGTTCTTGATATGGTAGCCGGACGCGTGCAATACGGCCATTTCGTCGTCATTTAGCGAGATGATCTTCTGGGTGTAGGGCAACAGGGCGTTGGCATCGGAGGCGGCGAAATATTCGTTTTCACCGACGCCGATGATGACGGGGCTCCCCCTTTTGACGATCACCACCTGGCTGTCGTTGTCGGCATGGATGGCGGCGATGCCAAAGGTCCCTTCCAGGCGTTGGACTGTTTTCAACACCGCCATTTCCAGATCACCGCTATAATATTCTTCAATGAGATGGGCCACCACTTCACTGTCGGTTTCCGACTTGAACACATGTTTTTTGGCGAGCAGTTCTTCTTTCAGATCCAGGTAATTTTCAATGATGCCGTTGTGCACGATGGCGATCTTCGCCTGGCAATCACAGTGCGGATGGGCATTCTCTTCCGAAGGCCGGCCATGGGTGGCCCAGCGCGTATGGGCGATGCCGTAATGCCCGGGCAGCGGCCGGGCGAGGCCCTTCTTTTCCAGGTCACAAACTTTACCCACGGCGCGGATGACGGCAAGCTTATTGTGGTCAGCCACCGCCAGGCCGGCTGAATCGTATCCGCGGTATTCCAGCCGCTTCAGGCCGTCCAGCAAAACGGGTTTGGCCGCCTTGTTACCGCAATAACCGATGATTCCACACATAGTATCTCCTTAACCTGCGAACCCTGCGGATTACTTGAAATGGGTCAAGCTCGGCTTGCCCAGCGGAAAAACATTGAAGCCGATTTGGAAAAGTTTCTGGTGATCCAGAATATTGCGCCCATCGAACAGGAAAGCCGGTTTGCGCATGGAGGCAAAGATCTTGGCAAAATCTAGTTTTCTGTAAATATCCCATTCGGTAATCACGGCAATGGCCTGGGCATCGACGGCCGCCCGGTAGGGATCGGGCTCATACTCAACGGAACCGTCCAGCCCGGACAGTTCCTTACGGGCGTTTTCCAGAGCTTGCGGATCCGAAATCACAAGCTGCGCCCGCTCTTCGAGCAATTTTCCGGCCACGAAAATTCCGGGCGATTCGCGCGTATCACCGGTGTTGGCTTTAAAAGCGAAACCCAGCAGCACGATCTTTTTGCCGACAATAGTATTGAACATTTCCTTGATGATCTTTCTGACGAAGCGTTCCTGCTGGTACTCATTTATCTCGATCACCGCCTGCCAATAATCGGCCACTTCGTTCAGATCGTAGCTGCGGCAAATATAGACCAGATTTAAAATGTCCTTTTTAAAGCAGGAACCGCCAAAACCAACGCTGGCATTCAAGAAACGCGGACCGATCCGCGTGTCGCTGCCCACGGCAAATGAGATCTCGGCCACGTCGGCATCGGTTTTCTCACATAGGGCTGAAACGGCATTGATCGAAGAAATACGCTGAGCCAGGAAGGCGTTGGCCACCAGTTTGGAAAGTTCAGCCGACCACAGATTGGAGGTGATGATCTTATCCGCCGCCACCCAATGGGCAAAAATGGCTGCGATCTCCTGAGCCGCTTTGCGGCCCGATTCGGTCTGCCGCGAACCGATCAAAACCCGGTCCGGCTCAAGGAGATCCTTGACCGCCGATCCCTCAGACAGGAATTCGGGATTGGAAATCACTTCAAAATGAATGCCTTTTTTGTTTTCCTGGAGGATGCACTCCATGGCTTCGGCGGTACGCACCGGCAGGGTGCTTTTTTCAACGATGATCTTGGAGCGGTCCGCATGGGCAACGATCTCGTGGGCGGTTTTCTCCCAATATTGCAGGTCGGAAGCCATGCCGGCGCCGTGACCGAATGTCTTGGTCGGAGTGTTGACCGAAACAAAAATGATATCGGCGGCTCTTATCCCCTCGACGACGTCATTGGAAAAAAACAGGTTGCGGCCGCGCACCGAACGTACTACATCCAGCAATCCCGGTTCAAAGATCGGCAGGTCATCAGAATTCCAACGCCTGATCCGCTCTTCGTTGACGTCCACCACCGTAACTTTGCAGCCGGGGCACTTGGCAGCTATAACCGCCATGGTCGGACCGCCAACATAGCCGGCCCCGATGCACAAGATGTTCTTCGCAAATTTCATTGCCGCTCCTCGAGCCAGAAGCCTCTGCCGGAAAACACCGGCCTGATTTCATTTTCCATAATAAGCCGTATACCATTCAACAAAACGCGCCACACCTGTTTCAACGGGAGTGGTGGGAGCAAATCCCACGTAACGATGCAGATCTTCAATAGCGGCGCAGGTTTCCTGCACGTCACCGGGCTGCATGGGCAGCAGGATCTTCTTGGCTTCCCGACCCAGTTTTTTTTCTATGAGCCCGATAAAATGGAGCAGATCCACCGGCCGGTTGTTGCCGATGTTGAATAGCCGATAAGGCGCAGCAGCAGAGGCCGGATCGGGATTCCTGCCGTCCCAGTCCGGATCGCTTTCGGGAATCCTGTTCATCACTCGCCACACACCTTCCACGATATCATCGATATAGGTAAAATCCCTTTTCATGTTGCCGAAGTTGTACACCTCGATGGCTTCGCCACTCATGATCTTTTTGGTAAAGATAAAAAGGGCCATGTCCGGACGACCCCAGGGCCCATATACGGTGAAAAAACGCAGGCCGGTAGTGGGGATGCGAAAGAGATGGGAATAGCTGTGGGCCATCAATTCGTTGGCTTTCTTGCTGGCCGCGTAAAGGGAAAGGGGATGGTCGACGTTGTGGCGGACCGAGAAAGGCTGAGTCTGGTTGCCGCCGTATACCGAAGAAGAAGAAGCGTAGACCAGATGGCGGACCGGATGCCGGCGGCAGTTTTCCAGAATGTTCATGAAGCCGAGGATGTTGCTGTCCATGTAGGCCCAGGGATTTTCCAGCGAATAGCGTACCCCGGCCTGGGCGGCCAAATGCACCACCAGCTGCGGTTTTTCATTTGTGAATATTCCGGCTATTTTCCCCCGATCCTGCAGGTCGGCCTTGTAAAACACCAGGTTCGCCATCTCCAGTTTGGCCTCGGCCTTCAGGCGCAGTTGGTCCGTGTCAGCTTCAGAAAACCCGAGCTGGCGCAAACGGGCGTATTTTAAATCCACATCATAATAGTCGTTGACGTTATCGATGCCGATGACCCGATGTCCCTCGGCTATGAGCCGGCGGGCGAAGTGAAAGCCGATGAAACCGGCGATGCCGGTTAAAAGCACGGCGGG
>JALHTJ010000042.1 GCA_022865785.1 Candidatus Aminicenantota bacterium
GCGGCTTTCGTCCCGATTACAGTCGCGGGGCGGCGGGAGCCTTTCACTCCCTTCCCTCGATCCGGAGAAACGTCTCACACTGTTTTTTGTTTTTGGCTCAGTTCAATTGCCCAGCACCTCCTTGCACCGCTGCGGCCGCTGGAGAACTAAACTCCGGCCAGCGATGGCGGGATGCCGTTTTTCATCCTTGATTCGATCACTCCTGCGCCACTGCCGCGAGGCGCACGGTGATCTCGACTCTGCGAGCAGGTCTTCCGGCTTCCGATTCAACCTACTTGCCGCGCCTTCCCGTCCATGCGGACAGTGGCATTACAGCGGCTTTCGTCCTCGGTTACGGCGGCGGGTCCGCGACGGTTTTTCACCGTCTTCCCTGTTAGGCCCCGAAGGGCACTCACGAATAGCCAATACAACAAATAAATGAAAAAGTCAATGAGATAAAATCAAGAAACAGAACCGCAAGTAAAATTTCATGAACTTGCTGTCACCTGTTGCGCAGGCAGCAAATCCGTGAATACAAAACCATCGCGGGATACGGTCTCGCCAATGGAAATGTGTGCCGGTTTTATGAACATGGGTCCATCATAGGCAAACGTGTGAAACTCGCCGTTTTCACCGCAGGGATCAATATTGGCCGGAATTCGTTCCAGGAATGAGTTTCCATATTCCTGACCGGCAAAATCTGCAGACAGATGCTTTGGGTCAATACAGGTGATGATGGCGCGCAAACCGCCCTTTACCATTTCTCTGGATAGTTTTCCCGTTGCCATTCCCCAAAGCGGGAATATGGGGGTGATGCCGCTAGCGGATAAATTGGCCTCTCTGTACTTGCGTACATCCTCCAGGAAGATATCGCCAAAAGCAAAGCACTCGATCCCCTGTTGTTTTGTTTGCCCGACAAAGCTTTTCATGATTCTGCCATACTCGGCATCACCGCATGGGTGTGGAATCGGGATCAACTGGACAGGAAGGCCGATATTTTGCGCTTGCTGGTGCAGCAACTCGATCCTGACGGCGTGCATGGCAACGCGCTCAAATTCCTGGTTGACCGTACAGAAAAGACCGACGACGTTTATATCAGGCTGCCGGCGCAGGACATGAAGTGCCCAGGCACTATCCTTGCCGCTGCTCCATGACAATAATGTTTTCTTTTTCATTTCCCCTCAAAGCCGCCGATAATAGCCATCCGAGATTATATGAAGAACCGAAAATATTGATCCGGCCTATTTTTCGGGAAGATAGCCCTGTTCTCTCAGAAAACGTTCCAGCTGGGCGATACCGTCGGCTTTGAACTTGGGGTCCGGGTCGAAGTTGTCCTCCTGATTGGCCAGGTTGCGGGTCAGGAGATGCCCCACGCCCGGATAGACATGCAGCTCGCAGATGCCCCCCGCCTGGATCACACGGTCACGGAACCGTTCCGCCCTGGATAGCGGGTGTAAGGGTGTCTTTATCGCCGTTGACGATGCAGGTGGGAGGCGTCGAAGCGCCGGCATGCTCCATGGGAGAGTAATCCGCGGCGCTCGCCCGGCCCTGGAGCAATCGCACGAACCAGCCATCAGCCGCGACATCCAGCGCCGGCGACCACAACAGGAGCAAATCGGGTTTGGAGCTCGTGTCATCGATGCCGTCGCCGGGAGCTTCGAGGGTCGCGGCAGCGGCGACCAGGTGGCCGCCGGCCGAAACACCATATCCGGCCACGCGCTTTGGATCGATGTTGAATTCCGCCGCGTGCCGGCGCAGCCAGCGAAAGGCGGCCCGCGTATCGTCCAGGGCCTCGATCGGCGTGATCTTTCCCTCCGAGAGGCGGTAATCAATCGTAACGGCCGTCAAGCCGAGAGCAGCAAAGCGCTTGGCTTCCTTGGCGGTCCACTCGGCGCTGCCCGCGACCCAGCCGCCTCCATGGAACAAAAGCACGGCCGCCGTCGGTTTCCCTGGGTTCTCACCTTGAGGCGGAAACACGTAGGCATTGAGTTTTTGGCCGCCGACCTCTCTATAAACATAGGAACGAGTCAACTGGGCAGCGTCATTCGATACCGGTACAGTCTGCGCGGTTAATATCCCGGCCAATGACAAGATTAAAAGAAAAACAAGTTTCGCTCGCATCATTATTTCTCCATAA